>CALIZS010000014.1 GCA_938028565.1 uncultured Atopobium sp. | reverse complement strand
ATTTCATCAAAGAATCTGTGCCTCAAATACAGATTCTTTGCACTTTTCAGGCGCGTGCAGCAAAAGGCAGGCGCACACTGTTAGTCAGGAGTGCCTGGCGAGAAACCCGTACGCTCGCAGCCGCGCTCGTACCTGCATCTGGCGAGAAACCCGTGCGCTCGGGGTGCATGGAGCGCCATGCGAAGCGACGTGGCGGGGGAGTGCCGCTCACCGAAAGCTATTTCTGTCTCCGTAGACCTTCTCCACAAAATCTTCATAACTAGAAAAGACGAGTTAGTCAAGGATTTACCTGCAACATAACGTTTGTGCAGTTGAAAAACATAAACGCGATAATATAGTCAAAACGTCTTAAAAAATCAAGTGTTTTTCTGTTGACGCGCATTAAAATCTTGACTAAATTACTAGGTTGCGACAATTGCCACCTTCCACCCTTTTGAAGGAGGACAACCTGGTGTCTACCGCTAAAAAGACTTCCCTCACCACGCCTCAGGCGCATACTGGACGCAGGACGTTCAGTAAGATTCCCGCAGCTATGGAGCTGCCAAATCTGATTTCTGTACAGAAGGAATCATTTGAGCGCTTTATGGGAGAGGGCCTTGCAGAGTCCTTCGCTGAGTTCTCGCCAATTGAGAACAGCGCTGGAACCATGCAGGTCACCTTTGGTGACCATCAGTTCGGCGACCCTGCCAATTCAATGGCTGAGTGTCGTGCAAAAGACATTTCATATCAAGCACCTCTTTTTGTTGACGTCCGTTTTGTCAACAAAGAGACTGGTGAGATGAAGGAGCAGCTTGTCTTCATGGGTGATTTCCCATTGATGACCGAGCGCGGTACCTTCATCATCAACGGTTCTGAGCGTGTTGTGGTTTCACAGCTCGTTCGTTCACCTGGCGTGTACTTCTCGTCAGAGATGGACAACGGTGTTCTGGTCCACAAGGCTCAGTTCATTCCTGCACGTGGTGCATGGCTTGAGTTTGAGGTTGATAAGCGCGGCCACCTGGTCGTCTCCATTGACCGCAAGCGCCGCCAGAGCGCTACCGTCTTCCTCCGTGCACTTGGCATTGCTGTTACCGATGACGAGATCCTCTCGCTCCTCGGTGATTCCGATGTTGTTCGCAACACACTTGAGCGTGATGTTGCAACCACACGTGAGGATGCTCTTATCGAGATTTATCGTCGTCAGCGTCCAGGCGAGCCACCAACTGTTGACTCTGCCCGTTCTCTGCTTGACGGCCTCTTCTTCAACGAGCAACGCTATGACCTTGCTCGTGTTGGTCGTTACAAGATCAACAAGAAGCTTGAGGAAGAGATTCCTGCAGACGTTCGTGTCCTTACCAAGGAGGACATTGTCGCAGCTCTTCAGTACCTTCTTGCAGTGCATGCAGGTGATGAGTCTAAGCACCTTGATGACATTGACCACTTTGGCAACCGCCGCGTTCGTACCGTAGGCGAGCTGGTCCAGAACCAGTTCCGCATTGGTATGAGCCGCATGGAGCGTGTTGTTCGTGAGCGTATGGCATCTCAGGACGCAGACGACATCACTCCACAGTCTTTGATTAACATCCGTCCAATTGTTGCTGCAATCAAGGAGTTCTTCGGTTCTTCTCAGCTTTCGCAGTTCATGGACCAGGCAAATCCACTTGCTGGTTTGACCCACAAGCGTCGTCTTTCTGCTCTGGGACCTGGCGGTCTTGCAGGACACAAGTCCGGCTCCAGCCGTCGTACCAACGTTCCTACCGCAGTCCGCGACGTTCATAACTCGCACTACTCCCGTATGTGCCCAATCGAGACTCCTGAGGGACCAAACATTGGTCTTATCGGCTCCTTGGCACTGTACGCTCACGTAAATGAGTACGGCTTTATCGAGGCTCCTTATCGTAAGGTTACAGGCGGTGTTGTCTCTGACGACATTGTCTGGATGACTGCAGATGAGGAGGAGAATCACATTATTGCTCCTGCTAACACCCCAATTGACCCTAAGTCTAAGAAGTTTGTTGAGGTTGACGCAGACGGCAAGATTGTTGATGCAGACCGCGTTATTGCACGTACCCGCGACTTCGACGGTTCCTTCGGTGCACCTGCACAGGTTCCTGTTGAGGACGTTGACTACATGGATGTTTCTCCACGTCAGCTTCTCTCCGTCGCAGCTAACCTCATTCCATTCCTTGAGCACGACGACGCAAAGCGTACCCTCATGGGTGCAAACATGCAGCGTCAGGCAGTGCCTCTGATTCAGTCC
The DNA here is from genome assembly GCA_938028565.1 of uncultured Atopobium sp. Taxonomy (GTDB): domain Bacteria; phylum Actinomycetota; class Coriobacteriia; order Coriobacteriales; family Atopobiaceae; genus Lancefieldella. The sequence continues at coordinate 6,835 of CALIZS010000014.1, read as the reverse complement.
CACGCTCCATTTGTTGGAACTGGTATGGAGGGCCGCGCAGCTCAGGACTCTGGTGAGCTTATTTGCGCAGAGTTTGCCGGCGAGGTCACCGAGGTTGACGCAGCTCACGTTGTTATCTACTCCGATGAGCACGGCTCTCAGCGCTACGATCTTCCTAAGTACGAGCGCTCTAACCAGTCCACTTGCATCAACCACCGTCCAATCGTCACTGTTGGACAGCAGGTCGAGAAGGGCCAGCCAATCGCAGACGGTCCATCTGTTGACCATTCTGAGCTGGCACTTGGTGCAAACCTTACCGTTGCTTACATGCCATGGGAAGGCTACAACTACGAGGACGGTATTATCGTCTCCGAGCGCGTTGTTCAGGAAGACCTTCTGACCTCCGTTAACATTTCCCGTCACGAGATTGATGCTCGTGATACCAAGCTTGGTGCTGAGGAGATTACCCGCGAGATTCCAAACCTTGGTGAGGACATGCTCGCAAACCTCGACGATGACGGTATTATCCGCATCGGCGCTGAGGTTGGTCCTGGCGATATTCTGGTTGGTAAGGTCACTCCTAAGGGCGAGACTGCTCTGACCGCAGAAGAGCGCCTGCTTCGCGCAATCTTCGGTGCTAAGGCACACGATGTTCGTGATACGTCCCTTAAGATGCCACACGGCTCCTATGGCCGCGTTGTTGACGTTGTCCGCTTCAGCCGTGAGGCTGGAGACGACCTGCCTCCAGGAGTAAACGACCTGGTCCGCGTCTTTGTTGCTCAGCGCAGAAAGATCCAGCAGGGCGACAAGATCGCTGGTCGCCACGGTAACAAGGGTGTTATTTGTAAGGTTCTCCCTGTTGAGGACATGCCTTACATGGCAGACGGTACCCCAGTAGACGTTATTCTCGACCCACTGGGCGTTCCTTCCCGTATGAACGTTGGTCAGCTGCTTGAGTGCCACCTTGGTTGGGGCGCTGCACACGGTTGGGATGACGATGACGCAGATTCTAAGCGTTACGTTGAGGGCCCAATTCCTGTTGCAACACCACTCTTTGACGGTGCTACTGATGAGTCCGTTGCAGAGATTGTTCGCCGCACCAACATCAACATGATCAACAAGGCTCTCAAGGAGTACGGCGAGGACATGCGTGAGGAGTTTGTTCCACAGCTCAACGAGCGTGGTAAGACTACCCTCTACGATGGTCGTACCGGCGAGGCATTCAAGAGCCCAATTACCGTTGGTGTTTCTTACATTCTGAAGCTCGGCCACATGGTTGACGATAAGATTCATGCACGTTCAACTGGTCCTTACTCTCTTGTTACCCAGCAACCTCTGGGTGGTAAGGCACAGTTCGGCGGTCAGCGCTTTGGTGAGATGGAGGTTTGGGCACTGTATGCATACGGTGCTGCTAACGTCCTCCAGGAGATCCTCACCGTTAAGTCTGACGATACCAACGGCCGTGTTAAGACCTACGAGTCCATTGTTAAGGGCGAGAACATTCCTACTGCAGGAATTCCTGAGTCCTTCAAGGTTCTGGTCAAAGAGATTCGCTCCCTGGCACTTGACATTGAGCCAATCTCCTATCGTAAGCGTGCAAATACCGCAAAGGTCACAGATCCTGAGGAGAAGAACGCTGTTGAGATCCTCAACGACCTTGGTTTCACTGAGGTAACCGCTTCCGACCTGTCCCAAGACGCTGAGGGTGCATCCGCACTTGTAGGCGACGCGACCACCGATAAGGAGTAGCGACTGTGGCAGATTTCGATTCCACTGAATTTGACGCTATTAAAATTTCTCTAGCGTCTGCTGATGATATCCGCGGTTGGTCCTATGGCGAGGTAAAGAAGCCTGAGACCATCAACTACCGTACCCTTAAGCCAGAAAAGGACGGTCTTTTCTGCGAGAAGATCTTTGGACCTGTAAGGGACTGGGAGTGCGCCTGCGGTAAGTACAAAGGCATTCGCTTCAAGGGCATTACCTGCGAGCGCTGCGGTGTTGAAGTAACCACCGCAAAGGTTCGTCGTGACCGCATGGGTCACATCGAGCTTGCTGCTCCTGTAAGCCACATTTGGTACTTCAAGAGCCCAACCAGTTTCCCTCTGGCACGTCTTCTTGATATCAAGAGCAAGGACCTCGAGAAAGTCCTCTACTTTGCATCTTACGTAATCACCAGTGTTGACACTGAGGCACGTGAGGCTGACGTAGACGATCTTCGTGAGGAGCTTGCAGCAGACCTCGAAGAGCTTGACGCAGAGCGTGACGATCAGATCGCACGTCTTCGCGAGCAGGGCCAGCCACAGGATGACGAGTTTGGCGATTTTGAGCCTCTTTCTGAGGACGAGATTCGTGCAGGCGTCGCTGATCTTGAGGAAGAGTACGAGGAAGAGAAGACGCTTCGTCGTGAGGCTTTCGAGAAGTTCATGCAGCTTGAGACTAGAGAGCTCATCTCCGATGAGGGTCTGTTCTCCGAGCTTAAGCGCTACTATGGTATCTACTTCAAGGGTGGCATGGGCGCAGAGGCAGTACGTGACCTTCTCTCCAACATTGACCTTGAGAAAGAGGCCAAGGAGCTCCGCGCTATTATCGCCAATGAGGATGCTCAGAAGCAGAAGCGTGAGAAGGCCATTAAGCGCCTTGAGATTGTTGACGCTTTCCTTAAGGGCGGCAACGATCCAGCTAACATGATCCTTGACGTTGTTCCAGTTATTCCACCTGATCTTCGTCCTATGGTTCAGCTTGATGGCGGCCGTTTTGCAGCTTCCGACTTAAACGATTTGTATCGTCGTGTTATTAACCGTAACAATCGTCTTAAGCGCCTGCTTGACCTTGAGGCACCTTCTATCATTGTTAACAACGAGAAGCGCATGCTTCAGGAGTCCGTTGACGCTCTGTTTGACAACGGTCGCCGTGGTCGTCCAGTCACTGGTCGTGGTGGACGTCCTCTGAAGTCGCTTGCTGAGGCCCTTAAGGGTAAGCAGGGTCGCTTCCGTCAGAACCTTCTGGGTAAGCGTGTTGACTACTCTGGCCGTTCCGTCATTGTTGTTGACCCACACCTGAAGCTGCACCAGTGCGGCCTTCCATCTGCTATGGCACTTGAGCTCTTCAAGCCATTTGTCATGCGTCGTTTGGTTGAGCTCCGCAAGGTTGAAAACATTAAGGGCGCAAAGCGCGCTATTGACCGTGGTACCCCAGTTGTTTGGGACGTTCTGGATGAGGTCATTCAGGACCGCCTCGTTCTTCTCAACCGCGCACCTACCCTTCACCGTCTGTCTATCCAGGCATTTGAGCCAGTCCTTATCGAGGGTAAGGCAATCCACCTGCACCCACTGGTCTGCGCACCATTCAACGCAGACTTCGACGGCGACCAGATGTCTGTCCACGTGCCACTTTCTACTCAGGCACAGACAGAGGCTCGCATTCTGATGCTCTCCAGTAACAACCTCAGAAGCCCTGCTTCTGGTAAGGTTCTGACCGTTCCTTCTCAGGATATGGTCTTTGGTGTCTACTACCTCACTTCCGAGAAGACCGGTGAAGACGCTAAGACTCTTACCTTTGCAAGCTTTGAGGATGCTCTTCTGGCTATTGAGGCTAACCGTGACCTTGATCTTCAGGCAAAGGTTGTTGTCCGCGTAAGCTCCAAGGATGCAAATGTTGCTGATAGCGATCGTGCTATCTTCCGCGTTATGACTGGCCGCGGTCAGTATGAGGACCTGGACGTTACTGAGGGCACCAAGCGTTTTGAGACCACTGTTGGTCGCATTATCTTCAACCGTCAGTGCCTGCCAGAGGATTACTCATACATCAACTACAAGATGGTTAAGTCCGACATTGGTATTCTGGTCAACGATTGCTGCGACCGTTACCCAATGGCTGATGTTGAGCCAATTCTGGACAACATCAAGAAGACTGGTTTCCACTATGCAACTCTTGCTGGTCTGACCGTTTCTGTTTGGGACGCTGTTATTCCTCCACACAAGCCACAGCTGCTTCAGGAGGCACAGGACCGCGTTGACCAGATCAACGAGTACTACGAGGACGGCTTCCTTTCCGAGCGAGAGCGTCACGTTGAGGTTGTTAACGCATGGACCGAGTGCACCGATCTTCTCGGCTCTGAGATGCTTACAGGCTTTGCAGAGAACAACCCAATTTACATGATGGCTGACTCTGGAGCTCGTGGTTCTAAGACACAGCTTCGCCAGCTTGCTGGTATGCGAGGCCTGATGGCGGACATGTCCGGTGAAACCATCGACCTTCCAATTAAGGCAAACTTCCGCGAGGGTCTTGAGCCTCTCGAGTACTTCATTTCTACCTACGGCGCTCGTAAGGGTCTGGTAGATACCGCATCCCACACCTCCGACTCTGGTTACCTGACCCGCCGACTTGTCGACGTTGCACAGGACGTCATTGTCCGCGAGGAGGACTGCGGCACTGATGAGGCAGTTACCTATCCTCTGATTAAGCCTGGTCAGACTTCTGTTGATACTGACCTGATTGGTCGCTGCACCCTTGAGGATGTCTGCGATCCAAACACTGGCGAGGTTCTTATCCCTGCTGGTGGCTATGTTGAGTCCAAGCAGGATCTTGAGCGTCTTGTTGAGCATGGCCTTGCTAAGGTTCAGCTCCGCGCGCTTCTGACCTGTAAGTCTAAGTACGGCGTTTGCCAGAAGTGTTACGGCTGGGATCTTTCCACCCGTCGTCCAGTCAACATTGGTACTGCAGTTGGTATTATCGCAGCTCAGTCCATTGGTGAGCCTGGTACTCAGTTGACCATGCGTACCATTCACTCCGGTGGTGTTGCAGGCGCAGACGATATTACGCAGGGTCTTCCTACCGTTGCTCGTATGTTCGACGTCGTCGGCAACGTCAACGAGAAGATTCTTGGTCGCGAGGCTGACCTGGCTCCTGTTTCTGGTGTTCTTCACATTACCCCAGAGACCACCGAGTACCTGCTGCGTATTGTTGATGCAGACGATGCTTCCCGTGTCATCGAGGAGTGGCGTGTACCTGCATCTGTCCGCTTCATGCCTGGCATTGAGGATGGCGTTGTTGTCCGTGCTGGTGACCAGATTACCCGCGGCTTCGTCAACTTCCGTATGCTCCGTCGACTCACTGACATTGAGTCCACTATGCATACCTTCGTTGAGTCCGTTAAGGACGTCTATACCTCTCAGGGTGTAGAACTCAACGATAAGCACATCGAGGTCATCGCACGTCAGATGCTTCGTCGTGTTCAGGTTACCAACCCAGGCGACTCTTCGTATCTGCTTGGTCAGTATGTGGACCGCTACGTATTCGCAGAGACTGTCCAGAACATTGCCCTTGCTGGTGGTACTCCACCAGAGGCAGAGCCAGCAATCCTTGGTACTCTGAAGGTTGCAAGCTCTATCGATTCTTGGCTTTCCAGTGCATCGTTTATCCGTACTGCAGGCGTTCTTACCTCTGCAGCTATTGAGGGCGACGTTGACCACCTGCTTGACCTCAAGTCTAACGTTATTGTTGGTAAGCAGATTCCTGCAGGTACTGGTCTCTCCGCATACAGCGATGTTGAGCTTACGTACCACGGCACCAAGATTGATGGCCCAACTTCTTCTCTTGCTAAGTCTCTTCCAGACTGGGCACCAGCAGAGCTTAAGGACATCGAGGAGCAGCTTCCTAAGCAGCTTGACTGGGTCAACGAGGATTACAACGGTGGCGTTTACTCCAAGAATGGCCGCACGCTTTCAAGCGAGGACGCAAAGCTGTACCTCTTCGACGATCTTGGCGTGTCACAGCGTTGGACCAACAAGTTCAGCGAGGTTGGCATTGAGACCGTAGGCGATCTTATCGGTAAGACCGAGGAAGACCTGCTTCGCATCGATGGTATTGGTGCAAAGGCAATCGAGGAGCTCCGCGATGGCCTTGAGGCTCGTAACCTCCTCTACATCCTTGAGCCAGAAGAGGATGAGGCAGATTCTGAGGATCTTTCTCAGCTGCTCAACATGGTCTTCTCGCCAGAAGGCGACGGCGGCTTGATGCTGGGCTCTGCAGCTCCATCCACTCACTCTGATTACACCGAGACACTCATCGGTTCTTCTTCCGACGAGGTTAGCCCTGATGTAATCAACGAGGACCTTGGTTCTCTGGATGACCTTCTCAATCAGGTTGTCCGCATGGATGCTGAGGCAGACGGCGAAGACGAGTAAGTAATCTCGCCTGATACATCAAACTTTTTCGGAGATTGACTCCGATACAGATGAGGACTTCAGCCGTTAGCTGGAGTCCTCTTTTTATAGGCTTCCACGATGCGGAGTCGGTATATACTAAGGTGCATTACAAACAATATTTAGCGAGAAGCCTGTGTAAGCGGAGCTTTGCGTTGTAAAGAGTAGGAAGTATCATGACTAATCATTCTCACGAGTGTGAGCATACAAACAATATTTGCGAGTGCGTTTCTGAAGAACAACTGCACGAGTTTCTTACTAATGACGATATCATCTATGATGCCACTCAAATTTATGATGCGCTTTCTGACTTTACACGTTTCCAGATTTTGGGAGCTCTTCTTTTGGGCGAGAAGAGTGTAACTGAACTGCAGGAGCTTCTCTCTGTTTCTCAGTCTGCTACTTCTCATCAGCTTCGCCTTCTGCGCGATCGTGGTCTGGTAGCTGCAAAAAGAGATGGTCGTCGCGTCATTTATTCTCTTGCTGATGATCACGTCATTACGCTTATTAGCGTCGGTCTTGCTCACGCTGCTCATCAGCACTAGGAAAGTAGAAGTTTGTCGCTTTTTATATCAACGAGCAATGAATTTTTTTGATTGATACCGTATGTTAAGTCTTCAGCACATAAACGGAAGAAACGTGTGGGACATTCT
>CALIZS010000013.1 GCA_938028565.1 uncultured Atopobium sp. | reverse complement strand
CGCTAAGAGCTTGAGCGCACTGCGAATTCAACGCTCGCGACATACCCACAATAAGACTTGAAAGTTTGTGACACGCCTGTCTTAAAATCCTTCGTGTTCACATGATAGTCACATCAATTAAAACCGGTACCTGCACTTTTACGGGTACCGGTTTCTTGTGATTGTGGGTTTAACCTTTTGGGTACATACCTATCCAAATCAAGAGAGTTTTGAGAGGTTTCAGCACATGTTTGATAAATTCACTGACAGAGCGCGTAAAGTCATGAGCTTAGCTCAGGACGAGGCTCGCGGTCTTGGCCAGATGTATGTCGGTACCGAGCACCTGCTACTTGCTCTCATCAAAGAGGGGGAGGGCATTGCTGCTCAGGCTTTGGCTAAGCTGGAGGTCTCGTATGATGAGGCTCTGGCAACCGTAAAAGAGCTCACTACGGGCGCAGGAGACCCTATTCCTGGCGGCCACATTCCGTTTACTCCGCGCGCAAAACGCGTGCTTGAGGATGCGTACAGAGAAACCATGACCCACGGTCAGAGCTATATTGCAACAGAACACCTGCTCTTGGGCATTGTGTCCGAAGGCAATGGTCGTGCTATGGATGCCCTGCGTACTATGGGTGTCTCGGGCGACGCGGTAAGAAATGCCGTTGATGAGCTGGTTGCCCAGACTCCAGAAGATGCACCTGCTGGTCCTCGTATGGCAGAACCTCGTATTGAGGGTGGCATCTTTGGCATGCCTGTTGGCGCTGGTCAGATGCGTCCTAACGCAAACGACGACGCTTCCATGTTGGAGCAGTTTGGCCGCAACCTTACTAAGCTTGCTGCAGATAAAAAGCTTGACCCTGTCATCGGTCGTGACCGCGAGATCGAGCGTGTCATGCAGGTTCTTGCCCGCCGCCAGAAGAACAACCCACTTATCCTGGGAGATCCCGGCGTTGGTAAGACCGCCATTGTTGAGGGTTTGGCTCAGCTCATTGCATCCGGCAACGTCCCTGACATTCTGCGCGGAAAGCAGGTTTGGACGCTTGACCTAGCAAGTCTGGTAGCTGGATCCAAGTATCGCGGTGAGTTTGAGGACCGCATGAAGAAAGTTGTTGCTGAGCTGGAGAAATCCAAGAACGACATCCTCTTCATCGACGAGATTCACACTGTCATTGGTGCAGGCTCCGCAGAGGGCTCTATCGACGCTGCGTCCATCTTGAAACCACCGCTGTCTCGTGGAGAAATCCAGGTCATTGGTGCAACCACAGCAGAAGAGTACCGCAAACATGTCGAGAAGGACGCTGCATTTGAGAGGCGTTTCCAGCCTGTCAACATCGGCGAGCCAAACAACGACGACACTATTTCTATTATCCATGGCCTTCAGGACCGCTATGAGAAGCACCACCACGTCCACTACACCGAGGCTGCTATCAAGGCTGCCGTTGTGCTTTCTAGCCGCTATATCCAGGACCGCTTCCTGCCAGATAAGGCAATTGATGTCCTTGATGAGGCTGGCGCCCGCGCACGCATCCACAAGATGAGCCTTCCACCAGAGATTGCCCAGGTAGACGCAGATCTTCTCCGCGTTCGTACCCAGAAGTCTGAGGCAGCAAGCGCTCAGGAGTTTGAGCAGGCAGCTCGTCTGCGTGACCAGGAGAAGTCTCTGGTAGCAGAGAGGGATCGCCTAGAAACTGAGTGGCGCGAGCAGCTGGACAAGAACATTGTTACCGTTGACGAGGACGACATTGCAAAGGTTGTCTCTGGCATCACCGGCGTTCCTGTCTCTAACCTCACCGAGACTGAGGCTTCAAGG
>CALIZS010000012.1 GCA_938028565.1 uncultured Atopobium sp. | reverse complement strand
TTGATGCTACTGGGACTCTTAAGTTATCTAAACGAATAGCAATTTCAAAAACTTTATGCTGTTCCCAAGCAGGAGTAAAAATATTACTTCTTGTGAAGATTGATTAGTCGATACTGCTAACAGGGATGATGCAACTACCTTAACTCTCCCTTGTGCCCGTAAACACGAAGTCTCGGTTAGCAATGTGAGCGATGCCTTGAATAGTGTCGCCCTCAACGGAGCCACCAACAGCAAAGATAACGGGACCCACAAAAGACTCAAGCTTGCCGCCAAAGGTAAACGCGTTGTCGGTAACCTTGCCGTTCTCAATATCAATCTGAACACCCATGGCGGTCAGAGAGCCAGTGAGTTTCTCGCCAGAAGTGATGAGGACAGCGGTACCCTCTTTGGCTCCAACAGGAGAATCCGTCTGAATCTTATAAGTTCCGTCGATCATGATGCCTCTATTCTGTCCAGGCGTTGTACCTGGTGTTTTTTGAGTTGTAGCCAATGGACTGCGGCGAAACCAGCTGCTGGTGGTACGCCTCTATTCTACCTAAGAAGTGTGAGGAATAGATGTGGTTTCTCGCCAAGGGATTATTTGTAGGAATTGAATGAAAGTTGGAAATTTTCCGAACGAATGTTTGACGGAGAGTTTCTGGGGTATAGGGACGTTAGATAAATCGCGCGGCACTTCTCGCCACGCTTGTAGAAAGGAACGTCCTATGGACATTTCGCAAGTTAAGAAAGTTGTAGTTGCTGGCGGCGGCGTTTTGGGCAGCCAGATTGCATTCCAGACCGCTTATCGCGGCTACGAGACCACCATTTGGCTGAGGTCCGAGGCTTCAATTGAGCGCGCTCGTCCAAAGATTGAGCACCTCAGAGAGGTATATCTGAACACCCTCGAGGCTATGAAGACCGATCCTAAGGCGTACGCATACGGTCTCATTGCTCAGGACGAGATTACTCCAGAGAAGCTCGACCAGCTTAAGGAGCAGGTAGAGAGCGCACACAGCAACCTCAAGCTCACTTCCGATTGGGACGAGGCTTTTGGTGACGCTGACTTTGTCATCGAGTCCGTCGCTGAGAATCCAGAGCAGAAGATTGAGTTCTACACCGAGCTGGCCAAGCATCTGCCCGAGAAGACTATTGTTGCAACTAACAGCTCAACCATGATTCCAAGCATGTTTGCTGTAGCTACTGGTCGTCCCGAGAAGTACCTGGCACTCCACTTTGCTAACGAGATTTGGCGCAACCCAATCGGCGAGGTCATGGGTCACGCTGGTACCGCTCAGGAGAACTTTGACATGGTCGTCGCTTTTGCGGCAAGCATCCGTATGATTCCGGTCAAGGTTCTGAAGGAGCAGCCTGGTTACCTGCTGAACTCCATGCTGGTACCTCTTCTGGTCTCCGCTGAGCAGCTCTGGGCTAACGGCGTTGGCGACGTCGAGGACATCGACAGGGCTTGGCGCATTGGCACCGGCTCGCCAAAGGGTCCGTTCCAGATCCTGGACATTATTGGCCTGGTCACCGCATACAACGTTGCTCTGATGAACCCTGCAGCTAAGGATCCCGAGTCCGTACAGGGTCGCATTGTTGCCCAGCTCAAAGAGAAGATTGACAAGGGCGAGACCGGCGTTGCTGCTGGTAAGGGCTTCTACGAGTACAAGTAAGGGCCCGAGCGCGGCGTACGGGCACGTGGGGTGCGCCGGTACGCGCAAGTCGCAACCACGCGCAACACCCCAGGTCGGCGGCGCGCGGCGCGTACAGGTAGAAAGCGATTTCAACCCGGCATCCATTTCGTGTGGATGTCGGGTTTCTTGTGCGGAAGCGCTGCTAGTGGACGGGGTTTCTCGCCAGGTAGCGGGTGCACGCTCAGTGCGAGCTCGGAGGGAATCTGGAGGGCGCCTGATTTCTGCAAAGAATCTGTAAATATTGCCTGAAAACGTTAAAGAAACTGTGGATTTGCCTGATTCTGCAAAAGAATCGGTGGCTCAAATACAGATTCTTTGCACATTTCAGGCGGGTTTGAAGTGTGTCTGGCCATAAGTCGCCTCCCCGCCGTAGAATCGTTATAGTTTCGGTGCTGAAGTTCATGGGAGGTGTGAGTGGTGGAGTCTTTAAAACTATTCGTTCGGACCTACGTGTATTGGGTAGGACTCATCCTTGGCTTCGCGATAGTACCCGGTTCTCTACTCTTCACTGCTGGAGTCGCCCCGGTGAACACCCCATCGTGGCTTACCCCTCTAGCAGGACTGCTACTTTTTGTCATTGATCGGCCATCAACATGGGAGACGCCGCTCTGTCGAGCATTACTGATTCGAGTATTGGGTGCAGGATTTGCCGCCATTATGCTCATCGCGTTTGATGCAGTTTCCACCCACTATGGCTCTCAACACTGGAGTGAGACGCTCCTATCTTTCGGTCTCGGTTGGATTGTCTTCACGGTAGTGGCAGGATACATGCTCATGAGCAGCTCCACTCGATTTGGCACGCCTGCTCACACAATTAGGGACGCAATCCGTACCTACACGACATGGATTGGAATCTGCTTCGGGATTTTTTATATCCCCGCCGCGGGACTCTCCGCAGCTGGCACTCTTTTGATGGTTCTTCCGCTTTATGGAACGTTTTTCGCCGGCCTGGTTCTTTTAATAGTTGACCCGCCACGACGATGGCCTCAACCGCGAGTAAAGGCACTGTGGATACGACTCTTGTCAAGCGGGGCAGCAGCATTACTACTTGCTGTCA
>CALIZS010000011.1 GCA_938028565.1 uncultured Atopobium sp. | reverse complement strand
GGTGTGTTTTGAACTGCCTCCTATTTCTCGTGTCCAAGAAATGGGAGGCAGTTCATAACGCAGGTCCTTTTTTACCAGGTAAATTACCTTAATAACCTGCATCACTTATAAAAACGCCGATGCAGTGCACCGGCGTTTTACGTTTGATTAAGAGAGCGTGACTACTCAACAGGCTTCTGAACCTCAAGAACCTCGGCAATCTCAACCTCGGCAGAAACGGTGCCCGCAAGCTCTGAAATAAGATCGTTGTACTTATTCGCAGAAGCCAGCTCAGAAGAAGCAGTCTTTGCATAGCGCTTAACTGCTGCGGCTGCACGGTTAACGGCACTCAACGTACCCGCACCGCCAACACATCCTCCTGGGCACGCCATGCCCTCAAGAAGATAACCAGGATATTTACCCTTAACAGCATCCTTGAGCATAGCTCGGCACTCAGCAAGGCCGTCAACAGCCATGATAGGTACTTCTTTATCAGGGTACTTCTGGTGAATGACGTTTACTACGGCACCTGCTACGCCGCCAGCAACTGCAAAAGCACGACCGTCATGGGAGGCGTTTTCAAAGTCGGAGTTGTCATCATCAAGCTTGGTGTAGTCAATACCCTTAGACTCCATCATTCCTGCAAGCTCCTCAAAGGTCAGAACAAAGTCAACCTCTGACTTAACGGAACGACGCAGTGCCTCAAGTTTTTTAGCGGTGCATGGTCCAATAAAGACAATCTTGGACTCTGGATTTTGTTTTCTTACCAAACGAGCGGTCAGAACCATTGGAGTAAGTGCCATAGAGATAGCATCAGCATGCTCTGGGTGCTCTTTTTTAGCCATTGCAGACCAGGAAGGACAGCAGCTTGTTCCCATAAATGGCAGCTTCTCTGGAACTTCTTTGACAAAGTCCTCTGCTTCCTGAACAGTACAGAGGTCAGCGCCAGTTGCTACCTCTTCTACCTCGGCGAATCCCATCTCCTTGAATGCCTCACGAAGACGACCAACGCTACCCTTGCCAAACTGGCCAACAAACGAAGGAGCCACAATTGGCACAACGGTATAACCCTCATTAATTGCCTGAATTACCTGGAAAATCTGGCTCTTATCGGCAATAGCACCAAAGGGGCAGTTAACCAGACACTGACCACAAGAAACGCACTTCTCGTAATCAATATCTGCGCGACCATGCTCGTCAGATCCAATCGCGTCCATGCCGCATGCAGCAGCACAAGGACGTACATGGTGATGAATTGCCTGATAAGGGCAAACCTTGAAGCACATACCACACTGAATGCACTTCTCTTGGTCAATGTATGCCTTTTTATCTACAAAGCTAATTGCCTCTTTAGGACAAATCTCACGACAAGGGTGCGCAAGACAGCCCTGGCATGCATTGGTAACGCGATACACATTGTCTTCGCATGCGTTACAGGCAAATTTAACAATGTTGATCAGCGGAGGCTGGTAATAAACCTCTGGTCGAGAAGCCTCTTCCAAGCCATCGGATATTTGCTCAGGTTGATCAACGCCCTGCATAGGCATGCCCATAGTCATGCGGATACGCTCACCAACAATCGCACGCTCCAAGAAGACGCTCTCGCGATATGTTGCAATATCACCAGGAATAATCTTGTAAGGCAGCTCTTCCATCTGACGAGCAATTTCATCAACGCTCTTGTCTGCTTTTTCATACGCAAGCGTTGAAACCTCTTTAAATACCTTCCTGCGGATTTCAGTCAGGTTGGTATAGACACCTCGCATTGTGCCAGGCATTTCTCCCCCTCCTCGTTCACTTTATGCACGTCTGGGTAACGTATTCGCACAAAATGAATGCATGTCTCTATTACAAAGTATGTACTATTAGTCCACCTCAGTGACACCAAAATAAGAAAATCGCTCTGGAATATTTGTTTTAATCACAATTTTTGCGCTCGTGACCGGATGAATAAATTCAACGCGATATGCATGCAGCATTAGCGGCTGCGCTTTATGTCTCTTTTTTGCTCCGCGTTGCAAAGAAGACACGCCTCCGTATAACGCATCTCCTACCAGGGGAAACCCAAGTGACGAGAGATGCACTCTAATTTGATGCTTTCTACCTGTCAGCAAATTGACCAACAACAAGCTCTGAGTTTGACCTTGCGCAGACGATGCAACCTTAATGAGGCGCACCTCCGTTTGAGAAGGTTTGCCTGTTGCTGAGACCCTCATCTTCTGAGCGTCATGCCTATCTTTTCCAATTGCCTTATCTATCAGCAGTTTATTTGGCTCAAACGCTCCCTTAACGGCTGCAAGATACTCTTTGGAAAGCTCTTTGGAGGCAATGAGCTGGTCAAACTGCGGCTGCGTCTCTTTTTTGAGCGAGAAGAGCACTATGCCTGTGGTCTCCCTATCAAGACGATTCAGAGCTTGGACCTGGGAAAAATCTATCTTGTTTAAGGTTTCATGTGCACAGAGTTTCTCGCAAACTACATCTGTTAGCGAAGGCTCATGGGTACCATCTGCGTGAACAATAATTCCCGCTGGTTTATTCACGGCAAGCAGATACTCATCTTGATACATAATCTCAAGGTTATTGCCAGTCTGAAGAGCGTCCATGCTACTCACCTCGCTTAACCACGTAGCGCTGCTCAGAAAGCACCTGAGCAAATGACTCGATTGTGCTCCACACATGATCGGTGCGTCGCCAGGCAACGCTGACCGAGTACGACATCTCTTTTCCTAGCTCAATAATGTGGAGACCAGAAGTTTCAAAGTCATAGTAGGAAGAGGCAACCAGCTCTGATGGCAAGAAGCACGCACCAACCCCTCTCATGGCAAGGGCTAAAAGCGTCTCGGAGTTTCTGGACATAACCTTAATAGTGGGAGAAATGCCCGACGCAGCAAACGCATGACGAGCAAAACTACCTGCAATGTCTCGCTTGCCCACCGTTAAGAAGGGACAGGCTTCCAGGGCTGTAAGCTTTCCCGTCTTTTTGACTTGCGAGACAACCGAGTCGACGTTATCTGCATACAGAGATTCAAGAAGCGCTTGAGATACTACTAGAACGATCTTCTCGTCAAAAAGCTTTTTAACGACTAAGTCATACGACGATGAGTTAACCGTTGCAACAATCAAGTCGAGCTGACCTTCAGACAACCACTCGACAAGCTCGTCGTTTTCACCCTCATCAAGCTCAATGGAGATATTTGGATGCAATTTTTGGAAAGCGGCAATAGAGCGCGGCATGATGATATGGCCTCGTGTGGCGGTGACACCAACACGCAGGCGACCCCGCTCATTGCCCGCAATATCAAGAAACTCTTGATCCATGGCACGACGCTGAGCTTGAAACCTGCGGGCATAACGTAAGAACTCTTCTCCTGCAAACGTTAGAGACAATGGAACCGTACGTTCTAGCAGCTTAGAGCCAAGTTCTTTTTCTACAGCTGCGATATTTGCCGAGAGTGTTTGCTGAGTTACACTCAAGCGTTCGGCTGCCTTAGTGAAGCTTTTTTCTTCTGCAACAGCAACAAAATAATCCATGGTTTGAAAGTTCATTTTTGCTCCCACTGAATTACAAAATTTACTTGTAATTATAACCATTGAAAACAGTTGGACTTCAACTTTTTAGTTGCCTACTCTATTTACATAAGAAATTCGTTTGGAGTGGATGCATGGTAGAGTTAATAGTACTAAGTGCCTTTGCGGTGATGCTTATCGTAGGCACAGCTCTATCTTTTCCTCTTACATCTATTTTGACCATTGGTTTCTTCCTCTTTTTTGGTTATGGACTCTCCCAAAAAATTCCTGCAAAAAAGCTTCTTTTAGCAGCTTTTGAGTCCGTCTGGGAAGTAAAAACAATCATTGCGTTGTTTGCTGTTGTAGGCGCAATGAGTGCTGCATGGCGCGCTGCTGGAACAATTCCAGAGATTGTCAGCATTTCTGCTTCTCTTATTTCTCCTTCTATCTTTATTCTTGCAACATTCTTACTCTGCACCATGATGTCCATGCTTCTAGGTACCGCTTTTGGTACCGCTGCAACCATGGGAATCATCTGCATGTCTATTGGCAAGGCCATTGGAGCAAGCGAGTTCTTTATTGGTGGCGCTGTCCTTGCGGGTAGCTACTTTGGCGATCGTTGCTCCCCTATGTCTACCAGCGCAATTCTTGTTTCACAACTCACCGATACCAATCTATCCAAAAACATTAACCGCATGCTTCGTACCAGCGTAGTGCCTTTCATTGCCGCATGCGTTATCTATGTAGCATGGGATTTCTTTATGGCAAACACGGGAACTATCCCCGATGTCACAGGGCTTCTCAGCCGCTCCTTTAGGCTCTCTTTGATTTCACTCACACCAGCACTTCTTGTCATTGTTTTCTCGCTTCTTAAGGTTGATGTCATTGTTACCATGGCTTCTAGCCTGGTACTTGCTTGCATTCTCTGCGTTACCATTCAGCGCGTTCCTCTTACAGATCTACCAGTCATTCTGCTTTTTGGCCTCCGTGCACCAGGAGCTACCGTTGCAAACATGGTTAATGGTGGCGGCGTTTTTTCCATGATGAACGTTTTGACAATTGTCACCATTTCTTCAAGCTACGCTGGTCTTTTCCAAACAACTGGTCTGCTTCGCCGTATGTGCCAGCTGGTAGCCGACCTCTCCGATAACTCCACGCCTTTCTTTGGCGTTCTGATTACCAGCATGTTTACCTCAATGGTTTCTTGTAATCAGACATTGGCTATTATGCTGACAAATGATTTGTGCGAAAACGCAGAAGACTCTTCTAGCGCTCTTGCTCTGGATATCGAGAATAGCGCTGTAATTCTTGCTCCACTTGTTCCGTGGTCCATCTCAAATATCTCGGTACTCTCTGCAATTGGCGCACCTTCTATGAGCCTTCTAGCTGCAAGCTTCCTCTATTTGCTACCTCTTTGGACCCTGGGAATTTCCCTGTGGCTCCATCGACGCCCAGCAAAGATTGACGGTCATCGTGCTCGTTGGCTTGGTCTTACCTCTGACGATGTTCGTAGCTGCACATGCTCTGACGATGTTCGTAGCTGCGCATGGCCACGCGTGCAGGATACAAGGTCAGCAGATTCAACCGCAAGCCTTCCTGCTGTAAAAGTTGCCTAAGACCACGCTGTTTAACGCCCCTCATACACATAGCTAAGCTAGACGTGTTTTACGCCGTTAATACTTCTATTGATACTTTGGTAATTCAATAATTCGATCACAGCGCTGGGCAATACCCATGTCATGTGTGACCATAAGAAGTGTTTTATGATTCGCGTGAACGGAGTCTAGCAAACTGTCTATAACAATAGTAGCCATGGCCTTATCAAGTGATCCGGTTGGTTCGTCGGCAAGGATTAAATTGCCTGGCTTTATCATTGCTCGAGCAATTGCTACTCTCTGCTTTTCTCCACCAGAAAGCTCATTTACAACTGCATCGAACTTCTCGCCAATCCCGTAGTTTTCCAAGGCAGTTCTAATAAGACGTTCCTGTTCCTGCTTTGAAAGCTTGGTGTATTGAAGCGCTAATAAGAGATTTTTGCTTACTTTCCAGTCATTAATGAGAGCAAAAGATTGGAACAAATAATTAATCTCTGTACGCCTCATAAGTGTTGCTTTTTTACTATTGATTGAAGGATATGCTTTTCCCTCAAGGTTGATTGTGCCTGAATCTAATGTCTCGAGAAGACCGATGATATTAAGAAGCGTTGATTTTCCGCACCCAGAAGGACCCACGAGAGCCACTGACTCTCCACTTTCTATCTCAAATGAAATGTTATGAAGAACTGTGTTGCTTCCAAATGACTTATTAAGAGCATCTACCTGTAGAAATGTTTTCATAACTACTCCTTAGAGAGATTCTCTAGAACAATTCTCATGGTGCTTCTATTTGCAGAAATACTGATAGTCAAATTGGAAATCAATAACATCAAGCAGCCCATTATTATCCCAAGAGTTGAACCTATGACAATCATGCAAAGTGTTCCAACAAGTGCAATGAGATTCACTACGAGGAAAATATTTATATATTGCTTATAAATGCCAAATCCCAACATACATTCAACAGCAATTTTTCTCTCATGTAACCTCTGGACAATTGAAATCATACTTATTTGAATCACCGTTATAGCTGCAAACATAAGCACAATTACAACACCGAATAAGAGGAAGAGCTCCTGCAGAGATTTTCTGTAGTCCTTTATAAAGCTCTCTATCGAACTGAACTGTGTTCCAAAACCATCATCAGAGAGCTCTACAACACCGCTGGAATCCAACAAATTTGCAGCGGCCTCAGGTGATAACTTTATGTAACTATTATCAAGCCCCGTAGCCACTAAACTCTCTGATTCAGTAGGAACCATGTTATTTGACGTTACCACTTTGATTACAACATTTGTGCTTATAGAAGGGCTGTCTATATTTGTTGACCAGGTAAAAAATCCCCCACTAGCATCGTATTCAATAAATTCAGATGAAGGATTTTGCATATAGGGTGTAACAATGTCTGACTCAAATATCTTGTCGCTTTTAGCCACAAGTTCTCTCAACAGAGATTTTTGTTCTTCTGAGTACGAACTTGGAACGAGATAAATCCTTGTTCCATTCTCCGCTTTTTTAACTTGTTCATCAGTCAACGCTACCCCAATTTCTTTTAGATAAGATGGAGATGCAATCAGAACATCAAATGGCTTCAAAATCGATGAATTTACTTCATAGGCATTTAGCGTTGGCTCACCTATTTGATTTACATGAGCAATATACACGCCTGTATCGTGCTCGTGGGTTTTATACCAATCAAACAATTCCTTACTTTTATCCATTGGCCTGCCGTTGAAAAAATTACCTTGAGAAACGTGATTTCGGACAATATACCAATCTTTATATACAGACCAGTTTTCTTGAGTGGATAGTAGATTTGAGTACATGGTTATAGGAGCATCCATATACGTAGAACCAGCAAAAACTACTACACAACAAAGCGCGTAAATTATCGCCGTTAGAACGTACAGACCCTTTTGCGACAGTCTTCCTAAAATTGCATCTACAGGGCGGATTGTTAGAAGTGGAGCAGCAGAAATTAGTACCGAAACCACAACTACAAGTATTGCTGGCATTGCCGAGGTAAACGTAAACAGTAAAAAACTGCCAGTAATATCAAATCCGGAGCAATTAACCATTGTCCACATAAAGGCTAATGGCAGTAAAACAGCTGCTAAAGCACAATAGAAAAAATAATGATGAACGACGTAATCGCTCTTACTCCAGCCAAGCATTACGTGAACACCAAGTTTCTTTAATTCTTGTAACGAGTTGTAATACGTCAGTAAACAAAACGATATGCTCAGGATTATAAAAGTTACCCCAGCAACGTAGTAGAAGAGTCCAATTTCAACCGCTGATCCTGAATAATTTGTAATAAATTTTTCTTTATGTAGGCCAGTAGCTTCTGAAATCTGATTAACCAACTCATCAAATTCTTCAGGAGAAAGGCCTAAAACAGCACAAGAATTTCCCAAATTATAGCCAGGAGTAATTTGATCTAATTTGAAATAAACTGAACCCAAAACATATGGTAAGTCACCAACTTTATTATTCGTATCCATTCCGTAGCCAAGGTATGACTCTGGAGAATGTCCGAGAAGTTCATTGATTTTTTGCCTATTTATAACTTGAGTGCCAAGAATATCAAAAGAATCAAAGCTGTTAGCTTCACTGCCTGGGGAAGACAGCACACCAACGGTCAATATCCTAGGCCCTTCAGTAATTGATTCCGTTTTCTTAGTTATAAGAATCATCTTGTGAGTTTGTGCGTAAGACCTAACAACTGACACAAACGTTTCTTTTGTCTCATTAGACATCTGTGACGTATAAAATTGCGGCTGATTAGAGAGCCAAGAATCGAATTTTCGGGAAGTAATAATTTCTAAAAAGCCTTTTCCCACTAAAAACGAAGAAAGTGCAATTAAGACAACTATGATAGAAACAATGAAGCGGTACGCTCTTTTCATTTCTTCACCTACAATTTCTTTGGATTACAAATAAATGAAGGTGCTTATTAGTTATAAAGCTATAAATATGCCTCTACAGTATTAAGTATGAACTTAAACCGTTTACGTTTAATCGATCTCACTAATAACTATCGTAAACGGCTTCTATTATTCTACAAACGGTGTTTACTACCTAAATAAAAACCTCTCATGCCTAGGACATGAACTGCCTCCCATTTCTTGGACACGAGAAATAGGAAGCAGTTCATATGCGGGTGATTATGATTCTGCAGCGTGTTAGCGTCGGCTTTTAGGCCTGGCGC
>CALIZS010000010.1 GCA_938028565.1 uncultured Atopobium sp. | reverse complement strand
TGTCATATAAATTATTTATCTAATTGTTGAAGCGTTCAGAAGATTCAAGTTTTTGTCATTAAGCGATGTGTTCTTGTGTGGTCTTGCTATAGTCCAACACAAGGAAAGATTCACAGTAGCTATTGGAGAGGAGTGAATCGCATGTTACTTCGCGATATTTACGAGCAGAACCATTATGCATTCGTAAAGACCCCTATGACGTGGGAAGAGTCTATTAGAGAGTGCTGCAAACCACTGGAGGCTGACGGAACAGTCAATCCAGAGTATGCAGACGACATTATCGAGTGCGTAAAGAAGTACGGTCCTTACATTGTTATCGTTCCAAACGTTGCAATGCCACACTCTACTGCTCGCATAGGCTCTAATGGCAAGACTGCTATTGGATTTATGCACGCTGATGTTCCTGTTAACTTCGAGGATGGCGACGATGAGAAGCAGGTTAAGACCTTCTTTACTCTGAGCGCAACCGATCAGGAAGCACACCTTAAGAATATGCAGATGCTCGTTCAGGTCCTTATGAATGAAGAGGTCCTTGAGCGCCTGAAGAATATTCAGTCTCCAGAAGAGCTCTTGGAGATCGACAAGCTTATCTCCGAGTAGGCTCGTTTTTCGTGCGTCGTTCGCGCCCTGCGCCCGTGCGCGCATTTGTGCCCATCTGGGCACGTAATTGAGGATTTCCTTTTGTAGTGTGGGCTGCAGAAGGTACGTATGTAGGACCCTTTGAAAGGGGTATCAATGGATATTGTTCTTGGTATTTGGAAATGGTTTGCGAGCAACTTCTTGACTCAGCCAGCCTATTTCATCGGTTTGATTGTTGCTATCGGCTACATTCTTCTTAAGAAGAAGTGGTACGACGTACTCGCTGGCTTCCTTAAGGCAGTCATTGGTTATCAGATCCTCCTGGTTGGTTCCGGCGGCCTGGTAACTGCATTCCGTCCAGTTCTTGTTGGACTTCAGGCTCGCTTCAACCTTTCTGCAATGGTCATTGACCCATACTTTGGCCAGAACGCAGTACAGGCAGGCATGGAGGCAGCTGACGCTCCTGCATTTATCGCAGGTCGTTCCTTCTCCTCCGTTATGCTTCTTCTGCTCTTCGCTTTTATTCTGAACATTGTTTTGGTTGCTTTTAAGAAGCAGACTAAGCTTCGCGCAATCTTTACTACTGGTCACGTCCAGGTTCAGCAGGCAGCAACTGCATTTTGGCTTATCCTCTTCTGCTTCCCACAGCTTAACGACGTTACCATCCTTGCAGTTATGACCGTTCTCCTTGGCCTTTACTGGGCAGTTGGCTCCAACCTTTGTATTGGACCTACCCAGGACCTTACTGATGGTGCTGGTCTCACCATTGCTCACCAGCAGATGTTTGGTGTTTACTGCGCATCTAAGGCTTCCGAGTGGCTCTCCAAGCACTCCAAGAAGGAGTCCAAGCGCATTGAGGACATCGAGCTCCCAGGCTTCCTCAAGATCTTCAACGAGAACCTCGTTGCAACTGCAATTCTTATGACAGCATTCTTTGGTGTCATCCTTGCTGTTCTTGGCCAGGACTTCCTGCTTGAGAACAAGTTCATGAAGCCAGGTCAGGATTTCTTCTTCTACATCATGACCACTTCCTTCCAGTTTGCTGTTTACCTCTCCATCCTGCAGCTTGGTGTTCGTACCTTCGTTACTGAGCTCACCAACTCCTTCCAGGGTATTTCTAACAAGCTCCTCAAGGGCTCCGTCCCAGGCGTTGACTGCGCTGTTACCTACGGCTTTGGTTCTCCAAACGCAGTTACCCTTGGCTTCCTCATGGGTGCAGCTGGCCAGTTCCTGGCAATCGCAGCTCTGCTGCTTCTGAAGTCCCCAGTTATTGTTATTGCAGGCTTCGTCCCACTGTTCTTTGATAACGCTACTATTGGCGTTTATGCAAACAACAAGGGCGGCCTCCGTGCAGTTCTTATCATGCCTTTCATTTCTGGTCTTCTCCAGGTCTTCGGTTCAGCTCTTATCGCTGGCTGGGTTGGCATGGCTGCATACGGTGGATACCTTGGCATGTGGGACTGGGCAGTTGTCTGGCCAATCATGACCGGCGTCATGAAGTTCCTGTCCTTCGCGGGTCTCGCAATTGTTGTTATTGCTCTTATCGCAATCCCACAGCTCCAGTACCGTGCAAACAAAGACACGTACTTCATGGAGGTTGAGGATTACCAGAAGTGCAAGGAAATCCGTGCACAGAAGGCCGCCGCAGCTAGTGCGGAAAGCAAGTAGCCCTCTTTCTTCCTACCCTGAGCAGACCCCCATCTGCTCAGGGTTATTAGTAATACTCGGCCTAAGTGTAGATGCGGAACTTGCGCCACAAGCGATCCGCATCTTGCCCATACGGGTACATATACAGCATGGTCGTAATCAGTTTGTTTGATCGAAGGAGTCAACATGAACGCAAAGATTTTGGTCGCATGTGCTAACGGCGCAGGTACCTCCCTGATGATGAAGATGACCGCTGAGCGTGTCACTCAGAAGCTCAACATGGGCGTTGATAAGATCCACCACTGCGCACTTTCTGAGGGCGTAAGCTCTGCTCGTCAGTATGACATTGTTTTTGCACCACTTAACTTCCTGAACATGTATGACGATGCTGCTAAGGCTGGCGTTACCGTCATTGGTTTGCGCAACGTTCTTTCTGACGCAGAGATGGAAGAGAAGCTCAAGGAAACCGGCGCTGCAGAGAAGTTTTCCGCATAGTTTAGGTTTCTAAAGAATCGAGCACTTTAATGACTTTTGAAAAGAAAATTCTTGCCGAGATGCCTAAGTGCTATGCACTTGGCATGTTTGAGGGAGAAGACACACCAAGCTTTTTAGCTGCTGTCGAGAAGGACGGTCCAATCCGTCGTTTTACGCTTGATGGTGAGCCTCTGGAGACTGTTGCTCCAGGCCCTGGCGGCGTCATGACCATTACACAGGTCCCTGGCAGGAAAGATCAGTTCCTTGCAACTCGCAAGTTCTTCTCGCCAAACTTTGGTGGAGATGACGCGGCAATTGCATCCTATACCAAGCAGGCAGACGGTTCGTGGTCTGAGCAGATTCTCTGCGACCTCCCATATGTTCACCGTTTTGGCATCCTAAAGGCTGCTGACGGTCAGCTTTGGGTTCTTGCTTGCTCTATTAAGGGTGGAGCTGAGACGGGCGTCAAGGACGATTGGCGTACTCCAGGTGCTGTTTGGGCTGCTCCTCTGAGCGATAACCTTGAGCAGTACACGGCAGACAACCAGCTTAAGCTGACTTGTGTTGCTAACTATCAGGTTCAGAACCACGGTTTCTGGACTGCACCTGATAAATCGTATGCTTTAATCTCAACCGCTGCTGGCGTGTTTAGATATGTGCCACCAACAACTCCTGAGGGTACTTGGGATGTTACCTGCCTTCTTGTTCAGCCAACAAGTGACATTGTTGCTACTGATTTTGATGGTGACGGCAAACTGGAGATCCTTACGTTCTCCAAGTTCCACGGTGACACGTTGGCAATTTGGCATGAGGGCCAGACTCGCGATCGCTTTGAGCAGGTTTGGTGCGACCCACAGAAGCGCAGCTTCCTTCACGCGCTTTGGGCAGCAGACCTTAATGGCGAGAAGTGCGCAGTCATTGGCAACCGTAAAGACGGTCGCGATTTGTTGCTTGTTAGATACGTTGACGGTCAGTACACCGTAGACGTTATCGACCACGACCTCGGACCAGCAAACTGCATGGTGTATAGGCATAACGGCAGTGACTACATTGTTGCTGCATATCGTGAGACAGACCAGCTGGCTCTCTACAAAGTAGTGGAGTAGGGCTGCGTTTTGTAGCGAGCGCTCAGGATGAGCTTCTGAGCATGCAGGCAAGGTCCTGAGCGCCGCTCAATTTACCTGCATATGCATCAAAGTACTAGTCCTATGTTTTTTAGAAAGGAGCGTGTTATGGCAGATCTTAAAGACGTCACACGCGACAGTTGGATTATGAGCACCTTCCCTGAGTGGGGAACTTGGCTCAACGAAGAGATTGACAATGCCGTAGTAGAGCCAGGCCAGGTTGAGATGTGGTGGCTCGGCTGCGTTGGTATTTGGTTCAAGACTCCTGGTGGAGCAAACGTTGCTGTCGACTTCTGGGCAGGCAATGGTAAGCGCACCCACGGTGATGGCCTCATGAAGCCTGGTCACCAGATGGCAAACATGGCTGGCGTTCGTAAGATGCAGCCAAACCTGCGTAACGTCCCCTTTGTTATTGATCCATTTGCTATCAAGAACCTTGACGCTGTTGTGGTAACTCACATTCATCAGGACCATATGTCCAAGGAGCTCGCAGCTCACGTTGTTAACAACAACATGACCACTACTGACGAGAATGGCAAAGAGATTCCAGTTCCCTTTATTGGTCCTAAGGATGCCGTTGACATCTGGGTTGGCTGGGGCGTTCCACGCGAGCAGTGCATTGTGGTAAAGCCAGGCGACCGCGTCAAGGTTAAGGACATGGAGATCGTTGCATACGATTCCTTTGACCGTACCATCATTGTCACCACTACTGATACTTCTGAGAACCGTCCTGACCTCTGGGGTAAGTGCCCAATGGATATGGACGAGAAGGCCGTTAACTACCTCTTTGTCACTCCTGGTGGAAACATCTATCACTCCGGTGATTCCCACTACTCAATCTACTTTGCTAAGCACGGCAAAGACATCGCTCAGGAGTTCGGCGGCGTAGATGTCTGCTTTGGCGCTTTTGGCTGCAACCCAATTGGTATCCAGGACAAGATGGAAGCAACCGATATGCTCCGCATGGCTGAGGCTCTTCAGTCCAAGGTTGTTATCCCAATTCACCACGATGTGTGGACTAACTTCCAGGCAGACGTCCAGGAGATTAAGGTTCTTTGGGACATGCGTAAGGATCGCCTTGACTACAAGTTCCACCCATTCTTCTGGGAGGTCGGCGGTCACTACACCTATCCACAGGATAAGGACCGCTTTGCGTATCATCACGATCGTGGCTTCCACGATTGCTTCGATCACGAGCCAAACGTTCCATTCCGTAGCGTTCTCTAAGGAGCAGTCTCTATGATGCTTAAAGAGCTTCGTGATGAAGTGTATGAAGCAAACATGGACCTGCCAAAACATGGCCTGGTAGTTTTTACCTGGGGAAATGCTTCTGGGCTTGACCGTGAGCGTGGCCTGTTTGTTATCAAGCCATCAGGCGTCTCCTATGAGGAGCTGAGCCCAGAGAACTTGGTTGTCTGCGACCTTGACGGCAACGTTGTTGAGGGTGAGATGAACCCATCTTCCGATACTCCAACTCATGCATGTCTGTATCGTGCATGGGGCGATAAGATCGGCGGAATTGTTCACACTCACTCAACCCACGCTGTTTCTTGGGCACAGGCAGGACGCTCTATTCCTTGCTATGGCACCACACACGCAGACTATTTCTACGGAGATATTCCTTGCGTGCGCAGCCTTACCAAGGACGAGGTAGAAAGTGCCTATGAGCTTGAGACCGGAAACGTTATTGTTGAGGGCTTTGCTCACTTGGACCCCATTGCGGTTCCTGGAACGCTCCTTCACAACCACGGTCCTTTCTCTTGGGGTAAAGACGCAATGGCTGCTGTGTATCACGCAGTAGTTATTGAGGAGGTTGCAAAAATGGCAACACTCACCGAGCTCAATAACCCTAAGGTTCAGGAAGCACCACAGTACCTTCAGGACAAGCACTACATGCGCAAGCATGGTCCAAATGCCTACTACGGACAGGGTAATCACTAAAGCCTGTTCAGTGAGCAGAATTTGTTTCAGTCAGGCGGTCTTTTATAAGGCCGCCTGTTTTTAAAAGGAGAAGATATGTCCAAGTATCAGCTAGGACTTTACGAGAAGGCTACTCCAACTGATCTTTCTTGGGAAGAGCGCCTCAGCGTAGCAGGAGAGTCTGGCTTTGATTATGTTGAGATCTCCGTTGATGAGTCTGACGCTCGTCTTTCTCGCCTTGAGTGGACTGGTGAGGAGCGTGCAGCAGTTCGTCAGGCAATGGTAAACTCTGGCGTTCGTCTGGGTTCTATGTGCCTTTCTGGTCACCGTAAGTATCCTTTTGGCTCCCGCGATCAGGCTACCCGTGAGCGTGGCCTTGAGATTATGCAGAAGGCGCTTGACCTTGCAGGTGACCTAGGACTTCATACCATCCAGCTTGCTGGTTATGACGTGTACTACGAGGACGGCGCAGAGGATACGCGTAAGTACTTTGAGGAGAACCTATCAAAGGCTGTAGAAATGGCTGCTCAGGCGGGCATTGTTATGGGCTTTGAGACCATGGAGACTCCTTTTATGGATACGGTCGAGAAGGCCATGCACTATGTAAGTCTTATCAACAGCCCATATCTTGGTGTGTATCCCGACGCTGGTAACCTCACCAATGCATCGTTTATTTACGGCAACACTGTTGCTGACGATATTGCTCTTGGTGCAGGCCATATCTTTGCAGCTCATCTCAAGGAAACTGTTGCTGGTGCATATCGTGAGATTCCATTCTCTACCGGTACCACTGACTACGAGGGAGCTCTGTCGCAGCTTGTTCCTCAGGGCGTCAGGCGCTTTGTTGCAGAGATGTGGTACACCGGCAACGAGAACTGGAAAGAAGATCTTGTCTTTGCTTCTACCTACGTTCGTA
>CALIZS010000009.1 GCA_938028565.1 uncultured Atopobium sp. | reverse complement strand
CGCTGCATAGCGGTGGTTTTTCCTTCGCTACCAAGCTCCAAAAGACAAGAATCAAGCTGATCAGCGGCACTCAAAAGAACCTCAAACAGATAGAAAATGCCTGCTACATCGCCCAGGGTAACGTAATTATCAAGCTCTAGAGCGGTTAGGCGTAGAAGCGCGCGATCAAGCTGCTGGCGTGTATTTTGCATAGCAACCGAAAGCTGGTTGACGGTAGACATAATGGCTGGTACTGACTTCAGCGGAATAACGTGACCATCAACGTAGACCGTAATCAACGAGCGGCGAGAAGACACAGCAATCACAATAGACTTGGTGAGCAAACTCATGCGAGCAGCAGTACGGTGGCGGGTGCCTGTTTCTGCAGTTGGAAGCGTTGCATCAGGATTGAGATGGAAGTTGGCACGCAGAATTCTGGTGAGGTCTTTGTCCACCACCACAGCACCATCCATCTTGCAAAGCTCAAACAATCGATTTGCTGTGAAAGAAACATCAAGTTTGAAACCATCTCCGCCCGCAGCAAGGACGTTTTCTGTATCTCCTACACAAATGAGGGCGCCCAAGCGGCCGGCGATAATCATGTCCAGTGCAACGCGAAGCGCTGTACCAGGGGCAGTCATCTTCAGAGCGGTGGCAATACGGTCCTCGTTTTCTGTTGCGCTTGGATCAAGTTGCGTTGGCTCCATGACTCTCCCTCAATGACTTGCAGCTTACAGGCTGTGTTTTGCATTTCTTGTACGTTTATGGCTTCAATTTGTTTCAACGTTTCAAGTATACGGTTTTGTTGCCGGCGCGTGTAGTGACGGTTTTGAGAAGACGGGTTTCTCGCCAGGGTTTCTCGCCAAGAGAGCTACGCATGTTAGCTACAATACAAAAAGACCCGAGGAAGAACCTCGGGTCAGAACTAACTTACTCGGCGGAGGACATTAGGTCGGACGAACCGCCCGCGCTACCCTGTGGCAGCGAGGATGGTCCCATGCTGACATCCATCTGATCAAGCT
>CALIZS010000008.1 GCA_938028565.1 uncultured Atopobium sp. | reverse complement strand
CTTCACTTGCTGCTATTCCAACTGGTTGTCCTTTTAACCCACGTTGTCCTATGGCAACAGAGGAGTGCTCTAAGAAGGAGCCTTTGCTGGTTCCTGCAAATCCAGCTGAGGGACACCTTGCATCTTGTCACCACCTTAAGGAGATTTGCGAGAAGAACCTTACCTACGCAGAGGTTTATCCAGACTTTGAGCCAATTCTTCCTAAGTGGGTTGACGTACCTCGCTCTGAGCGTCCCGTTGTGCTTGAGGTTGAAGGTCTGACTAAGACATTCCCTGTCCAGGGTAAAGGTTTTATCAGGCGCAGTAAGGGTACTATGACCGCTGTTGATCACATTAACTTCCAGATTCACGAGGGCGAGACCCTAGCACTTGTTGGTGAGTCCGGCTCTGGTAAGTCAACCACATTGATGCAGATTATGGATTTGTTGAAGCCAGAGGATGGTCGGATTACCGTCCTTGGTAAAAACGTTGCAGATCTTAAGAGCGCAGCAGCTCGTCGAGAAGTTCGTAAGGATCTCCAGGTTATTTTCCAGGATCCAATGAGCTCCCTTGATCCTCGTATGCCTATCTATGATGTTTTGGCAGAGCCACTTCAGGCACAGGGATGGAATAAGGCAGACATTAACGCTCGTATTGGCGAGCTTATGCGTCTGGTTGGTATTAATCCAGACTATGTTGACCGCTTCCCATCTCAGTTTTCTGGTGGTCAGCGTCAGCGTATTGCAATTGCTCGCGCCCTTGCAACAAGCCCAAAGATTCTTCTTTTGGACGAGCCAATTGCATCTTTGGATGTTTCTATTCAGGCGGGTATTATTAACCTTCTTGAAGACCTTCAGGTTCAGCTGAAGATTTCTTATCTCTTTGTTGCTCACGATCTTGCAGTTATTCGTCACATTTCTGACACGGTTGCTGTTATGCACTTGGGCAAGATTGTTGAGTACGGTGAGACTGAAGAGGTCTTTACTAATCCACAAGATCCTTACACCAAGGCTCTTCTCTCAGCTATTCCAATTCCTGATCCAAAGATTGAGCGTACTCGTGAGCGTATGATTTATCAGGATGGAAAGCTTGTTCCAGCAACACACATTGCAACTGAGTAGAAATACTTAAATGTTTTTTATAAACCCGCACGTAAACGACGTGCGGGTTTTATTATGTTTCAAATAGTAAACGAGGTTGTTACGGGATTGTTTCCACTATGGAGTATTCATAAGCAATTTCGTATAGTTAAGTGAATATCTGTAAGCCTTAAAAGAAATGGGTGATTATATGGCTAGCAGTTTTTCTCGTCGTTCGTTTTTCGCTCTGACTGGTGTCACTGCTGCAGGTCTTGGACTTGCTGGTTGTGGCCCTGCTCAGCCCGGAAACACTCCAGCGGCAGCTGGTGTTGAGCCACAGGACGGCTCCCCAGCAAACACTCCTCTGGATCAGCTGCCACTGCCAGAGGCTGGCAAGACGTACAACAACCCTAAGTCTCGTGATGAGGTCCAGGACGGTGGAACGCTCACTCAGCCAATTACTGAGATTGGTCCACAGTGGAACTACTACAGCCTCCAGGGTAATACCTCCTACATGAATGTCCTTTTCGGTCTCATCAACCCTCGTGATCTCTTTGCTAGCAACGTTGAAGGCAACAAGTTTGAGGCAAACAAGAACTACGTCAAGGATTACAAGGTTGAGGAGAAGGACGGCAAGCAGGTTGTCACTCTTACCTTTACCGATCAGGCTAAGTTCAATGACGGTACTGAGATTGACTGGACTGCTCTTCAGACTGCTTATATTTGTCTAAGTGGTCAGAATGATAAGTTTGAGGTTTCCTCTACTGATGGCTATGACAAGATTGAGTCTGTTGAGCAGGGCGACAACGCCAAGACTGCTGTTATTACTATGACTGAGCCTGTCTATCCAGTTGAGCAGATTCTGGGCTATGCTTTGCACCCAAAGCTTCAAGATCCAGAGTTCTTCAACAAGGGCTACAACAGTGAGCCTAACAATGAGCTTGGTGCTGGTCCTTATATTGTTGATTCTTTCGATGATACTCAGGCTACCTTTAAGCCAAATCCAAAATGGTGGGGAGATGCTCCTAAGCTTGATACTCTTATCTTTAAGCAGATGGATACTCAGGCACAGATTAATGCATTTAAGAACGGCGAAGTTGATACCATGGGCGCTACTTCCATGAATGGTTCTGCTGAGGTTCTTTCCAACTTCAATAGCATGGCTGATGCTCAGGTTCGTCGTGGTCTTGGTAACTCCATTGCAGTTATCGAGATTAACTCTACTCGCGGTGTTCTTCAGGACATTGCAGTCCGTAAGGCATTCTGCCAGGTTGTTGATCCACCAACTATCGTTTCCATTGTCTTCCAGGGTGTTAACTGGAAAGAGGAAGCACCAGGCTCCATGCTTTGGCCTTACTGGGCAGCTGGCTATGACAACAACCTCCCAGAGGATGTTAAGAGCCTCAAAAATGCTGACGAGCGCAAAAATGCTGCAAAGAAGACCCTTGAGGATGCAGGTTATAAGCTCAACGGTGACTTCTACGAGAAGGATGGCCAGCAGGTAACCTTTGCTTACACCATGTTTGGTGACGCTACTACTGTAAAGAACCGTGCTGCTGCAATTCAGAAGATGTGCAAGGATGCTGGTATTAACCTGACTCTTGATTCACACCCATCCTCTGAGTTCTCCAGTGTTCTTTCTGGTGGTAACTGGGATGTCTGCCTCTTTGGTTGGTCTGGCACTCCAACTTCCTACAACAACGGCGTCCAGCTCTATGGCTCTGAGTCTCCTTCCAACTTTGGTCACCAGGGCACTGCAGAGACCGATGCACTCTTTGCAAAGGTTGTCTCTACTGCAGACTTTGATGAGCGTATGAAGATTATGAACGAGGCAGAGAAGAAGTGCTTGGCAACTTACTCTTATCTTCCTGTCTACACTGGTCCATCTTGCTTCGTCTGCAAGAAGGGTCTTGCAAACTACGGTCCTGCACTCTTCCTGGACGTTCCTTCAACTGATATTGGTTGGCAGAAGTAAGGAAGGAATACTCAGTTCTTCTTGCAGAGAAAAAGTTTTTAATTTTTCTCACATATGTTGCCAGAAGATGTGTTAGTATATCCCTCGCTGCAAAGCAAGTCGGAGTGGCGGAATTGGCAGACGCGCTAGCTTGAGGTGCTAGTGACCTACTAACGGTTGTGCGGGTTCAAGTCCCGCCTCCGACACCACGGAATTTCGGCGGATCTCTTCGGAGGTCCGCCTTTTTCGTATACTTAGGCAATGTGATTTGTTTTTCCTCGCTGGTAAGGAGCGTCTGTGGCAAATAACAAGCTGA
This sequence comes from uncultured Atopobium sp., assembly GCA_938028565.1. Taxonomy (GTDB): domain Bacteria; phylum Actinomycetota; class Coriobacteriia; order Coriobacteriales; family Atopobiaceae; genus Lancefieldella. Next base: position 3,596 of record CALIZS010000008.1, on the reverse strand, counting down.
GCGTAAGGCGTGTTGAGGGGGTTGTCGACGGAACCGTTGCAGCAACTCTGTCTCAGTTGCTACGCCTGACCAGTGATGCGGTTATTGTTTTTAATATGGAGGGCACGGTTCTTCTCGCCAATGAAGAGGCCGAAAGCCTATTTGCTAAGGAAGACGGCACCATTGCCGGCCTGGATGTTCGCTTTTTGTTTACCCCTGCAAATCAAGAAAACTTGCAGAAGGCGTTTTCTGTAGAGTCGTTGCCGTTTGCGATTGATGGCTCCACTTCCATGGTGGCCGCTCCTGCGCAAGATGGCGTTTCGCAGGTTTTGAGTGTACGTGCGGATTATGTGGGTGCTCCAACACAGGCTATTGTTTTGACTGCCTCTAAGCTTCGTGACATGGCTAGCCCTATGCACGATGATGAACGAATGGTGTTGGACCTTCGTCGAGCTAATAAGAGGCTCTCAGGAGCGCTTCAGATTGTTTTGGACACGCTTGACTCGGAAGATATGGGTCAGCTTATCGAGCGCGTGTTAGAAGAGCTCTCAGAGACTGTCGAGGCCGATGGTGCGCTTATCTATCTTGCTGAGCAAGACGGGTATCACCTTCATGGTGCAACGGAGTCTTTGAGAAGTGCGTCATTGGATAGAATTCCTCGCTACTTTGCATTTAACAGCTCTCTGGAGCGTTTGACGTTTTATTCCGAGCACGCACTTCGCTTGCATACCATGCCTTTGAACTCTAGCGCGCTCAAGCAGGGAAGAGTTAAAAAGCGCAACCTTGTTAACGAAGAAACTCGTGAGGTCATAACCGTTGACGCAAGTCATTTGCCTCCGTTTACCAGCTTTCTTGTGGTTCCTGTGTGGTTTGGTGGCCACATTGTTGCTCTGATTGAGGTGGGCTGGGAGCGTAAGCGTGCGCTTTTGGTTGAAGACGCAAGACTTCTGGACTCCATTGCAAATTACCTCTCGGTGCAGCTTGTAGGCGCGTTGTCGGCCATGAGAACGCAGCGTAGAGACACGCTTCGCGAGGCATTAGCGCGCGTGCGCCAAGGATTGCTCCATAGCGCTGCAGAGGGCGAGAAGATCTCTGGTGAGCGATTACAGCAGGTTATGAGGTCGGTGGGTACCGATCTGAATGCACAGGTTTTCTCGGTAGATTGCTGTGAGGTCACAGGCAACATTACACTCCATGCGCTTGGCGCTGAGCAAGCGTTTGGCGACGCTCAGGACGGTGTGCAAGACGGCGCGCAGGCTGCGGTGGAGGCCGATGGCGTGCAGGCCGCAACGGAGGCTGGCGGCGCGCAGGATGGCAGCAACCAGATTGCGCTTCCCTCGACGGTTGAAGGGCTCAAGACAGGAGAGGGCGAGGCATCAGTCAAAGAGGTTGAGCTTGAATCTGAGCTGAGTCGCGCGCTTGTTGCACAAGGGTTGCCCTGCAAGGGAGCTGTGCTTTTCTTGGGCAAGTTTGCCGGCGAGCAGCATACCTGGCTTTTCTTGCGAGAAGAAAACGCTGAGCCCCTGAGCGATATTGAGCTTGATTTCTTGGACCGCGTGATGCTTCTGGTTCACTCGTTGGCTGTTGGTGCCGAAGAGAGCCAGCAGAATAAGCATATCTCCCAGGCGCTGCAGTCGGGCATGAAAAATGACCTGCAGAAGGTAGAAGGAATTTCTGCCGAGGGAATTTATTCGTCCGCAACCGCCGACGCGTTTGTTGGTGGCGATTTTTACAGCATGATTAAGCTGCCAGGCCGTCGTGCCTGCATTATTATGGGTGATGTTTCTGGCAAGGGCATTGAGGCAGCATCTATTTCATCTGCAGTTAAAACGGCACTTTCTGCCTACGCATGGGAGGGAAGAACTCCCGCTCGCATGGTGGCAACGCTGAATGAGTTCCTGCTGGGCTTCTCGAGGGTAGAGACGTTTGCAACGCTCTTTGTTGGCATTGTAGACCTTACAACTTCATCGCTGACCTACTGCTCCGCTGGTCATCCACCTGCGATTTTGGTGTCTGCTCAATCGGGCGAGGCTGAGCTTTTGGACGTACAGTCGGGTGTTGTGGGCGCGTTTCACGACATGGAGTATAAAAACGGTACGATTCGCTTGCACGAGGGTGATATCCTGCTGCTTTACACCGACGGAACCACGGAAGCTCGTAGCCCTGAAGGCGCTTTCTTTGGCGAAACTGGCCTGCGAGACATGATTATGAACGAGGTTCCTCGTGGCTTTGATGGCCTGCTCAATAGGTTCTTGAGCACGCTTGATCGCTATACCGGCCGAAGGCTTGACGATGACGTTGCCATGGTTGCCCTGCGCTTTGATGAGCTTGGCGGAGTAGATTCTAGCGCGCTCGACGGTACTGACTCTGGCAAGCTTGGTGGCGCTGACTCTGGCGAGAAGAACAACTAAACGATTTTCTCGCCAAGGAGACGATTTTCTCGCTAAAAAGTGTAGATATCTGAAATTCTTGTTGCTGCGCGGGAACAAGAAACGTATGTATACGCAGCCAAACATAGCAGTTGTTTCAGTCAATACTGACCTTGACGTGAGGGGAGTCCCGCGCGTGAAGGCTCAGATTGAGCAGCTCATTGATAGCGGCTGCAGAAGAATTGTGCTGAATATGTCGGAGGTTTCGTACATCGACTCATGCGGCATGGGTTTTATCGTGTGCGCTGTTCGACGCATGAAGACGCTCGGCGGCCTTATGAGCTTGACCAACGTGCAACCGACGGCATTTAAGGCCTTGGTGCGCATGGGTCTTATCGACTTCATGCCTATAAGTACCTGCGCTGCAAAGTCGCGCGTGACTCCGCTTGCACCGGGCACACATCCATCGTTTCAGACAACGTTTAGAGTTGATCCCAATAAAATGTGCGACGCTCGCTCAAGGGCTATCGCGCTGCTGAAGACGCTGCCGTTTACCTCGGATCAAAAGTTTGACATTGAACTTGCAGTTGGCGAGGCTATTGGCAACGCCGTTGATCACGCGTGCGAGAAGGGCGTGCTGACCACGGTTTCTGCGTATCCAGACAGGGTGGTCATTGACGTCTCGGATTGCGGTGGTGGTTTTAGCGTCTCCGATGAGGAAGAGCCTCCCGAGACCGGCCAGTTTGCCGAGCGTGGACGCGGCGTTAAGCTGATGCGCCTGCTTATGGACGCTGTGTCTATCCAGGAGAAACCTTCCGGTAACGGTACCATTGTGCGTCTGGTCAAGATGATGCGCTAGGTCGTGTGGGGTGCGTACGCAGGGTACGAGTGATTTCAACCCGGTATCTATTTCGTGTGGATACCGGGTTTCTTGTGCGTAAATGCTGGGAGTTGACGGGTTTCTCGCCAGGTGAGCGGTGTGAGCTGAGTGTAAGCTTGGTTCGCGGTGGACACGCGCTAGGTGTACGCTTGGGCGCGCCTGATTTCTGCAAAGAATCTGTAACTTTTGCCTAAAAGCATCAAAGAATCTGTGGATTTGCCTGATTTTGTTAAAGAATCGGTGTCTCAAATACAGATTCTTTGAACTTTTTAGGCGGACTTTTTTAGACGTAACTCTGATGTCAGTTGCGTCCCAAAAAGTGGTGTAAGGCTATTTCCTTACTGCCTTCTAACCTACATTATGCCACC
>CALIZS010000007.1 GCA_938028565.1 uncultured Atopobium sp. | reverse complement strand
GCACCATGGCTCAGAACCAGAATCGTAACGAGGAGCGAGATTTTCTCGACGACCTTATTGATATCCAGGATTCCCTGCAGGTGCTTTCTAACCCGCTTGATGCGCTGATGGGAAGCTTGTCCATTGATCCAAACACGGATAAACCGTTTGATCCAATGGACTACAAAGAGATTCCCTGGTCAAATGCTAATCGCTGCCTCAGATGCGCTTCTGGAAAGTCTGAAGCGTGCTCTCGTTGTTTGGATGTTTGCCCAGCTGATTGCATTGATATCCATAACCAGTCCGTACGCATTGAAGATGAGGCTTGCCTTCAGTGTGGCCTTTGTGTTGCTGCATGTCCCACTGAGGCGTTCAACACGCGTCGTCACACATCTCGCATGCTGTATGACCAGGTAGCACGTGCAGCTTCCGCGTACGAGCAGTGTTATATCACCTGCACACGCGCGCTGGGGAGAAAACCCGAGGGCAATGAGATTTGCCTGCCTTGTGTGGGTATGCTTTCGGCTGACATTTGGTTCTCGATCCTTACGGACTTTGACAACGTTAGTGTTTACCTGCCGCTGGGCGTTTGTGACCGTTGTCGCACCACCACTGGTGAGGAGGCTTATACCCAGGCTATTGCTACCGCTGAGGAATGGACCGGCGCTACGGTTGGCCTCGAGGTCGACGGCAACAACCTCAACCACGACTTCACGCGCGCGTATATCCGTTCGCAGTTTATTTCCAATGCGATGAACGGTGCAGAGCGCCTGGTTTCTGCTTCGACTCCTATTCTCGCAGGTGCAAAGGCAATTGCTGACCGCATTAACAATCATGCTCGCTCCTTGGATAAACTCCAGACGCAGCTAGATGACGTGATGGGCCTGCGCACTACCGATATGAGGCAGTCCATGCTCACACAGGATCGCCGTCTGGTCATGGGCGCCCTCCAGCACGATCCAGACCTTGCTCCTTACGTGAAGCTCGCGGCTCCTATCTGGGATTCCAGCAAATGCACCGTTTGTGGCGACTGCAAAAACACCTGCACAACGCATGCAATCGACATCGATGAGCGTGGCAAGCTAACTATCAAGATGCCGTTCTGCGTCAACTGCGGCGCCTGCGAAATTGTCTGCCCAGAGCCTGGTGCACTTACGATGGTGCCGATGAACACCTCTGAGCTGGTTGTTCGCGACCGTAAGGCCGAGGAGACCGCACGTCTTGAGGCGCTGGCTCGTCGTCAAGCGCGTTTCGTGTTTGATACCGGCAAAGAGCAGCTCAAACACTTAGCAGACTCGATTGCCGAGGACTCGGATGAGGAAGCCTCTGCACAACAGCTGCCAAAAGAGGATAATGGGGAGTAGCAAGCGGCTGCTAACACAGAATACAACGCTTCTAGCTCCACGTTCTTCTCGCCAGAAACGCAAGTAACCGTAACCGTCAACCGACAACAAGAGGACTCACATGTCGCTTTCAATTGGTATCGTTGGCCTGCCAAACGTTGGTAAATCCACGCTGTTCACCGCGTTGACCCGCAAGGGTGGTCTGGCTGCAAATTACCCGTTTGCCACCATCGACCCTAACGTGGGCATCGTTGACGTGCCCGACGCAAGGCTCCAGAAGCTGGCAGAGATTGTCAATCCTGGTCGCATCATGCCTGCAACTGTTGAGTTTGTGGACATCGCTGGCCTGGTCAAGGGCGCAAACGAGGGCGAGGGCCTGGGAAACCAGTTCTTGGCAAACATTCGTAACACTGACGCTATCTGCGAGGTTGTTCGTTACTTCAAAGATCCCGACGTCATCCACGTTGAGGGCCGCGTCAATCCTGACGAGGACGTTGACATCATTCAGACGGAGCTCATCCTTGCTGACCTGGGCACCATTGAGCGCGCCTTGCCTAAGCTGGAGAAAGAGGCCAAGCGCGATAAGGACCTCCAGCCCAAGCTCAACGTGGCAAAGCGTCTTCAGGAGTGGCTGAATGAGGGCAATCGCGCCGCTGACATGGAGATGACCGACGAGGAGCGTCTGGCTGCTCGCGATCTTTTCCTGCTTACTATGAAGCCAATCCTGTACGTCGCAAACGTCGATGAGGACATGCTTACCGAGCCGGCTCCTGTTATCAACGGAGTTCAGTCCATCCCTGTTTGCGCAGGTGTCGAGGCTGAGCTTGCTGACCTTGATCCAGAGGAGGCTGCAGAGTATCTGGAGTCTTTGGGACTTGAGCACTCTGGACTAGAAACGCTTGCTCAGGCAGCATACAAGCTGCTTGGCCTGCAGAGCTACTTCACCGCTGGCCCTATGGAGGTCAGGGCGTGGACCGTCCGCATTGGCGCTAAGGCTCCTGAGGCCGCCGGCGTCATCCACTCCGATTTTGAGCGCGGCTTCATCAAGGCCGAGGTTGCCAGCTACAACGATTACGTGGAGCTCGGCGGCGAGGCTGGATGTAAAGCCGCGGGCAAGCTGCGTATCGAGGGCAAGGATTACGTGGTCGAGGACGGCGACGTCATGCACTTCCGCTTTAACGTCTAAGCCACAAAACCGCTAACAGTAAACAAAAAACGGGCGAGAAGATCGGTCTTCTCGCCCGTTTTTGTGTGGGGTGGGGTGGCGTCGCTGTGTGACGCAAGCCGTGGCGGGTCGCAGGCCGCACGCTGCGCGTCGCGGGTTGCGAGCCGCTGCGAGTCGCGGGTTGCGAGCCGCCGCAAGCCGCTAGCGCTTAAGAGCCTGATCGGTGCCCAGAACCACGGTGATGTCCACGTCAGTTGGGTAGGAGCCGTCGTTTGCCTTGATGTTGGCAGTAGGGATGTCCAGCGCTTTTGCAACGCCAACGGCCTTTGCCAGGCCTGCACGCGTGCCGTCATAGACAACAATCGAGTCGGTTGGATGCTCCAGAGAGCTGTCGGCGTAAGCGGTATAGCCCTTAGTCTTCAGGATGCCAGCCTTTTGAGCTGCAAGTCCTTGAACGTCGGTGCCGTTGAGCACGGCAACTTCCCCGGTATAGTCCGGCTTGATGCTGTCGATAGCTGAAGGGTCCCCTCCAACGGTACCCACAACGCCTGTGGTTTCATCGGTACTTGCATCCTCCAGAGGAGGCAGCGCCTGGTTTACGCGATCCATCATGGTCTTCCACGCGCTCTTATCGACAATCTCATACCACACGTCATCAATAAGCTCGGACGTCGTAGGCGTACGCGCAGAATACATATCCTTGGAGGTGTCCATGCCCCTAAACGACATGGCCAGGCCCACAATGTCAGTAACGTTGAAGTCAGTAGTTACGCTCTCGGCCATGGTAGACACGGCGCCCGACATAGAAACGGGGTCCAGCTGCAGGACTTTCTTGGCAATGGCCGTCAAAATCATGCGCTGGTTAGCCGCGCGGTAGAAGTCGCCTGCGCCGTAGTTGTCGTATGCGTGACGACTACGAGAAAGGCCAAGCGCTTGCTGGCCGTTAAGTTGCTGCTCGCCAGCGGGCAGGTCGATGCCTGAGTACTGCATGTCAGAAACAGCAACGGGCAGGTTGACCGTAATGCCGCCGATGGAGTCCACAATCTTGGTGAACGACTCAAAGTCTACCTCGGCATAGTGCGAGATGTTGACGTTTGCCAGCTTGGAAACGGCCTCGACCATTCCGGATGCGCCACCATAGCTGTATGCGGAGTTGATCTTCTGCTTTCCGTGTTCTCCCAGGTCAACCATAGTGTCTCGGGGGATGGAAATCAGGGTAATCTTCTTGTTCTTGGGGTCTACGCGAGCCAGAATGATAGTGTCGGCGCGGAAGTTTGCGTCGGAATCACCCCAGTTCTCTGCACGACCCTCGTCCTTATCCACGCCCAGAAGCAGCATGTAGAACGGGTCAGATGGAGCAACCTGTACCAGCGTGGCCTGCAGGTTTGCGTCCAAGCCCTGGCGAAGTTTTGAGTTGGTATCCAGCATCCACCACGCAAACGCTACGCCTGCTACCAGCAACAACGTGCCCAGAATGCCGGCAAAGATCTTAAGACCACGACCGCGAGAAGAACCTTGGCGCTTCTTGGAATACGCACCAACGCCTTCTGCGCGCGAAGGCGCATGGCTGACAGCGCCAGCTCGATGTGCAGCAAAGTGGGTGTGTTTTTGCTGCTGAGCTGGGGCTTCTTCGGGCCACTCATCTCCGACATTGGTCTGGCCAATCAAAGGCTCGCGCGTAAACCTGGAGCCGTGGGATTCGTGATTGTTGCGTGCTGAGCTTGCACCTGCACTTTTAACGCTGCCCAGCGTGCGAGGCTGATAGCCGCCCTGATCATAAGCGTCATAATCGTCCTGTGCGAAGTCCTCTGTGTCGTACTCAAAGGCATCTTCGTACCTATCACGGCTGTTGTGACCGTGATTCTGAGATGAATGTGACCTTCTGGCCATTGGGGCTCCTTTGTGTTTAATCTGCGTTTTGCCCAATGCGTTTTGTCAAACATCTACTATACGCAATTTTGCGTCTTTTTGCTGCATAGAAACAAACCTGCCACAAAAAATCCCCGCTTCAACGTGTGAAGCGGGGACGTGTGCGAGAAGTTCTGTGGAGCCTTGCAAAATAGACGGATTTCTCGCCAAAGTATAGAACTTTGCCGACTTTTGTTTGCACAGAATAAGAAGACTTTTTGGCATGGACAATCTCTCGTGGTGTTAATGGCTGGTTGAAGGTATTATTAAAAGCAATAAATTCGTGGTAGAGATATGTGCTTATACGTGCGGCATTGCGTGACGGCACAGAATCCAAGAGTGACCGGGAAACCGGAGAAGCGGAGTCATGCATGAGCGAGTCCAGGCCCAAGCAGTTTGTTGCAGTTCTAGACTTTGGCGCCCAGTACGGCCAGTTAATTGCACGTCGCGTGCGCGATCTTAACGTCTACTCCGAGATTGTTCCTTGTGATATTTCTGCAGATGAGCTTCGTGAGCTCAATCCATCTGCGCTCATTTTGTCCGGCGGTCCTGCTTCTGTTTACGCTGAGGATGCGCCAAAGATTGACCCAGAGATTCTGGAGCTTGGTCTTCCTGTCTTTGGTTTCTGCTATGGACAGCAGATTATGGCGGTTACCCTAGGTGGCGCCGTTGGACATACCGAGAAGGGCGAGTATGGCCCAGCTCATCTGACTCGCGCGGGGGAGAGCCGCATCTTTGACGGTACCGCTGAGCAGCAGACCGTTTGGATGAGCCACCGTGACGCTGTGTCTGAGGTCCCAGAGGGCTTTACTGTTACCGCTTCTACTGATGTTTGCCCAATTGCAGCTATGGAAAACGTTGCTAAGAACCTGTATTCCACTCAGTTCCACCCAGAAGTCAATCACACTGAGTGCGGTTCTCAGATGCTTTCTAACTTCCTGTTCAATATCTGTGGATTTGAAAAGACTTGGACCATGGACAACATCATTGAGCAGAAAGTGGAGGAGATTCGCCAGAAGGTTGGTGATGGTCGCGTCATTTTGGCACTTTCCGGCGGCGTTGACTCTTCTGTTGTTGCTGCTCTTGTCCACCGCGCTATCGGTGATCAGCTAACCTGCGTGTTTGTCAATCACGGTATGCTTCGTAAGGGCGAGCCAGAGATGGTTGAGCAGGTCTTCCGCAAGCAGTTTAACGTGCCTCTGATTCACGTTCACGCGGAGGAGCGCTACGCAGAGCTTTTGGCTGGCGTTACTGAGCCAGAGATGAAGCGTCGTCTAATTGGTACCGAGTTCTGGAAGGTCTTCTTTGACGAGGCCCAGAAGCTAGACGGCGTTCAGTTCCTGGCACAGGGTACCATTTATCCTGACATTATTGAGTCGGGCGCTCGTAAGACCGGCGGCAAAGCTGCAACTATCAAGAGCCACCACAACCTGATTCCATTCCCAGAGGGCGTTCACTTTGACCTGATTGAGCCCCTGGATCACTTCTTTAAGGACGAGGTCCGTGCGCTGGGCGTTTCTCTTGGCCTGCCAGAGAACCTTGTCTACAGACAGCCTTTCCCAGGTCCTGGTCTTGCTATCCGCATTATTGGTGACGTTACCCCAGAAAAGCTGGAGATTCTTCGCAACGCCGATGCTATTGTCCGTGAAGAGATTGACGCCTACAATGCTCAGCTCTTTGACGAGACAGGCGATCGTAACTCCGAGCATAGCGTCTGGCAGTACTTTGCTGTGCTACCCGACATTAAGTCCGTTGGTGTTATGGGTGATGAGCGCACGTATGCTCGTCCAGTTATCCTGCGCGCCGTTGAGTCCAGCGACGCTATGACCGCTGACTGGGCAAAGCTCCCCTATGAGTTGCTGACCCGCATTTCTTCTAGGATTGTTAGCGAGGTTACTGGCGTTAACCGCGTAGCGTATGACATTACTCCAAAGCCACCTGCGACCATTGAGTGGGAGTAGTAGAAGTATGGATTATGAATATGCTTAATCAGATGATTTACCTGAACAGAGATAAATCTTTTAGGATTGAGAAAATAGAAGGAGGTGTTTATGATAAAAGGTGAAATATCCAAAATAAAGTTGATTAGAGAAATTGAAAAAGCCATTAAAAGTGATGAATTGGGAGCATTCATTGGAGCGGGACTATCAATTCCTGCTGGATTTTGTAGTTGGAAAGAACTTCTAAGAGAGCCGGCAGAAGAAATTGGGTTAAATGTTGAAAAAGAAAATGATTTGGTTAACTTAGCTCAGTATTATGCTAATTCAATGAAGAGAACATCAATAGATGACTTAATCAAAAGGCAATTTTCTCAATTACTAAAACCTACTGATAATCATAAACTATTATCACAGTTACCGATTTCCACTTTTTGGACAACTAATTATGATAAGTTAATTGAAAAAGCTTTAGAAAATAATATGAAAAAGCCTTATGTAAAAACAACGGATGAGCAATTAATAGGTACAAATCATGATTTTGATGCAATCGTATATAAACTACATGGAGATGTAGAATTTCCTGAAGATGCAGTACTTACAAGAAGTGATTATGAAGAATTTGGATATACCAAAAGAAAGTTATTCAGAGAAGTTTTAGAGGGAGATTTGCTTACCAAGACATTTCTATTTTTAGGATTTAGTTTTGAAGATCCAAACTTTAACTATGTAATTGGAAGATTAAGGGTATTGCTCGATGAAAAGAAAACAAGAAAACATTACTGTATTATGAAAAGAATCCAAGATACCGATGAGGATTATGAATACAAAAAAGCAAGACAGGAGCTACAAATTGAAGATCTAAATAGATATGGTATTTTTACATATTTAGTAAATAAGTATGATGAAATCACTGAAATATTGAGTACTCTTGTTGATAGATTTAGAAGGAAAACAATATTTATATCTGGTAGTGCGTACTCCTATTCGGCTTATTCTCAGGAAACTGGCGCAAATTTTATTCATAAACTATCTTTTGAGCTATCAAAAAATGGTTATCATATTGTGAATGGATATGGTAAAGGTGTCGGTGAATTCATATTAAATGGAGTTGCAGATTATTGTTTGACTCACAAGTCCAAAATAAATGATTTTTTAACGCTTATGCCTTTTCCTCAAAATAGTTCATTAGATATTGATTTAGATAAGCTATATAAAGAAAATAGAGAGCAGATGATTGAAAATTGTGGTATAGCGATATTTCTTTTTGGTAATAAGGAAGCAGAAGATATTGCAAGCGGAGTCATGGACGAATATGAGTTATCAAAAGAGCATGGATTAGTATGTTTGCCTATTAAATATACTGGCGGGGCAGCTAAAGAAATATATGACAAAATAAATCAAGAAAATTTGTACCAAAAGTGGTGTACCACGAATGATATCTACATAGCATTTTGCTAATAATCTAACTACAG
>CALIZS010000006.1 GCA_938028565.1 uncultured Atopobium sp. | reverse complement strand
GTAAGACAGTCACTATTGGTGGCTATCGTGTAGCTCAGAAGGTTGTTAAGTTCAATTAAACGTTCTTTCAAATTTAAAAGCAAAACCCTCGCATCCACGGTGATACGAGGGTTTTCTATTATCTGTAAAAGTGTTTTTAGTGCTTACGTCCCGCAAGAGCGTGCTCTAGATAGTCATGATTGCCGGTAAATTTGACCAGCTCGCGAGAAAGCAAAGAGACGGGGAGCCCCACGACATTCTCGTAATCTCCCTGAATGCTCTGAACTAGATAGCGACCATTTCCCTGAATGCCGTAAGCTCCAGCCTTGTCCATTGGCTCGCCCGAGGCAACGTAGGCAGCAATCTCGTCTTCGGAGAGTTCAAAGAACGTAACGTCAGTAGTCTCCACAAACGCTACTGCAATAACAGATGGTGCTCCGTCAGGAGAAGGAGACTTGAAAGCCTTAAAGCGACGTAAAGCAACACCGGTGGATACGTGGTGAGTCTGACCAGAAAGCTTAGAAAGCATATATTTTGCGTCTTCAGCATTTATTGGCTTGCCAAAAACCTGGCCGTCATCTGTCCAGACAATGGTATCTGCGGCAAGCACAATCTCATTGTTGAGCTGCTCAAAGTTAGGCTGCTCCATGAGCTTATAGCACACCTCAATGGCTTTTTCTTGAGCCAGGCGCTTTACCAGTGCAAGGGGTTTCTCGTCAACTTTTTGAGCTTCATCAATATCAGCAGGCATAACCTGTGGATCTATTCCCATAGACTGCATAAGCTCAAGGCGTCTAGGGGATTGTGATGCAAGAATCATATGCGTTCCTATCAGTTGTACTTATGCTGATACTGTACCCAAAAAAGAAGCCTGATAGGCGAGAAACCCATCAGGCTTACATACTAAGAAAGAAAAGCTAAGCTAAAACTAGTCAAGCTCAATAGCGGTGACTGGGCAGCCGTCGCAAGCCTCCTGTGCTGCGTCCTCTGCAGCCTCAGGAACCTCTTCCTCAATAGCGTGAGCAAGACCGTCTTCGCCGATCTCGAATACCTCAGGAGCAGTGCTCTCGCAGAGACCGCAACCGATGCAATCCTCATTAACTGTTGCCTTCATAATACATTCCTCTCCGTATCTCGAGCCCCTTACTCGAGTAATACTTATCTTGCATTCAAGAGTACTTGATTGCAATGTATTTTTTACACGTTTCTTTGCTGTTATGCAACAACAAAGACGCAGATAATTGAAAGAACATTACTTGGAGTAGTAAGTGCACATCTGACCTGCACATATAAAAGGTTTAATTTTTAGAATTTGATACATTTTAACTGCATCGCCGCTTAGGGTACGAATCTAATACTAAAGGGTGCGAAAATTTAGTATGTGGTACAAAAATCAATAAGCTCACAGCGATGTTCATCCTAAAATTAAACTAAGAAGTATTACGCGTTACAAGAATCTTGTTCTATCTGGCAGGGTTCTTTTTTATGCAACATTAGGCGAATTGCCATTACCGCATAAAATTTTTGACAAACAAGTTAGTTTATGGTAATTTGCTCTTTACCGAGAATAATCTCGGTAAGGAAAGGAAAATGATGGTCAGAGAACGATTAGATCCGGAAATGCGTAAGGAAGACATTCAAAAGGCTGCTATGGCACTCTTTTCTTCTAAGGGCTTTAACAATACAACGATGGATGATGTTCGTGAAAAATCCGGTTTATCAGCCGGCGGGTTATACCATTACTACAAAAATACGGCAGAAATCCTCTACGACATTATGGACAGAGGAAGCAGGATGCGTGAAGCAACGGTAACAAACACGGTTCAACATATGGGGAACAAGCTTACGCCACATATCTTGGCTGAAGTTGTCGTCGATAAAATGTTGGCGAATAATTCTTTTACGTCTATTTATGTCATGTTTCTTGGTGAGATTAAGAAAAATGAACAGCTTAATGCATTATATGAAAAACTCAAGAGGGATTCTATTACTTACTTTAAGAATTTTATGAATGGGTACTACTGCGGATTGCTTACTGATGATGACTATGAATTTGTAACGAATCTCATCAATGCAAGCTTGTTATCCTGTGAAATTTTAGATACGCGTGAAAATTTTCTAAAGAACAGGCAGCACTTGGTATCCATGCTTGAAGGTTATTTTACTCGTTCGACTTTTCAGTAAGCGGAAGTTTCTGGACTCTAAAATCTTCCATCAATTTCCGCATTTCATTCATTTACTAAGGAGGTTTTTTGATATGAACTTATTGAAAAAGTACATCGCCAAAAATAAGACCGGCTACTTTTTCTCGGTTCTTTTTGCCGTTTTGGGTGTACTGGCAGGACTTTTTGCCTATGTGCTCTTGAGCAAAATGATCGTTGCCCTCATTGCAGGGAATACAGATTTTGCTTTTTATACTAAAGGAGTCCTCAGTATTCTCGCACTGCTGTGCGCAAAAGAAGTTTTTATGGGTATTTCCACCACGATTTCTCATACAGCGACCTATGGTGCTTTGTGTGAAATTAGGCGAGATATCATGGACAAACTTTTCAAAATGCCGTTAGGAAACATTTTGAATTTAAGCACAGGAAAGCTAAAAGATGTCATCGTGAATCAAGTTGACAGCATGGAAACAACCCTGGCACACCTGATTCCTGAAATGACCGCTAATATTGTTGGCCCGGTTTTACTTCTTGTTTACATGTTTGTACTCGATTGGCGCGTTTCGCTCTTGGCACTGGTTCCTCTTGTAATCGGAATGTTCTTTATGGCCGGCCCGATGAAGCGTATGCCTAAAATGTTTCCCAAAGCAGTCAAAATCGGTCAAGACATGAACAACTCGATTGTGGAATATATCAACGGCATTGAGGTCATTAAGTCCTTTAATCAAGGCGATACATCCTATAAAAAATACAGCGATAATGTTTATGCCAAAGCAGATTATTACTGCAAGTGGATGGGTTCGAACAACAACGACTATGCGGTGAGCATGTCGCTTGCACCGATGGGTATTTTAACCATCATTCCATTTGGTCTTTTCTTCTGTATGCAAGGTAGCCTAAGCGGCGCTCATCTTTTGATGTTGATTATTTTATCGTTTGGCACAATCTCAAATATCATGCAGGTGATGTCTTATGAGGACGATATGGGTCGCATCAAAACCATTGCCGGTGAGATTGAAAAAGTTCTCAACTCAAAAGAGTTGTCCCACGTAACCGGTACACAAAACATTTCACGCTATGACATCACTTTCGATCACGTGAATTTCTCTTATGATGACAACAAACAGGTTATCAAGGATGTCAATCTGCACATCAATGAAGGTAGTGTTAATGCACTCGTCGGGTATTCTGGCTCAGGAAAATCGACCGTTGCAAAGCTCCTCGCCGGATTTTGGGATACCGATAGTGGCACCATAACAATTGGTGGCATAGCTCTCACGGATATGTCTTTAGAACAGCTGTCGGATGCTATTTCTTATGTATCTCAAGACAATTATTTGTTTGATATTTCCATCAAAGATAATATTCGCATCGGCAAAAAAGGTGCAACGGATGAGGAAATTATAGAAATCGCTAAAAAATCGGGCTGCCACGATTTCATTATGAAGCTCTCACAAGGCTATGAAACGGTTGCCGGAGAAGGTGGCGGGCATCTCTCCGGCGGTGAGCGCCAGCGCATCTCTATTGCACGCGCCATGCTCAAAGATGCACCGATTGTCATTTTGGATGAAGCCACTTCCTATATCGATCCTGAAAACGAAGCTATTTTGCAAGATGCCATCGCCACATTGGTAAAAGGCAAAACGCTCATTATTATTGCCCATCGACTGAAAACCATTGCAGATGTGGATCAAATATTTGTAATCCATGATGGACATGTTGAAAATCACGGAACACACGATGAACTCTTAAAAGATTCTCCGGTTTACCAAGAATTGTGGAGTGCGGCCATGCGAGGTGAAGAAAATGATTAATACATTTAAGAAGTTATGGAAATTTGCAGAGCGTGAGCAAGGAATGATCCGCTCTTCGGTGATCTGGAGTTTTTTGGGCGCGATTTTTAACGTTTTTCAATTTATGGCCATCTATTTGGTCATTGCGGCGATTATAAAGCAGGAAATTACGTGGCAGACAATTGGTATGTGCAGCGCATTCTTATTGCTTTCCTTACTGGGCATCATTATTTCTAAGAAAAATTCCATGCTTAAGCAAACGCATGCCGGCTATTTTACAGCCGCAAATAAGCGTATCGCTATGGGAGAAAAAATCAAAAAAGTGCCAATGGGTTTTTTCAATGATTTTAGCTTAGGAAATTTAACGGCCATTGCGACGACAAAGTTGGACAGTCTCGAAACTTGGGTGCCCGTACTTTTTATTATGGTATTCGGCGGTCTGCTTGTAACCGTGGTATTTATCCTATCCCTTTTTATGCTGCACTGGAAAATTGCACTCATTGCTATCGCTGGGTCTTTGATTTTCTTGGCGGCGGCCGCCTTAATGCAGCAAAGATCTAAAAAGAGTTCGGATCGAGTTTCTGTTGTACAAAACGATCTCACGAAAGAAGTTCTGGCAACCTTGCAAGGTATGCAGATCATCAAGTCCTATAACTTGGGCGGACAAAATAACAACAAGCTAGATCAAAGTTTTGAAGAAACAAAAAAATCGACGTTGAGCCTTGAAAAGGCCGTTACACCTTACACAGTACTGCTGAAAATTATCATTGCAATTACGATTTCGGTTATGATTGCCACAGCACTTTCATGCTACTTTTCGGGAGAGCTTTCTTTGGACTATACCATCATGACGTTGGTTGCCAGTTTTGTGATTTTTAACAGTTTATTGGCTTCTGGTAGTGCTATGGCCATGCTTAGAACCATTGACAACGCGATGGATTCTTATGATTACGTCAATCAAATGCAAGATATGCCGGAAGGTCATATCAATGATGCACTTCAGCAACACGATATTGAATTTAAAAATGTTTCCTTTGCCTATGGCGAAAAACCAATCTTAAATAATGTGTCTTGCTATATCCCCGAAAGATCAATGACGGCTATCGTAGGGCCGTCTGGTTCAGGGAAAACAACTTTTTGCAATTTAATCTCTCGCTTTTGGGATGTCAATTCAGGAGAGATTCGCCTCGGAGGAAAGAACATAAAAGATTACTCCCTTGAATATCTCATGAATAATATTTCGATGGTTTTCCAAGATGTCTATCTTTTTGCCGATACGATTGAAAACAACATTAAATTCGGATGCCCAAATGCCAGTCGCGATGATGTGATTGCGGCGGCAAAAAAGGCCCAGTGCCATGACTTTATTTCCGCGTTGCCCAATGGCTATCAGAGCATGATCGGAGAAGGTGGAACAAGTCTTTCCGGCGGTGAAAAACAGCGCATCTCAATTGCCAGAGCAATGCTGAAAGATGCACCGATTATCATCTTTGATGAAGCTACTGCAAATGTTGATCCGGAAAACGAAGACAAGCTGAAAGCAGCCATTGAAGCCCTTACTCAAAACAAAACCGTCATCATGATCGCGCACCGCTTGAAGACGATTCGTAATGCAAACCGGATTTTGGTACTGAACAAAGCAGGGATTGAGCAGTGCGGCACACATGATGAATTGATGCTGCAAGGAGGTCTTTATCGAGATCTTATCGAATCGAGAAGCAAGGCGGAAAGCTGGAGATTTGCAAATTAAAGTTTGGAACTAACAACAACATCTTCGACATAAAAATTGGTATATGCAATTTTAGGTTATGGGATCATGATTCCGATTACTCTGATTGCAGGGATTGTCTGCGAGCTGATTATCGGAAAGATACATGTCATCTGCCTTTTCTCCAGAACAAGCAGCACATGTGGAGACTATAGCGTTGCTACAAAAGACCAATACCTGAAAATTCTTCATTAGTAGCTGCAAAGCTACTAATGAAGAATAAATTTGCAGAAATAGATGTCAAGGAAACTTATAGAGCAAAATCAATTAAGGGAAATGTTTATAACTGGAATACAGTAATAGGGGATGGTTGCAGAATCATCCTTTATTATTTTGTGCAAAAACGAAGAACTTTGTATATTGCATTTTGATATTAGGCTCCCAGTACCAGTGAAGAATCACAGTCTTCAACATCATAATGATGGAAAGAAAGTCTATCTTGACAAAACAGCTCTATATGATTATAATTATGTTCATAGTTATATAGATACTAAACTTCAGATACAAGTTTCAAAAATAAGGAGATATGGTTATGGCCACAAAAAATATTTATGTTGCAGAAGCTGATCTACACTTATTTGATGATGCTGCCAAGTATGCCGGAAGTGTTTCTGCCGCTGTGATACAGGCACTTCAGGACTTTCTAAGTGTTCAACAGAACAAAAGCGAAGGATATGACAAGATTGAGTTAAACCTCCATGAAAAAGGGGTAAGAAGAAAAGTAATGTTCTATGGTATGGAGATTACTCGTGTAGAACGTCCGGTAGACGGTGGAATAAGGATTGACACGATTTATAAAACTGCAAAAGGGCAGCTTGCTGTGGCAACCAAGATTCGCAAGGAGCTTCCGAATTGGGCGAAAGGAAATCCACACGTATGGGAAAACTCGCAATCTTGGTCACATGATTTTTGGAATCTGGGGGACAGAGTGTTAAACGTATATTCGGACATAGAGAGCCTAAAGGAGAAGGATGCGTATCTTGCCGAGTGCTGCGAATCTTCTCTTTCGGAAAAGCCTTATGAGTTTTTGGATATTTAGATTAGGCATAAATACTAGATTTATAGAACTATAACAAGTTTACATACAGTGCAATATGTTCAATTCTCATAGCTGTCTCCTCAAACTTTAAAGGTGTATGTTCTATCGTTTACCTTCTTACTTTTAAACAAAGAATTACTCATTCAAATTGATTCTATTTAACACTTTGAGCTGATCGCGCTTTGCGTAAATGACATTCAAGATATATACCTTGCCAGATGGAACATCCAGCCTGTAATAAACGTAAAAGTTCTTAACAATGATTTTCCGCACACCTTTGGAGCGCCACGGTTCTGGTTCTACAGGAGCAATGCTGGAGGCCATATAGGTAAGTTTTTGCATCCTCTTCTTGAAGTGTTCGAATATAGTTCAGCGCTACATCTGGAACCAACAGAGTGCGTGCAATATAGTCTCTGATTTCAAAAAGATCTGCTTCGGCATCCGGTGTGACGATAATGTCATAGGAGTCCACTTATTTCAGACTCCTTTCTAACTCAGTAAACACTTCGTTCATTGGCTTACCCTCACCAGAGAGCGATTGGATATAGCTATGCTGAAGTTTTGCATTAAGCTCAGTATCTGACATTTCATCTAGAGCTCTTGGTTTTGACGGGATTGTTAGAGAAAAAGGAATGCCATGACGATAAATAATCTGACGATAAAGGGAATTAATGACAACGGAAACAGGAATACCAAGTTTCTGAAGGATGTCTTCTGCTTCGACCTTTACATTATTTTCAACGCGAGCGCTTACAGTTGTATCTTTCATATCAACACCTCCTAGTAAGTATATTGTAATGCATTGTCATGCAATTTGCGAGACAATGCATATTTTACAGTCTACAGATAATCTTTCAGATTATTTCGAAAATCAGCTATATCTTTTGTGCATATTTCATGAGCTGCCATATCTTTCAGTCGTTTTTGGTCGAATTGACATTTTAAGAGAGTTTGTTATTCATTCTTTGTCTGGAAATTTCACTAGCTTCATGAATCGTATCAGCAGTTAATAATGTATCAATCATTGCCCATTTGCGACCAGATGCGTATATCTTTCCAGTCTTAACGACTTTTGATGGTATAATTGGTTTCCCAAGGCTGTACACAAAATGCTCATATTCATCTTCCACATTAGGCATTTCTTCAATTTCATCGTGGATATTTTTTGTTATCGAATAGCTTTCAATATGATGAATTGACCGTAATCTTCCTCCATATCGAAAACCTATATAATTAGGTGGTTCTTTAGGCCAACCGTTAATTCCAAATGGGTGAAAATATTTCATTTTCTTTTCTACTAATTCTATCCATGTTAAATCACAATTTTCTGGTTTTGCAGTTGAAAGTGAAACCACATATACCCAATTTGATTCTTTTGTCTGCATAGTCATTATATCTCCTAAATATCTCATTAATTCTTTTAACAAGTCTTTTTGTGATCTGCTAGAACTAGTTTTTGCAGAGTTTGCTAGTTCATATATTCTCTTCCAGGACAGATGATTTACTGGAATATCATTTATAACCTTAAAAGGTAAATATGCGTTTGCATAATCTTCACTACACTCTGACATTGAAATAATAGCTTTATGTGAGACTGGACTTTCTATAATATTTTGTTTTTGTGAGTATAAAGTGAGTTGCTCAGCTCCTGGTAAAATCCAGCCCCTTTTGGCTTCAATAATTATATAAAATGAAGTAGTATCAGTTATTTCCAAATCTGTTATACCTTTATTCTTCTCAAATTCCTGATACTTAATCCTAACATTTTGTGCATCAATCTCTAGTGACATCACCTCATTGATTACTGCTTTAAGAAATTCGGGACAGCGTGCTAATGCCCAAGCAATACTTTTAGTTATGTCGTTCTCAAGATTTCCTATTAACTGAAATATATTATTTACTTCAGTACCGTATGCAACCAACTCTGACATATTTTCTTCTCCTTGCATGTAATTTTAGACCTTTTATATAGTTTTAAATCTTTATTTTGGACAGCAATACTACATTCTCCACATGAAACGTTTGAGGAAAAAGATCGACGGGTGTGACGCTTGCGGGTCTAAACGTTCCTGCATCAACAAAGCGGCGCAGGTCACGCGCAAGGGTTGCGGGATCACAAGAAACGTATGCAATAGCGCGCGCAGGCTGCTTAGAAAGCTGCTGAATAACCTCAGGAGCAAGTCCTGCACGAGGAGGATCAACAATAATCACATCAGCATTCGTGTCAGGGAATTCTCTACCTGCGTCGCCGCCTACCGCATCAACGTTATCAAGCCTGGCCAGCTCAAGGTTGCGGCGAAGATCTCTAACTGCTGGACCATAGGCTTCAACAGCAGAAACAAATCCTGCACGTTTTGCCAGAGGGAGCGTAAAAGTTCCTGCTCCACAATAGAGGTCCATGGCCTCGTCGTCTGGCTGGACATCTAAACCAGAAAGTACAAGCTCAACGAGTTTCTCGGCACCTTTAGTATTGACCTGGAAAAATGAAGGAGCAGAGAGCAACATCTTATGACCATCAATAAGCTCGCTCCACGAGCCGGAGCCGCTCAGGCGCTCTACACCTACAACACGGCGAGCTTTACTAGGGCCTTTGGTCATAACACGAACAACGCTTGTTGCCTTGACTGCATCACTTAAAACGCGCGCCACTTGTGTGCGTGGGAAGCCGCTCGGAGCAGTCCAGAGCGCCACCTCAAGCTCTTTAGTGCGCCTAGACACTCTGATGCCAATACGCTCTATATCAAGCTCGTGAGAGCCTGAGAGATAGGAGAGGGCTCCGCTTACGGCACCAACAGCCTTCTGGTTGCTCTTATCTAAGAGCGGACAGTCTTTAATGCGAACAATGTCCTGTCCATTAGGTGCATACATACCTACCAGGGTTTTATTGCCATTGCGCTTAAATGCCAGTTCAATTTTGTTGCGATAGCCCCATGGTTCGCCAGGGGAAACAATGTCTTTTACCAGCTCAGAAACATCGTCGTGTGAAAAATGCCCAATACGCTCTAGAGCAGAGACTACGCCGTTGCGTTTCTCGACAAGTTGCTGCTCATAGAGCATGTTGCCCCATGGAGTGGCACCCGTGAGTGCTACAAACGGATTGGGGTGAGGGTCTCTGAACGCAGAAGCTTCCAAAACCTTTACAAGTTGTGCGCGAGAAAACCTGTCTGTGTCCTCGGTAATCTGTGCGCTGATAGTATCTCCAGGGACGGCGCCACCAGAGATGAAGACTGTTTTTCCTTCTGAAGTATGAGCGATGGCGTCTGGACCGTAGCTCATACGTTCAACATGTAAGGTGAGCTCAGACACTTAGTAGACCATTCCCATTGCTTCACGGACCTCGTCAAGCGTGGCGTTAGCAATAACGTTTGCGCGAGCGTTTCCATCGTGGATGATGTCTCGAATAAGGTCTGGTTGAGCTGCAAACTCTGCGCGCCTCTGACGAATTGGCTCAAAGTAGGAGTTAACTGCATCGATGACGTAAGCCTTGAGCGCGCCACCGCCGCCCATGCCAATCTCGTCAGCAATCTCTTTTGGATCACGACCAGTACAAATGCCAGCAGTGGTAAGAAGCGCAGAGACGCCAGGACGGTTGTCTGGGTCAAAGGTAATCATGCGCTCAGAGTCAGTCTTCGACTTCTTAATAAGCTTGGCAGTTTCTTCGGCTGTCATAGAAAGCGAGATTGCATTGCCATAAGACTTACTCATCTTGCGGCCATCAAGACCAGGAATCAATGGGGTAGAGGTAAGAAGGCCAGAAACCTCTGGGAATACCTTTCCATAGCGCTCATTAAAGCGACGAGCAATCTTAGAGGTAATCTCAATGTGAGGCAGCTGATCGCGACCAACAGGAACAACATTTCCTTTGCAGAAAAGAATGTCGCATGCCTGGTGAACAGGATAGGTGAGGAGAAGACCGGTGAGAGCATGGCCAGATGCTTCCTGCTCTGCCTTAACAGTTGGATTTCTATGAAGCTCGGACTCGGTAACAAGCGAGAGAAACGGCAACATAAGCTGATTGAGAGCTGGAACTGCAGAATGCGTGAAAATCATGGTTTTCTGTGGATCAATTCCGCAGGCCAGATAATCAATAACCATATTGTAGACATTATCTGCAATATGCTCAGTAGTATCTCTGTCTGTAATGACCTGGTAGTCAGCAATAATAATATTGGTATGAACACCAAGATTTTGGAGTCTTACGCGCTCAACAATAGTGCCAAAGTAATGGCCAAGGTGAAGCCTTCCGGTGGGACGATCCCCTGTAAGCATGTTGTACTTTCCTGCATGCTCTGGCAGATCTGCTTGAATCTCATTTGAGCGACGGAGCGCCGCCTCGTAGCTGCCCTCATTTGGCATAAAAACTCCCAAACTTTCAAGTTCGTGTGCAGCGCCTCACTGAGACGCCCGCGTTTCTAGTCAACAGTGCTTATTCTATCGCAAAGACGGCCGAGCGCCTTTGAGGCTGGCGCGGACTTCTTTCCAGTTTGGATAGAACGTGGCGAGAAGCTCAGGCAGGACCGTGCGCATCTCTTGAGCGAGAAACTCATCAAATGTTTTACGAACGGCTTGCTGTGAAGCTTCGGAGGCAAGATCGTCCAGGTAGCGGTTGGGAAGCGTGATAACAACGTTGTGTGCAAAGATGCGCGCCTGAAAGCAAAGCTTACAGATTATGAACTTAGTGTGTTGATGCTATAAAAATTTTGCGATATTGCCCTATAACAGTGCGATTTGTTATCCGATAGATTATAAATAGATTGTGAGGATTTATTTATAAAGTTATTCGGGGTTATTCAGGAGACACCATGAAAAGAAAAGGTGCAATTTCAAGGATTATTCTTGTGGCGCTCGTAGCATTTTCAATGTCTATGCCGACTCCTGCGCTTGCGGAGATGAGCACAGAGTTTGGGAGTACTCCGGCACAGGGGCTTGCAGAAGTAGTCGGTACCACGGCTTCTGCACAAGCGGAGAAGAACAACGGTTTATCTACTGAGTCATCCGCTGAGCCGAATGAACTGAAGGATGATACTGTCAGGCATGAAGAAACTCGCACGGAGGCAAACTCCACATCAGAGGCACCTGCAAGCGATTCTTCCGAAAGTTTCACCAACTCTCAAACAGAACCTGAAAAAACTCAATCCCAAACTCAAACCAAGGAGGATTCTCAGAAGAACCTTGTCCAAGAGACTTGGACAACAACTGCTTCTGACGGCACTCAGATAACGGTCTCGGGAAAGCTCCCTTCCGGCGGTAGCGTGTCAGCTGTTCCGACAAGTGCCTCCATTAAAGGTCAGACAACACTTCTCGCCTTTGATATTACCATTCGCGATGCCCATGGAACAAAATGGGAGCCGGCCGGCTCGCCAATCGCCGTAAACATTTCCTCCTCCCGCATTTCCGGCAACTCCGTCTCGGTTTGGCATATTTCTGACAGTTCATCCGTAGAGCAGGTGAGCAGTCCTACATCCACTGCAGGCTCCGTGTCTTTTACGGCAAAAGGTTTTTCGGTCTATGCCGTAACTACACCTGATACGCACTTCACAAAAACCTATCATTTTCATGTAATAGATGCATCCGGCACCGATTCCATTGTATCAACTCAGAAACTCTCTGATGATGAGCGCTTGATAGAGCCCGCTACTCCATCCGGAGACGGAACGTTCCGCGGATGGAAAACTTCTTCGGGATCTACCTTTACTGACTTTGGTAAGACTGCTGCAGAGCTTAACGGCGCCGCCCTTGATGCTGCGGCTGAAGCATCCCCGGTTGATTTGTATGCATCTTTCACTGCATCCAATCGCCATGTCGTTTACTTCATGTCTGTTACCGATTCAAACCGCGTGCTCAGTGCGGTGACGTATGCGGATGGCGACACCATTCAAGGTAGCAGCATTCTTCCGCTCGTAAACACCGGCAATCCTGAAACGCAGGCCGTGGGCTGGTCTCGCACAAAAGGAGCAACCCAGCCGGATGCAAGTCTCGGTACCGTCAATGGTCAGGATGTCTATCTTTGGCCTGTTGTAAAAGCCGGACATAGCATCACCTTTGATAGCGCCGGCGGATCTTCCGTGGCTACCGAGTATGTTGATACTGACGATGTAACCATAGCACCAAGCAATCCGACAAGAACCGGATATACCTTTGCAGGTTGGAAGACTTCCGATGGTACGGCTTTCACTTTTGGCTCAAAGCTTACCCAATCCATTCACCTTATCGCTTCATGGACGCCGAACGCCAATACGGTCTATCATGTGAACTATTGGATACAGAAGTCTACTGATCCTTATAATGCAGCTGCAGCCGATAAAACCTATACTTTATATACCGTCCAAGGTTATACGGCCGCTACTGACGCTACCGTCTCTCCGGCAACTACAGATGTTGCATCAAAAATTGCCGCTATCAATGGCCAGTACTACGGTCATTTGCTCCTTGATACCGAACGGAGCGACAGCTCGGCTACGGTTTCCGCAGATGGTAGCACAACGTTAAACGTGTATCTTGATCGCTCGCTGGTACGTGTTAATTTTTACAATAGTGCAGCTGACTATAACAACGATGCCGATAAGACAGGGATTGAAAACTACTCAGGCAATGCTGCCCATACGTTCTTAGGGCTTTACGGCGCAACATTTACGCCTATTGAACCTGAAGCAGGGTATCGCTGGTTTGATGGTAATCTTTGGTATGCCAAGAGTCCTTCTAGCTTTACATCACCAGGCAGCAGAAATCGCACGGCAAGCCGTTTCGATCTTTATCCTAATAAGGTGAATCTGACCAAAGACTTTGCCATATTTACTGACAACGCAAATGGGAACGGCTACAGTGCATATAATGCTTCTTGGATACCTGCCGATGGAACATTTAGTTTCACTACAAACCTGGCAATGTATTCTTACGTCAAGTACGGCTATTACACGCCTACCGGAACTCCTAAAGATCCGAAAGATCTAAACCTTGATACCGACGTTACTCAGTGGTTTGATATTTCTAAGGGAGAAGGTCCTGCGATATATGATGCTGCCAGCGGAGACGTTGCTTTTAAGCCTCTTCCTACAAAATATCTTGTTATGGTCAGAAAGCGCATTACCTATAATCTGACTCTCAAAAACGCGGCAACTTCCGTTACTTCTGAAACCACAATCTCATCTGAACAGCGTAAATATAGAGCTTCGTTAACCGACATCTCAAACTCAACGCCAAGTCGTCCTGCCGGATTGCCACAGTACTACCGGTTTGTCGGCTGGTATCGAAATGCTCAGTTGACCATGCCTCTCACCTCCGATAACTCCATGCCCTCAAGTGATACCTCTCTGTATGCCAAATGGGAGCCGGTACCCGTTAATGTCACGTATGTGTACAACAATGGAACACCCAACAAGACCGTGTCAGTACCCGCGCAAACAACCCTCGATGAACCAACGGGGGTAACGCGCGATGGCTATGTTCTTGTCGCATGGCTCCGAAACGATGGAAAGCCGTATCGTTTTGGAAGTCCCGTGACAGAAGACATTACCCTTACGGCAAAATGGGTTCCGATAAACCAGGCCCACACCATCACCTATGATCTTGCCGGTGGTACAGGCTCTGTTTCAGATCCGATGCACTATGCCGAAGGCTCTGATATTCGTGTGCTTGATGCTTCCGGTGTGACTCCTCCTGCAGGCTCCCGTGGATTCATTTGCTGGGTTGCAAGTGACGGAACACGCTACTATCCGGGGGATTTGATTCCGATGGGAACCTCGGATATTTCCCTGAGCGCCGTGTGGGCAAACTCCAATGCCGTACGTCTTGCGTATGATCTCAACTACGAAGGCGCTCCCGGTCGTACATACTCAGATTTCGTTGAGTCAAACGATACTCTTACCATTGATGCGGCAGATCCGGTGCGAGCAGGATATCGCTTCTTAGGCTGGTCTATCTCAAAAGAGGGTGGCACACTGCTCCATCGGGGCGATAAGGTGGAAGTTGACACCATAAATGCAGAGGGAAATGTACTTTATGCTCAGTGGGAACGTATTGATGAGCCGACGTCTGCTGAAAATAAGACTGCTTCAACAAAGGCTCCCGGTGCACTTCCCGATACGGGAGATAATTCGCCGGTCATGATTTTCTCGCTTGCTGCTACCGGTCTGCTTGTGTTTGTAGCATCTACTCTGCATCGTCGTCGCACAGAGTCTCAGGCATAGAGCCACGATTACGATTCAGTGGTTACGGAAAAGCAGTAGTAAGAAGATAGCGATAACAGTTGAGAAGGGCACAGCAAAACGCTGTGCCCTTTTTGTGATATGCCCGTCGGCGTCTGTGTCATTGTTGTTTAACGGTGATGTTTAGTCACATTGCCTCAACTGCACATATTTTCCCTTTGCAAATGCTTCTTTCAGAGCTGTAACGCCAACGGAACTGACTGAACTTCTGTATATGAAGCAGTTTCAGGATGTCAATCATACTTTCCAGATTTTTGTCTACGACAGTGGAGGCTCAACGGGGTGTATTAATGATTGATTTTTACGTCTCACCTTAAATTGCTACCAGTAGCTAAATGGGCTGCTGGTAGTTTTATGAAAGTCGTTTGCGTTCAAGGGCACGAGCAATAAGGACTTGCTTGCGCAGCTCAGGAATCTTTTTGCCATCCATGGCAGGAGTGTCAGCAAGTTTGTAAGGGATACCTAGCTCTTCATACTTTTTTACGCCCATCACATGATAGGGAAGTACGTCTAATCCAATAACATTATCCCAGTGAGCAATGATTCTACCAACGCCAGCAAGTTCTTCTGGTGAATCAGTAATTCCAGGCACTACAACATGTCTGATAAGAACTTTAATGCCTCTACGGTTAAGCTCATCGCCAAACGCAAGTGGTCTTTCTGAGCCAACTTCGCAAAGACTAATGTGGCCCTTTGGATCAGAGTGTTTGATATCAAGGAGTACTAAATCAGCGTTATCAAGAACGCGCTCAAATTTTTCTGGAGTTTCTGGATTATACGCAATGCCAGAAGAGTCAAGACAGGTATGAATGCGTCCACGAGGGTCATTATGAGCTGCCTCAAACAGAGCGCCGATAAACTCAGGCTGAGCGAGTGGTTCACCACCAGTAGCCGTAATTCCGCCGTTTCTATAAAAAGCTCTATTGCGGTTAAAGGTGGCAAGAATTTCTTGTACCGATTTTTCTGTTCCAATACCAAATTGCCAGGTATCAGGGTTGTGACAATAGGCACAGCGCATAGGACACCCCTGGGTAAACACAACCAGGCGAGTTCCAGGACCATCTACGGTGCCAAAGGTCTCAATAGAGTGGACCCGCCCACAAACTGTGAGCGGGTCATTGAGATCCATGTGAGTATCAGAACAAGACATGGATAAGAAATCCTTAGAGAGCGTCGTGGAAGGTACGAGAAATAACGTCGTCCTGCTGCTCTTTGGTAAGGGAGTTGAACTTAACAGCGTAACCAGAAACGCGAATGGTCAGCTGAGGATACTTCTCTGGGTGTGCCTGAGCATCAAGAAGAGTGTCCTTAGTAAATACGTTAACGTTGAGGTGATGACCGCCCTTCTCGGCATAGCCATCAATCATGTTTACAAGGTTGTCAATCTGCTCGGAAGCTACTTCGTTGGACTGCATGTGTTTCTCCTTACGAGTTTGTTGGCGAGAAGAAACGTGTAGATAGATCTTCTCGCCAGGGCTTATTATTTACGATCCTCAGCACCTTCAGCTGCGGATGGATCTGCCTCACAGGCGCAATCAATCTTGTTCTCAATCTGAATATCAAGATTCATATCAGAGAAATCGATGTGCTCAAGGTCAAGCTCACTGCCATGGAAGTAGACGTCAGAACCCTTACCAAGAGCGTTAGGAATGATTGAGAAGGTATTGGAAATACCGTCCTGTGCGTCGTTAAATGGAAGCTTAGCAACGGAGGCTAGAGATGCAACGGCGCCGTGGGTATCGCGGTGGTGCATTGGATTAGCACCAGGAGCAAAAGGAACGCCTGCACGACGGCCATCAGGAGTGTTACCAGTAGCCTTGCCATATACAACGTTAGAGGTAATAGTCAGGATAGAAGTGGTTGGGACAGAATCGCGGTAGGTGTGGTTCTGGCGAATCATGTTCATGAAGATTTCAACAATGTCATGAGCAATGGTGTCAACGCGGTCGTCATCATTACCATACTTAGGGAAGTCGCCCTCAGTGACGTAATCGGTAACAAGGCCGGTCTCATCGCGGACAACCCTTACCTTTGCATACTTGATTGCAGAGAGGGAGTCGGCAACAACAGAAAGGCCTGCAATACCTGTTGCAAACCAACGATGAACGTGCTCATCGTGCAGAGCCATCTGGATGCGCTCGTAGCTGTACTTATCGTGCATGTAGTGGATTGCATTAAGAGCGTTGACATAAACGCCTGCAAGCCAGCGCATCATGTCCAGGTACTTGGAGAAGACGTCGTCGTAATCAAGGTACTCGCCCTCAACGGCACGGTACTTAGGACCAATCTGCTCACCGGTCTTCTCGTCACGGCCACCATTGATTGCGTAAAGCAGGCATTTAGCAAGGTTTGCACGGGCACCAAAGAACTGCATCTCTTTACCAACGCGCATGGAGCTTACGCAGCAAGCAATTGCGTAGTCATCGCCATGATAGACACGCATAAGATCGTCATTTTCATACTGAATGGAACTAGTGGTAATAGAAATCTTTGCACAGTAGCGCTTGAAGCCCTCTGGAAGCTTAGTAGACCACAGAACGGTCAGGTTAGGCTCTGGGCTGGTACCCATGTTCTCAAGGGTGTGAAGCCAGCGGAAGCAGGACTTGGTAACCATAGAGCGGCCATCAACTCCAATACCACCAATGGACTCAGTGACCCACTGAGGGTCTCCGGAGAAGAGCTCGTTGTACTCAGGAGTACGAGCAAACTTGACCATACGAAGCTTCATAACCAGGTGGTCAACAATCTCCTGAATCTCTGACTCAGTGAAGGTGCCACGAGCAAGATCGCGCTCTGCATAGATGTCCAGGAAGGTGGTGTTACGACCAATGGACA
This sequence comes from uncultured Atopobium sp., assembly GCA_938028565.1. Lineage (GTDB taxonomy): Bacteria > Actinomycetota > Coriobacteriia > Coriobacteriales > Atopobiaceae > Lancefieldella. The sequence continues at coordinate 64,269 of CALIZS010000006.1, read as the reverse complement.
TTGCAGCGCCATTCTGCTCTTTTACAGCAGCAAGGTAGCCCAGGTAGAGCCACTGAACAGCCTCTTTGAAGTTCTCTGCAGGACGGCTCAAATCAAAACCGTAAATCTCACCAAGCTGCTTAAGTTCTTTAAGGGCACGAATCTGCTCGGAGAGCTCCTCACGATGACGAATGGTCTTCTCGTCCATGATGGAGCCGGTACCGTTTTTCTGATTTGTCTTATCAGTGATAAGAGCGTCAACACCATAGAGAGCAACACGACGATAATCGCCGATGATGCGGCCACGGCCATATGCGTCAGGCAGACCGGTAATGATATGGGAGTGACGGCATTTGCGCATGTCCTCGGTGTAGACATCAAAAACACCAGCGTTGTGAGTCTTACGACGATAAGTGTAGAAGTCAACAATCTCTGGGTCAACTTCATAACCGTAGGCTTTGCATGCAGCCATTGCCATACGAACGCCGCCGTCTACCATCAGAGCGCGCTTGAGGGGCTTGTCAGTCTGGAGACCAACAATCTGCTCAAGTGGTTTGTCAATGTAGCCAGCCTCGTGGGAGGTGATAGTGGAAACCTGCTTGGTATCCATATCAAGTACGCCACCGTTTGCGGTCTCTTGTGCAAAGAGATCCATAACATCCGCCCAAAGCTTTGTAGTAGCCTCAGTTGGACCAGCGAGGAAGGAATCATCACCGTCATAAGGGGTGTAATTCTTCTGAATGAAGTCTCGGACATCAACAGCTCTTTGCCAGTTGCCACCGACAAAGCCGTCCCAAGCCTCCTGTGCTGGTGTTTCCTGCATAACACACTCCTTTTTACACGGACAATGTATATGTCCGCGTTCATGCTGAGCGTGTTGAGTGGAGCATGGCCGCTCAGCAGTTTACAAAATAACTATCTTAAGACTAATTTTGACGGCAGGTATGTCTTTGGACAAATGACGTCAAATATTAGTTGCGACCTCTAACTTTACTCAATATGTAGTGCCAAACAAGCGACAAATACGCAATATTTTGACAAGTTAGAAACGGTTTACATTTGCGCAGGTCAGGAATTTGCTAAAAAGAAAGCTATATAAAAATTGTTGAGAATTACTCACATTTATTGCGACAGGTGTCTGTTTCTTCTCCAAATGTCCACAAAAATGTTGTTATTCTTAGTTAGAGGGGAGGCTTTATGGATACTGCGGCATTAGAAAAACAACGTTTGCGAGAAGAACGTCTAGCAGCAAGAGAAGTTCTTTCTGAGCAAGAGAGGTCCGTGCTTGATGATCGCATTACTCAGAAACTTCTTAAAACCTCTGAATATGCAGAAACAACTACTGTTTTAACGTATGTTTCGGTCTCATCTGAAGTTTCTACCAGGATGTTTATTGAGAGCGCTCTACGCGATGGGAAAACGGTTGCAGTGCCTCGTTGTCTACCTGGACATTGTTTAGAGTTTGTAGCTATTACTTCTTTAGATCAACTTATTGCTGCTCCTTTTGGTCTACTTGAACCACCAAAAGAATTACCGGCTTTAGCAGAAAAGCAGATGGACGCTTCGATTTGCATTGTTCCAGCGCTTCTTGTTGATACAAAGGGCTATCGCTTGGGTTATGGTGCTGGTTTTTATGACCGGTTCTTGTCTACGTACTCTGGCAAGAAAATTTGTCTTGCTTACCAGCAAAATTTGAGCCAAGAAATGCTTCCTCATACAGCATTTGATGTTGCCGTAGATATGGTGATAACCGAGTCAGATGTACTTACGTGTTTATAAAAACCTGCTGCAACTTAGCATTACAGCAGGTTTGTGTTTCTCGCCAAGTGGCTATAAGCAACTGGCTATGCTTCATCTTTGAGATGAACCGCCATCAGTTGGATTGCTTCTCTGTAGCTGTCAATTCCTTTTCCAGCAACTGTAGCAAAGCAGGCATCTTTTATGTAAGAAATGTGCCTAAAGTCTTCTCTGGTAGAGATGTCAGTAAGATGCACCTCAATCATGGGAATTTGCACGGCTAGTGCCGCGTCGAGTAGGGCAACTGAGGTGTGCGTATAGGCGGCAGGATTGATGATAATGCCGTCATAGCTGCCCAGAGCGTCCTGGATCGCATCAACTAGATCACCCTCATGGTTTGATTGATAACACACACAATCAGAGAAACCTTGAGAGAGGGCTTCTTCCTTACAAGTCTCTATAAGGGTTCTGTAGTCAGCTTTTCCATAAACCTCTGGCTCACGAATGCCCAGCATGTTGATGTTTGGTCCGTTGATTATGAGTAGGCGAGGACCGTCAAGGTCATCCTCATAGTTGTCTTCAAAGTAGTCTGCGTCTAAGTCAGAGGCAAGGCTGTCAAAGTCTTCTTCGTCTTGATCAAGGGTATTTTTTTGAGCAAGCAAAGAAATTAGCTCATCCACCTCTTCGTTGTGCTGAGTGGGAAGATCTGCTCGCTTCTCATCTAACGAACAAAAAGTCTTTTCTGGCTCACCCAAAATGTGATTAAGGGCATCATTTACTTGACGCACAAGATTGGGGCCAAAGACTACCTCAAGTCCGTTGGCGCCTTTTCCTACAATACCAAGAACACCAGTGGCTGTGGCCAGCTGTTCATGGTCTATAAGCGTCATATCATTGATGGAAAGGCGAAGTCGTGTCATGCATACTTCGTTGTGAGTTAAGTTTTTTGAGCCGCCTATTGCATTTAGGATCTCGTGAGCAATAGCATTGCTATCCATCGGATATCTCCCCAAATACGACCGAATATCAAACACTTAACTGTTTGATTAGACCTAACATCCTTGTAGTTATATGAATACACACTTACGAGGCATAAGTATAGGGGCTTTAACGTGCCAAAATGACACGTCTCTTGTCCGTCCGGTGAACGGTTAAAAAATAACTGCGAACGCTTACTGTTATGCTTAAAGCGTGTCGAGAAGACCCTTGGCATCTGCGTCTGGACTACCGAGACAAGAAAAGGTTACGTCAGCCCATGCTTCGTAGAGCGGTATACGTACTGCAGCAAGATTCTGAACACCCATACGTTCTGAAAGAGGTCTGCCGACAATAACCAGGTCTTCAAGCGGGCGCGTAAGGTAGACAAGCTTTCCATTTTGACGGAGGAGCTGGTAGTTTGAAGGTGTGACAACTACGCCACCTCCACAAGAGATTACCGCACCACTCATGCTGGAAATCTCTTGAATTATTTCATGTTCTAGACGCCTAAATGCTGCTTCATCGTGCGTTTGTAGGTAGGTTGCCGCCTCGCAGTGAGCTTTCTGCTTGATGAGAAAATCAGTGTCTATCCAGGGATGATTCAGGATTTTTGCTAGGGCTTCTCCCGTAGAGGTCTTTCCAACTCCCGGCATTCCAATAAGTGCAATGTTTTCTTTTGAAGCATGAAGCTCACGTGAGATGTTTTCTATCTGAGAGTCTGATACATCTGTGCCTAGAAACAGCGAACTTGCTCTAGCTGCTTGAGCCACCAGCATTTTTAAACCATTTGCATTGAGTATTCCAAGACTTTCTGCGTCTAAAAGAAGCTGAGAGCGCAGCGGATTATAGATAAGATCAATCACGCATTGGAGGGAAGTAAAAGCAGCAAGTTCCTCTTTTGAAAGAGGAGAAACACCAGCATGTGGAAACATTCCTACTGGCGTTGCATTGACAAGAAGATCAGCGTCACAGTGTGATTTAAGCTTGTCATACGTGATTGCGCAGTCTACATATGAAGAATTTTCGTGAGTGTTCCTGGAGACTCCTACAACATATGCACCACCTTTTTTGAGCGCATAGCAAATTGCCTGACCAGCGCCACCAAAGGCTCCTAAAACAATTGCCTTTTTATGGCTCAAGTTGACCTTGAGGCTTTTTACCAGATACTCAAAGCCATATACATCGGTGTTGTCTGCTGCTATAAAACCATTAGCATCTTTTACCAGGGTATTTGCCGCTCCTACAGCTTGTGCATCCTCAGAAGATGAGTCCGCAAGAGCGTAGGCATCCTTTTTGTAGGGGATAGTAACGTTCAAGCCCTGCCATGGTTGGTTTTTGAGAAAACCCTTCAGCTCAGAAGCAGAAAGCTCATGAAGCTGGTAGGGAAATGACCCCAACCTTTCATGAATTGCTGCTGACCAACTATGAGAGAGTTTCTCGCCAATAAGGCCGTAAGGAGCAAGAGGGGCTGTAGGGTTACTTGAACCTTGCTGTACAGTTTTAGAGCTCACGAGGTGTCTCCTGAACTGCCTTTGCGGCGTTCATCAAAACCTCAAGCAACTCTAAAGCATACGGTTCAAGTTTATTAGAAACAGTGGCTTTAATCTGGTCTTTTTTGGCATCTTCTCTTGAGGAATCAAGAACAGCGAGGTTCTGCTCTTTTTTGTAAGCACCAATTTGTTTGGCAACCGCAATCCTTTGCTCAAAGAGGTCAAAGATTTGTGCATCAATTGAATCGATTTCCTGGCGAAGCGTTTCTAGTTGATTAGTCATTGTTATATCCGTTCTGCTCAGAGGGCCAGGAATACAAGGTGTCGAGAAGAGCTAGCGCAAAAGCGCTTTCAACGCAGGGAACAGCGCGCAAAACCGCAGTTACATCATGCCTGCCTTGAACAATAAGCTGCTCTGGTTCCATAGTTTGAAGGTTTACCGAGTTCTGTGGTAGGCCAATGCTCGAGATAGGTTTTAACGCACATCTAAACCAGATGGGAGCGCCTGTTGAAATACCGCCCAGAATACCTCCAGCATGATTGGTGGTTGGCACAACGGAGCCGTTACGCACCTCGTAAGCATCGTTATTCTCAGAGCCAAGAAAATTTGCAACATTCATGCCGCTACCAAATTCTATGGCTTTAACAGCGGGAACGCCAAAGACTGCAGCAGAGATGGCATTTTCAAGCCCATGGAAATGAGGACACCCAATACCTGCGGGAACACCCGTTGCCGCACATTCTATGATGCCGCCAACGGTATTTTTCTCTGAGCGCAGCTGCGTAAGGAGTGCGCGGGTTTTCTTGCCAGCTTGAGCATCAAGGAAAGGAAGCGCTTGAGGATCAGCTTGGAGCAGCTGATCCATTTGGTGAGCAAGTAGTTTGTTGGCCTCAAGTGAGTTGTCTACGAGCTCAAGAGGAGTATCGTTGACGTCCTTTATTTTGAGAACGTGAGCTGCAATAGTTATGCCCTGAGCTCGCAAAATCTGGAGCGCTATTCCTCCTGCAATGCACAGAGGAGCGGTGAGGCGGGCGGAAAAATGTCCTCCGCCCGTTTGCTTGTACGAGTCTCCCCATTTTACCCAGGCAGAGAAATCAGCATGTCCTGGCCGAGGAATAAGGTTTGTGGCAGCATAATCTTGTGGGCGAACGTTGGTGTTAGGCAGCTCCACGGTAAGCGGGAAGCCATCTAGAATGCCCTCAGCTGAAATTCCAGAGATAAACTGTGGATTGTCAGCCTCTTTACGCGGAGTATCCCATGGATGCGATGGAGATCTTCTTTGAAGGAATGTCTTGAGAGCTGCTAAGTCAACGGCAAAACCAGCAGGTAAACCTTTAATGGTGCAGCCGATTTTTGGAGCATGAGACTCGCCAAAAATAGATACTTTTACTGTTGTCCCAAAAGTTGAGGTCATCATTTATGCCTCCATACTGCGGCAGACACCACCGAGCTGCTTAAAGTGCTCAAAGAAGAGCGGATACGACTTATTGATTGCCTCGGCATGGGTGATTATGACAGGACCCGTTGCATACGAAGCCAAAATAGTTGCCATCATCACCATACGATGATCATTACACGAGTCCACAATGCAGCTGACGGGCTGTTTTCCTCCCGTGATAATAAGCTCCGTTTGATCTTCAGAGAGCTCAACGGTCACACCAAATGCCCTAAGTACGCTGCAGATACTTTGAACGCGGTCGGACTCTTTAAGACGAAGGCGCTGAATATTGGTAAGCCTACTTGTTCCAGGGATAAACGCAGCTAATGCAGCAAGTACTGGAGCAAGATCGCACACCTCAGAGACAGAAATGGTAAACGGCCGCAGGTGATCCATCATACAAGCTGCACCTTTTTGCTGGCGAGAAACACGTGCGCCCACAAGCGATAATGCGGCCAAGATAGCTCTGTCTCCCTGGACACTTTGCATGGAGAGTCCTGTGACCTCTACGCCTTGCCCAATTGCACCTACGGCAAGCCATGGCGCAGCGTTTGACCAATCTCCTTCGATTGAATAAACGCCTGGACAAACGTAGTGTTGAGGTTCAATGGTATAGGTGGCATTCTTTGTATCAAATACAGTAGTAACGCCAAAGTCTTTCAATACGTGCTCTGTGATAGCCAGATAGTCTTTTGACTGGATGGACCCTGTAATCTGTAGTGTTGAAGATTCGTTTAACAAAGGCAATGACAGCAAAAGTCCAGAAATAAATTGAGATGAAATATCTCCTGGTAGCTCAAATAAACCGCCAATAAGTTTGCCTGAAACCTCAAGGGTCTTCTCGTCTTGCCAGCTAAAAGACATACCATGGGCAGAGAGTTCTGAGACAAGCGGTTCTAGAGGTCGAGAAAAGAGTCTTCCTTCTGCAGTAATTGTGGCGTTTACGTTTAGCGCGCCCAGAAGGGGGAGTAAAAACCTGAGCGTGGTGCCAGATTCTTTGCAGTTAAACTGCACGTTTTGAGGGCGATTTTGCTCTTTTGCAGGGACAACTCTAAATCCCTGTTTGGTTCTAGCGATAGTGGTGCCTAAAGCTTTAAGACAATCAACAGTTACTTGAATGTCCTCTGAGATGTAAGGACAGGTAATGTTGGTAGTGCCGTTTGCAAATGAAGCGCAGATGAGAGCGCGATGAGCGCATGATTTTGACGGGATGGCTTCTACCGTTCCAAATAAATCATGAGGAGTTATTGAAACATCCATTTTTCACACGCTCCATAACTAATTGCTTGATGTAAGAATACCGCAGTTGAGTGTCAGAGAAGGATATGGTTAAAATTGTTTGAAGATTAAAGGAGGAAGCAAGTGAATAAACCTTTTAGTGCCGTAACTCAGGTTTTACGTGGTTATACGTACAATCAGGTTAAAGCTGTCGTTGAGGTTCTTGTTGATTCTCCTGTACATAACGTTGAAGTAACCATGAACACTCCAGAAGCTGCCTCGTTAATTCAGAAGCTGTCCAGTGAATATAGCTCTGATATCAATATTGGCGCTGGTACCGTACTTACTCTTGAAGATCTGCGGACGGCTCATAAAGCTGGCGCCACGTTTGTTTTAGCTCCAACGCTGTTCTCTGAAGAGATGTTTGACTACTGCAAAGAGCATGAGATTTTGAGTGTTCCGGGAGCGTTTTCGCCAACAGAGATTTCTCATGCATTTGCTCTTGGTGCAGATATTGTCAAAGTATTCCCCGCAAATGAAGTTAGTTATGGATACGCCAAAAAGGTATGCGAGCCTTTAGGAAACGTACCGCTTATGGCGGTTGGTGGCGTTACAACAGATACTATTGCTGAAGTATTTGCTGGTGGATACGCCTATGTTGGAACTGCTAATGGCATCTTCAACAAAAACGATATCCTAGCTGAAGACAAGACTGCTCTAAAACAGTCAGTACACAAGCTTGCAGAAGAGCTAGAGCGTCAAGGACGTTAGCCTTCATTTGCCAATTCAATAAGCTGTTTAAGTTCTGTAAATGATTTGCGCTCAATACGTACATCACCTATGCCATAGATAAGCGCCATATCAATTGAATCTGTGTGGCTTTTCTTGTCATGAAGTGCTGCGCTGTAAAGCTCTTCCACAGTAAATGAAGTGCTGGTAGGAAGGTTATATGACTGCGTAAGTGTAATGATGTTCTCTGTGTCTTCAACAGAACAAAGACCAAGCTTGGAACAGGCTTTTGCCAACAGGGAAGTTCCAGCAGCCACACAAGAGCCGTGTCCAAGTTCAAAGTTGCTGAGCGTCTCAATAGCATGGCCAAGTGTATGGCCCAGATTGAGCAATTTTCTAGACCCTGCTTCTTTGAAGTCTGCTTCAACGATTGACTTCTTTATTTCAATGCACGCTTGAATGAGTTCTTGCCTAGACGACACGTCGATGACCTGCACAGGGTTTCTCGCCAGAGAGATTTTATTGAAGAGCTCATGTCCAGAAAGAACGCCATATTTAATAAGCTCTCCGCAGCTATCTTGCAAGAGGGGAGTCGGAATAGAGTTCAGCAGCTCAAGGTCAACAATAACGGCCTTGGGGTTATAGAAGGCTCCAACCAGATTTTTTCCAAAGGCCAGGTCAATAGCAGTTTTTCCACCAATCGAGGAGTCAATCATTGCCAAAAACGAGGTGGGAATGTGGACGAGCACACAGCCGCGCATGTAGGTGGCTGCAGCAAATCCCGCAAGATCGCCAATGACGCCTCCGCCAAAAGCCACAATAATGTCTTCTCGGGTAAAACGATTTTCTGCCAGAACACTTACCAGCTTTTGATACGACTCAAATGATTTTGCATGCTCACCTGTGGGAACTTCGGTAGTTGTGACAGAATAGCCAGCTGACTCTAACGAGGCGAGAAGTTCTGTGCCAAAGAGCATGTTCAAATCTGGATGAGTGACTACAAGAATCTTTGACCCTGAGGTGCAGGAATGAATAAGGTTTCCGGCCTGCGCAAGCAGGTGATGCCCTACATGAATTTGATATGAATCGGATGTTAGGTCAACAGAAATAGTATTCATGAGCTCCTCATTTGCTGGTTGAATTCATTTTAGCATGGGAAAATACCAGAAGAAAATTACGCAAACCGTTACAAAAGACAGCAAGTAGGCTGGGGTATACTTATGCACCATGACTCCGTAGCTCAGTGGATTAGAGCGTTTGCCTCCGGAGCAAAAGGTCGTGGGTTCGAAACCCACCGGGGTCACCACGTGCAAAAAACCGGCCATCACTGACTGGAGATTGTTTATATGTCATTGCAAGACAGTGCAGGCAAGAATAGCAAACGTTTTGAAGAAACGTATGAAGGCTTGACGTCAAAAGAAGTTGCAGAGAGAGTATCTGCAGGTAAAGTCAATACTAATACAGACGTCAAAACCAAATCTATTGCTCAGATTGTTGCAGAGCACAGCTTTACGCTCTTTAACATAGTTAATGTTTTGATGGCGCTGCTTGTTGTTGTAACGGGACAGTACAGAAATGCACTGTTCATGAGCGTAGTTCTTGCAAACTTGGTCATTGGTATTGTGCAAGAGATTCGTGCAAAACGCATGATTGACCGCCTGTCTCTTATGACAGCTCAGAGTGTTTGTGTAATTCGTGACGGAAAAGATACCTTTATCAAACCAGATGAGCTTGTCATCGATGATCTTGTGCGCTTAAAGACAGGCGATCAAATTCCTGCTGACAGTATTCTTGTGTCAGAGCACGTAAGCGTTGATGAAAGCCTTCTAACTGGTGAGGCAGAGCCCGTGCAAAAGACCACGGGAGACGAGCTTCTCTCTGGTAGTTTTGTCGAGAGGGGCAGTCTTGTTGGTAGGGTATGCCGTGTAGGTCAGGAAGGCTATGCTGCGCGTATTAACGCAGAAGCTAAGTTTGTAAAAGAGATCAATTCAGAGATTCTCACCACCATTAAGTCGATTATTCGCGCAGGTTCCATTGGTTTGATTCCGCTGGGTATTGGTCTTTTTGTTCGTACCTATTTCATTGGTAATGCTGATTTAAATGAAGCGCTTCTTTCGATGATTGCTGCCGTTATTGGCATGATTCCTCAAGGGCTTGTTCTTCTCACCAGCTCGGTTCTTGCTATTGCAACCATTAGACTTGGTCAGAAGAATGTTTTGGTTCAGCAGCAATACTGCATTGAAACGCTGGCACGCGTAGATACCCTTTGTTTGGACAAGACGGGCACTATTACCACGGGAAACATGGAAGTTGCTCGTGTTTTGGACGCTTCGTTTACGCCAATTACTGAGGCTGCGGGCGCTCTGCAAGCGGCTGTAAACGTTGTCGGCGCAAACAAAGATGACGCTAACGATACGGCTACGGCAATCCTTGCGTACGCATCCAAGCAGGGGATTCAAAGCAAACGTCCTTCTCGCGTTGTGGCGTTTTCTTCCAAGAGAAAGTACTCTGGCTGCGTCACTGAGGACGAACAGGCATTTGTTATCGGTGCTGCTCAGTTTGTGCTTGGTCCCGAGGCGGCGGACGTTATCGCATCGTCTGATGCGTTTGCGTCCATTGAGCGCGTGCTGGTTGCCTGTAGCGTTGACGGATTTGACCAGAACGATACTTTCCAGGGAACTCCTCAGCTCCTAGGTTACGTAGTGCTTAGGGATCAGATTAGAGAGACTGCCCCACAAACCATTGCGTATTTCCTTGAACAAGGCGTTGACCTGCGCGTTATTTCGGGCGATGACCCTCGTACCGTCTCCGCTATTGCTGAGCGAGCGGGTGTCCCTCATGCCGACGGTTGGGTAGATGCAACCACGCTACACACAGAGGCAGATATTGCTGCAGCTGTCGAGAAGTACCACGTATTTGGTCGCGTTACGCCAGAACAGAAGCGTCAGCTTGTTATTGCACTCCAGAATCTTGGTCACACGGTTGCCATGACCGGCGACGGCGTCAACGATATCTTGGCACTAAGGCAGTCGGACTGTTCTATTTCTGTTGCTTCTGGTTCTGCTGCAGCTAGAAATGTTGCAGAGATTGTTCTGGCAGACAATGACTTTGCCCATATGCCAGAAGTTGTTGCCGAAGGTAGGCGCTCTATTAACAACCTTCAGCGATCTGCTGCGCTCATTCTTGTAAAGACGGTTTATACCGCGGCTTTAGCGCTCTATTGCATTATTGCGCCACCATACCCCTTTATTCCTGTTCAGATGTCGCTGCTTTCATTTGCAACCGTTGGCCTGCCATCGTTTGTGTTGGCGCTTGAGCCAAATCACGATCGCGTAAAGGGTAACTTCCTGGTCAACATTTTGCGCAAGTCACTGCCTGCTTCTATTGCGGTAACTATCACGCTTGCGCTTCTTATGACCGCAGGTCATCTGTTTAAGTTGAACCTATCTCAGGTGTCTACGATGGCGCTTATCACTACCGCAACAGTTGGTTTTGCGCTGCTCAGAAGGATTTCTTTGCCGCTCACCAAACTTCGCATTGCGCTTCTTGTTGTTTGCATTGCCATTGTTGTTGGCGGGTGTACGGTTGCTCAGGACTTCTTCCGTATTGCACCTCTCACCCCACGCATCTTGCCGTACTTGGCAATTTGTCTGGTGATTTCCGTTATTATCTTCAACAGAATTTCCGAGCGTTATATTCACAACTATACAAAGGATCGATTCTTTGACCTGGTTGTGAGATTAATGGGAGGAAAGTCAACTTATAGCTCTTTTGCTGATATAAACGATTAAACTGAAGCACAAGCAAAGGGTTGTGGAGGGTGTATGCGTTGTCCAAACTGTGGATCTGAGGTCGATGAAGGGGCTTTAACCTGCCCTCATTGTCAGATTGATCTAAGTTTAACCCAAAGGATTCCTGTTACTCAAGCTCATTGGTGCCCTCATTGTGGTGCCTTGGTGGCTGCCGCCGCAGAAAGCTGCCCCAAGTGCGGCCTTCCTTTGCCACAGGCGGTACCTGCTGCCCGTCCAGCTCGAGCCATCAGGCCCACACGTAACATCAAGCTCCCAGAGATTGACGCCGCTCCAGCACCTGGCGAGAAGACCGATCCGCTTGTAGACGCAGAGTATGATGCATCCTCTTTTGTCGCAGCAGATCCCACTGTTTTGCAACAAATGCCAGCCGATAACGCTGACCCAGACACTACCAGCGCGTTTGCCTCGGTAAGTCGCAGGCCAGCCCCTCGCTTTGAGTCTGCAATCCCTTCCGAGCCTTCAAAAGAGAATCTCCCTGAAGCTGAAGGAATCCCGCGTACGCGCGTTATTCTGCTCTCAGCACTTCTTGTTACCTCGCTTGTAGTAGCTGCAATCTTTGTCATCACGCATCCGTGGGACCCTCAGGCAACCGATAATCGTGCAAAGGTTGAGGCACCAGTCTCATCTACTCCTACCACCACTCCTGTTACGCACCTTACGGGTCAAGACACCAGTGCAACTCAGCAAAATACAAGTTCGGATGCTGTTTTTGACGCACTTGATAGTGATTATCAGAAGCTTGGAGACCTCTCAAAGCGCCTTGATGATAACGAGAAAACCTTTGATCAGCTTGCCATTACTGGCTCTGATCAGGAGCGCGCCGATGCTCAACAGGAAGCAGAGCAGATTTCCCTGGATATTAGTAACGTCATCTCTGACCTATCTAGTCTTGATGATTCCAACGGAAACTATCGTCAGACTATTGAAAATCTCACCAAACTGGGTAACTGGCTTCGTAATCGCTCCGATGCTTTGAGTGAGGGATGGAAGCGCTCAGTTGCTTCTAACAATCCTTCTCAGGACAAAGACAACATCTTGGCGCCAGTTGATAACGTCAGAGACTCCAGCGGCTCCAGCTCATACCAGAAACTTTTTGATGAAAATTACGTGAATTGGAAGCCACAAAAGCAGTAAATCTCTACCGTTCAGCTGCTTTAATTTCAAAAATCTCATCATACTGGTAAAATAATTAGGTTAGAAAAGAAGTTCTTTATTACTAAGGGTTTCTCGCGTTTTTTCTTCTCTTAGATGTAAAGAAGCTTGGAGGAATTATGTTTGGACTTGATCCATTGTATACACCAGAGCGCCAGGTTACTGGTACTGAGGTTGCCGTCTTTGATACCAACAAGGGAATCATTAAGGTTCAGCTTGACGGTAAGGGCGCACCTATTCATGTGGCAAACTTCTGCGAGCTTGCAGAGTCTGGCTTCTATGACGATACCAAGTTCCACCGTCTTGTCCCTGGCTTTGTTCTTCAGGGTGGAGACCCAAACACTCGTGAGATGAGTGTTGAGGATGTTGTGTTTGGTAACCCTGGTCCTGATGGAATTCCTGGTACTGGTGGTCCTGGTTATCGCATCAAAGAGGAGTTCACCACAAATCCTAACAACTCCCACGTTGACGGTGCCCTTGCTATGGCTCGTTCTCAAGATCCAAACTCCGCAGGTTCTCAGTTCTATTTCTGTCTTGGTCCACAGCATGGCTTGGATTCTGGATATACCGTATTTGGCACAACTATCGAGGGAATGGATGTCATTTCCCAGTTAAAGGTTGGCGATATCGTCAATTCCATTAGAATTGAAAACGCTTAAAGCCAAGTCGCACAGACTCTTGGAGGATATTGTGAATCAACAGGCATTTGAGTTAGGTAAATCTGCATATGATCAGGGCGACTGGTTTGTAGCTATCAGTCAGTTTGATGTGGCTAAAGCGCCAGGCGAGGTAAACGGTCAGATTGACCATCTTCTCGGAAACGCTTATATGAAGCTTGGACAGTTTGATTCCGCAGCTTCTGCTTACAAGTCCGCTCTTGCTGACGCTTCCTACGGCAAGGTTGGCGCTCTCTCTACTAATCAGGGTCGCGCACTTCTGGCTGCTGGTAGGGTACAGGAGGCTATTGCTGCCCTAACTAAAGCTGTCCAGGACACCTCTTACGCAACTCCTTATAAGGCACAGCTTGCTCTTGGTTCTGCATACGAGAAGATCGGTGATATTCGCAACGCCGGCATTGCTTACAGAAACGCTGCAGTTGACGAGAAGAATCCTAATCCTTCATCAGCACTTTGTAGCCTAGGCGCATGCTTCATGGGCCTGAACAGGCCTGTTGATGCTGTTGAGGCATATCGTACCGCTCTTGATTTTGCTAATCCTCTGGATAATTCCAATAAGATTTATGCAGATCTTGGTCTTGCATACGTTGCAGCAAATCGCATGTCTGAGGCAGTTGACGCTTTTACCCACGCTACTGCAGACGGCAGCTTTGCTCTGTCTAATCAGCAGCAGTCTGCTTTTGATGCAGCACGCAAAGCTATTACTGCAATGACTTCTGGCAAGCCATCTGAGACTGATGCCTTCCTTCAGGCAGCTGGCTATGGTGCCTATGATCCACTTGATCCTACAGGTATGTCCGGCGAACTCATCCCTTCTGCAGAAGACACTGGCTTCTTCCAGATTACTGAGCAGGAGATTATTGAGCAGGATAAGAAGGAGAAGAAGATTAGGCGTAAGCATCGCCATACCGGCCTTAAGGTCTTTATCACTATTCTTATTTTGCTTATTTTGGCTGTTGGTGGCGCTGGTTATGCTTACTATCGTGGCTATGGATGGCCAACCCAGCAGTCTGTTGTTCAGGATATTTTCAACGCTAAGGCACAGGGCACCGATATTGGTCGCTATGTCTCTAGCTCTGTCTCTAGTACAACGCTTCAGCAGATTTCCAACAGCCTGCCAGCAAGCTCCGCTGTTACCATCAACGGTGTCGACCAGAGCATGACTCACTCTACAGTTAATGCTTCTGTCAGTCTTTCTAATGGCGGCAACGTTGACTACACCATTGAGCTTGTCCGTGATGGTATTGGTTGGAAGGTTGCAAGCGTTACCACTTCATACGTAAGCCAGGATAACCAGAACTCCGGCACAACTTCTGGTACTAACGGCTCTAATTCGGGAACTACCTCTGGAAGTAATGGATTTAACTCCTCAAATTCCTCTAATAGTTCCTCCAGCTCTTCAAAGTCTGGTAACTAGTACTAAACTGTTTTAACCGTTCTTTCTGCAGGATAATTACGCACACGCGTAGCACGTTTGATTGGATATCATGTCTATCTTCGATTCGCTCTTCGGAGAATATGGCGGAGACCTAGCCATCGATCTGGGAACTGCAAACACCCTTGTTGCAGTTCGTGGTCAGGGTATTGTCATCAATGAGCCATCGGTTGTTGCAATCGATAAAAGCGAGAGCCGCGTTTTGGCTGTTGGCGCTGATGCAAAGCGCATGATTGGCCGTACCCCTGGCTCCATCATCGCTGAGCGCCCTCTTAAAGACGGCGTCATTGCAGACTTTGATGTTACTGAGGTTATGCTTCGTTACTTCATCGAGAAGGCCCGTGAGCGCAAATATCCTTGGTCACCACGTCCACGTGTAGTTGTTTGCGTTCCTTCTGGCGTTACATCTGTCGAGAAACGCGCTGTTTTTGAAGCAACTATTCAGGCAGGCGCTCGCCAGGCATTCTTGATTGAAGAGCCTATGGCTGCAGCTATTGGTGCAGACCTTCCAATTGAGGATCCTACAGGTTCTATGGTTGTAGACATTGGTGGCGGTACTACCGAGGTTGCTGTTATCTCCATGGGCGGTATTGTTGTCTCGCAGTCCATTAGAACTGCAGGTGACGAGTTTGATCAAACTATTCTTGAGCACGTTCGTGACGCCTACAACCTCTCTATTGGTGAGCGTACCGCAGAAGACATCAAGATTAAGGTTGGCTCAGCAGCTCCTCTTGCAGAAGAGCTTGATGTTGAGGTAAACGGTCGTGACGTCATGAGTGGTCTTCCAAAGACTGTTCGTATTGAGTCAGAAGAGATTCGTCGTGCCCTTGATCGTCCTCTTGACGAGGTCACCAAGGCTGTCAAAGATGCGCTTGATGTCACTCCACCAGATCTTGCCTCTGATCTTATGTACTACGGTATTTTGCTTACCGGTGGCGGCGGAATGCTTCGCGGTCTTGATCAAAGACTTCGTGAAGAGACTGGCGTTCCCGTTAACGTAAGCCCAACCGCCCTAGAAAATGTTGTTACCGGTTGTGCAAAGGTTCTTGAGGCTAACGCATTGTCCGGTGGATTTGTTCAGAGTGCAGGCCAATAAATATGCCATTGTCTCATCAGATCCAGGGTGCTTCAACAGGCCTTGGATCTAACAATAATAAGCATACGGGTGGCCGTAGTTTTATTATTCTTTCGCTGCTTTCAATTGTGTTATTGACGGTCAGCGCTCGTATGGGTACAGAAGGACCGCTCGAGATGGTTCGAGGTGGGTTCTCTACTATCACCATGCCTTTTAGAATGGCGGGTTCTGCTATTGCCATGCCTTTCCAGGGTATTGGTAACATTTTTAGTAACTTAACAGCAGACCAGCAAACGCTTTCTGACCTCAAGGCAGAAAATGAGCAGTTGCGTTCAAGAAATGCAGAGCTAGAAGAGACAAATCAGTCCACGCAGCGTCTGCAGGGCCTTCTCGACCTCAAAAATACCTATAACCTGCAATCCACAGGTGCTCGTGTTATCTCTGGTTCTACTGACTCGTTCAATAACACCATTACGATTGACAAGGGAACTTCGTCCGGGCTGGCTGTTGGTATGCCTGTTGTTGATAGCGGTGGCGTTATCGGCCAGATTATTGAGTGTAGTCCTACAACCTCTACCGTTCGTCTTATCACTGACGAGAAGAGCGGTGTGGCCGCTATGGTTCAAAGTAGTCGAGCTCAAGGCATGCTTATGGGTTCTGCGTCAAGACAGATTACTCTTAACCTCATCAACACCAACCAGAAGGTTGCCGTAGGCGATACAGTTGTTACCAGCGGTCTTGGTGGCGTATTCCCTAAGGGCCTTCCTCTAGGTAAGGTTACCAGCGTTGAGGCAGCTCCAGGATCGCTCTATTACACCATTGTTGTTGAGCCTTATGGAAATGTCAGCACTAACGAGGAGGTAATGGTTATCACGTCTCTTTCTGAGGAGCAAAAAGCTACCGCAGATGATATTGCAGAGGCAGATAAGCAAAACACTCCAACAGCAACTAATTCAGACGGTAAGGATAAAGACTCAAAAGACGGATCTTCTACGTCTTCATCGAGCGGTTCTACTGGCAGTGGTTCAACAAACAACACAACAAACACTCAGCAGAATGCAACAGTTGCTCCTCCAACGGGTAATACACAACATAACGGCGGAAGAACAGATTAAGGGGGATGCATGCAGGTTTCTGATAGAAATAAAAACACACGCAGCATCACCGTTCTTGCTGTTATTTGCTTCATTTTGCAGATTATGCTTACACCACAGGTTTCTTATGGTGGGGGAGTTATCAATTTTGCACTTATTTTCTCGGCAGCTATTGCGCTGAGATATGGTGGTAAAACCGGCGTGATATGCGGCTTTATTGCTGGTCTTATGTACGATTTGACTTCTGCTAATCCTATTGGCCTCATGGCACTCTTGCTTGTGGTCAGTTCTTATTTCATGGGCCAAGAGGTAAGAGACAGAGTCTCTGGCAATTTTGGTACCTCTATGGGCATTGTTGCCCTTCAAACTTTCGGTGTCACCTTTATGTATCAGCTCATTAATTCTTTGATTGGCTCTGGTGGCAACTTCTTTGAGGGGCTGCTGTTTAAGTCTTTCCCCACCATGTTATTTACCATTTTGGCAGCACTGCCTGTTTTCTATGTGCTTTCCCATTCCCAAAGGTCTCATTCATCTTTGGGTGGAACTTCGCTCTACCGCGGATCTCATCGAGCTCCTCAGCGCCTTAAATAAGGGGTTAGTATGAATTTCACCCTTGTTATCCTTGCTTGTTGCGCTGTTGCAGCAATTGGTTTGATCATCGTTTACCTCACCTTTGGTAGAAAAGACTCGCCGTTTACCTTTGATATTGGCGGCGGCGCTCCCAAGGCGTCTGGTGGTTCTGACGGCTCTGCCGAGAAGACCCTCTCGTCCAGACTTATCGGATTTGCAATTGCTGTTGGCGGCATGTTTGCCGTGCTTATTGGTCGTCTTTGGACCATGCAGCTCTTATCGTCAGCTGACTATACCGAGCAAGCAGAGAGAAACCGTACGCGAACCGTTACTACAGCAGCGCCTCGTGGTCGTATTTTGGACAGAAATGGCGTCGAGATTGTTACTAACAGGCCAAGTCCAACGGTAGTAGCTCGAGCAGACGTTGCGGAAGACTACATTAAACTGCAGATTCTTGCTAACCTTTTGGGCATGCCTATGTTGGCGGTGCGCAGAAAAATCATGGATACCTCTGATGGCGCCCAAGCACTTCGCACGGTTTCTGTAGATGTTTCTAGGCGCGTAGTTGCCTACATTTACGCTCATGGTGCTTTGCTTGATGGCGTTTCAATTGAGGAGCGCACCCAGCGCGCCTATCCAAACGGTTCTCTAGCCGCTCATGTTGTTGGCTACACTGGAACTGTTACACAAGAGCAGCTTGAAAGCAGTAAAACTGCGGATGGCGGTTTTGTGTATGCCCACGGCGATATCGTGGGACAAACGGGTGTTGAGTATCAGTACGAGTCCGCTCTTCAGGGTGTTCGTGGTGAGCAAACGGTGTATGTTGACGCTGCTGGTAATGTATTATCTCACTCGACGTCTATTGCTCCTCAGAGCGGCTCAGATGTTGTTTTGACCATTGATGCGAACATTCAAAAAGCAGCAGAAGCATCCCTTGTCAGTGTTATCAACACAGTTAGATCACAAGACTTCCAAGGTCGCAGTGCAAGTGTGGTGGCACTTGATTGCACTAACGGTGAAGTTATTGCTATGGCAAGCTATCCAACGTATTCACCTTCAATGTTTGTTGGAGGCATTTCCAGTTCTGACTGGGATACGCTTTCCTCTGAAGAGGCAAACTATCCGCTGATGAATCGCGCAATTGCTGGACAGTATCCATCTGGATCTACCATCAAAGCACTTACTACCTTTGCCGGACTTAAATACGGCATTTGTGATGGAAATTCAAGCTGGTATTGCACGGGTTTCTGGACTGGTTTTGGCGAGCAGTACGGCATGCACTGCTGGCTTCTTTCTGGCCACGGCACCGTTAACCTGATTACCGGTATTACCAACTCTTGCGATATTGTTTTTTATGAGATTGGTAAGGGCTTCTTCTATAACAATGATCATCCAGAGGGCATGCAAGAGACATTCCGTGCCTTTGGACTTGGCGCGCTTTCTGGTATTGACCTTCCAGAAGAGGCATCTGGCCGCGTTCCTGATGCAGAGTGGAAGTGGAATTACTTTACCAGCTCGCCTGATGATGCTCGTAAGTGGCAGGGTGGCGATAACTGTAACCTTGCAATTGGACAGGGCGATCTTTTGGTAACCTGCCTCCAGATGGCAAATGCATATTGTGGTATTGCAAACCGAGGTCCAATTTACAAACCACATGTTTTGAAGAGTATTAATGCCAGAAACGGAAATGGCTCTGTTATTGAGTATAAAAACGAGGTCATTCTGAACCCAGAAGAAAAAGATGAGCATCGGGACATTGTTGCTCGCGGTCTTTATGGTGTTGTCTACGAGGAGTCTGCCACTCAGACTATTCACTGGACCAATCTGGATGTTACCGTTTGTGGCAAGACAGGTACTGCTGAGCAGCAATCTATTGGCGAGCCGGTTGGTTGGTTTGTTGGCTATGCACCTGCAGATAAGCCTCAGTATGTTATTGCTGCAAACCTTGATTGCGCGCCTGCTGGCGCAGGCTCTGGTATGTATATTGTTCGAGACGTCTTCGGTGCAATTTATAATCAGCCAGACAACGTTGGTAGGTAAGGAGGCGAGAAACCCATGGCACTTGATTCATCTGCAGTTACAAAACAGAGAATGAACTCACCTTTTAGGAGGCGTGGAGGTATTCCTTCAGGCGGCCTTGCCAAGAAAGAGAAGCTTACTGGAAAGAATATCTTGAGTAATCTCTATCTAGCACAGCTTGTTCCCGCGGCACTTCTCGTCCTCATCGGCATTGTGGTTATCTGGACCGCATCGATGAACATTGCCGAAGCTAGTTTTCCTAGGCACCTTCTGGGTATTGGTTTGGGCCTTGTTTTTGCCACGCTTGTGTGGCGCTATGACTACAGAGCACTTTCAAATATGACAAATGTGCTGCTTGTTGGCGTAGTTGTGTTGATGATTTTGCCTAAGATCCCCGGCTTTGGCGTCTCGGTTAAGGGTATGACTGGTTGGGTTAATATCCCACTTGTTGGATTTAGATTTCAGCCGTCTGAGCTGGGAAAGATTGTCACAATCTTTCTTATGGCTTCGGTGTGTGCTCAGTATAACGGCAAGGTAGAAACGCTCAGAGACTATGTAAAGCTTTGTGGAACATTGATGGTTCCATTCGGCTCCATTATGCTTTTGCCTGACCTGGGAACTGGCCTGATTATTTTGGTTATCGGAGCCACCATCATCATTTGCTCTGGTGCAAAACGTTCTTGGATTCTTGTGACCGTTCTTTTGCTCATTGCTGTTGTTGCTCTTGTTGTTGTGACTTCTATGATCCCTGGTATTCCTCACATTCTTAAGGAGTACCAGATGAAGCGTCTTACCGTCTTCTTGGATCCTTCCGTTGATCCGTCGGGAGACGGTTATAACCTGCAACAGGCAAAGATTGCCGTAGGTTCTGGTGGCTTTATTGGAAAAGGACCAGGTAACGCTACGCAGGCAAGTGGACGATTCTTACCAGAGGCGCACACAGACTTTGTTTTTGCACTCTTCTCGGAAGAGTTTGGCTTCCTTGGTGCATTCATTATGCTTTCACTTTTTGCATGGATGATTTTTGCAACCATTCTGTTTGCCATGAGGACCGAAAATACCTTCTCTAAGCTGGTACTTGTTGGTTGTGCAGCCATGTGGTCGTTCCAGGTTTTACAGAATGTTGGCATGTGTATTGGTATCATGCCTATTACGGGTATTCCATTGCCTTTTATCAGCTTTGGATCAACATCGATGATTGCCCAGCTCGTTTCTGTAGGAATCGTCCAGTCTGTTTACAGACATAGAACAAAGGCGGCATAAGCCATGGCAAAAAGAAACAGCTTGGGCAAACTTGCTACCTCTGTATTACAAGAATTCCGCGGGTCGCTTTCATCTCTCGAGCCAACTTATACGCATATCTACGTTGATTCCCTTGCTTCTGAAGAGGTAATTCTTGCCGTGCATTCGTATTTTATGCCAGAGAGAACAGATGCAACGGTGCGCGTCTCTAAGCTTGCCGACGGTGTTTCGTTTGTTTCTGGAGGCATTGGTTGCGCGGGAAAGAATGCTGCTATTCCTGATATTGCGGTGATTATTCCTACGCCAACCTCACAGTACGAGGATGCCCTTACCATGTTGGTAAGTCATTCAATTCCTTGTGCGGTGGTTGTAGAGTCTGCAGTTGAAGCGCAACAAATTGCTGATACGCTCTACAACACAGGGCTTATTAGCATTGTTGCGGGTACCACTGAAGAAGTGCTCTTTGATCGACTCTCTTCATGGATTGCAACTGCAACAGAAAAATCAGTCTCTTTTGCGGCAGCGTATCCTCTTTGTAGAACTCAAGTGGTCAAACAGATAACAGCTGCTTGCGCTAAAGAGAATGCAGCTATTGGAGCTGTGGCGATTGTTCCTGGCTCTGATATGCCGCTGATGACAGCGCGCCAGATTAGGCTGGCACTTGATATTACCGCCGCCTATAACATCAATATGAGTGTTGAAACCATCGCCGAACTTCTCGGCGTTGTGGGTGCGGGCTTTGGATACCGTACGGTTGCACGCACGGTTGCAGGCACAGTTCCTGGATTTGGCTGGGCGCTTAAGGCTGGCATGGGATACGCAGGAACTCACACTACAGCTCGCGTCATTCACGCGTATGCTCGCAAAATTGCCGAGAAACGCGATAGGGTAGCAGATAATTCTTCTACCAAAACCGGCACTACGAGTGCTTCTACAGACGCAAGTGCAACAGCAGATACAAATTCACAATCAAATACCGTAGAGATAGCAACCACACAGTCCCTCGCCAAAAGATAGAAAGTAGACTATCGTGCGCGTTAAACGAGAAAATCTCTTCCACCTCATTGAGCCCATGCTTCCGCATGTCGAGAAACCCTCAAGATACTTGAATCACGAGTGGGGAGCAGTAGAGGAGCAAGAAGGTCCTTTTCACGTTTGCATGGTTTACGCTGATGTGTACGAGGTTGGTCAGCCTAATTTGGGCATTGCTATTCTCTATAACGCTTTGAATAAGGCTCCTCATATTTCTTGTGAGCGCGCCTACCTACCATGGACTGATATGGCAGCTTTGATGCGCAAGCGCAATGTTCCTCTGCTTTCGTTGGAGGGTGCTGCACCTTTAGCATCTTTTGATGTAGTGGGCTTCACCCTTGCGCATGAAATGATTGCTACAAACATTATAGAAACGCTTGATTTAGCAGGCATTCCATTGCTCGCTGAAGAACGTGATGATGAGGACCCACTTATTTTTGGTGGCGGTCCTTCTGTTTGGAACTCAGAGCCGCTGTCCCCGCTCTTTGATGCAATTCTATTAGGCGACGGCGAAGAAGCGCTGGTAGAGATGTGTGAGTGCGTGAGAACTTCCAAGCTTGAAGGAGTTTCTCGCCAAGAGATTTTGCAGAGGTTGTCTGAGATTCAAGGTGTGTACGTGCCGTCGCTTTATCAGATTGTGCACGATAATACCTCAACACGCTGGGGCTATGCGATCCCTAAAGAGGGAAGTAGCGCACCAAGCGTGGTCTATAAGCGCTGTCTGCCAGACCTTTCAGTAACAGACCCTGTTGCACAGCGCATTGTTCCGTATACCGAAATTGTTCAAGACAGGCTGGCTCTAGAGATTCAGCGCGGCTGTGCTCGTGGCTGTAGGTTCTGTCAGGCTGGTATGACGTATCGTCCTGTTCGCGAGCGTCCAGCTCAGCAGATTGTTAAAGCAGGCGAGGAAGGCCTTTTGAAGAGCGGCTACGATGAGGTCTCGCTAACATCGCTCTCTACAACGGATCACTCTCAGTGCGGCTACATTTTGCGCCGTATGAACTCTGATCTTCGTAAACGCGGCGTGCGAATCTCCATTCCTTCCCAGCGTATGGACGCGTTTGGCGCGGAGATGGCAGATGCTGTTTCTACTTCAAGGCGCGGCGGACTGACGTTTGCTCCAGAAGCAGGTTCTCAGCGCATGCGTGACGTCATAAACAAAAATGTCACTGAGGATGATCTTGAATCGGCAGCTAGAAATGCGTTTGAAAACGGCTGGCGCCGCATGAAGCTCTACTTTATGATGGGCCTTCCAACAGAAACCGATGAAGACATTCAAGCCATTCCCGCAGTTGCAAAGCGTATTTTAGATATCGGTCGAGAAATTGGCGGCAAGGGTGTTACTGTTTCTGCTTCCGTTGCCGTATTTGTGCCCAAGTCCTACACGCCATTCCAGTGGGTTGGCCAGATTTCTCGTGAGGAAGCCCAGCGTAGACAGCAGTTGCTCTTGTCGTCAAATCACGATAGGGGACTCAAGATTGCCTACCACGATTCTGGAACGTCCCTGGTAGAAGGTGCGCTTTCAAAGATGGGCCGCGACGGTTTTGATTTGATTTACCGGGCTTGGAAAAATGGTTGTAAGTTTGATGCATGGACCAGCGAGTTTAATCTTGATGCTTGGAATGCGGCAGCAGAAAGTCTGGGTTTCTCACTCTCAGATATTGCAACAGAAACCTTTGATATCCAGGCAAAACTTCCTTGGGATCACACGTCTCCTAGCGTCTCCAAGGGTTATTTACAGCGAGAATATCGTCGAGCATTGGATGAAGTTACTACACCAGACTGCACATTTACCTCTTGTACGGGATGTGCGGTATGCCAGACCTTGAAGGTCGACAACGTGTTGATGGGGGTGCGCTCATGACGGATAAGCAGGTAGAGAGCGTAGCTCCTGAGGTGGCTGAGTCCGTGAAGAAAGACTGGCGTGCCGGTAAGCCACAGATTCAGCCAGAGATTATGACGGAGCGCGGAGCAGAGATTTTTAGGCTTCGCGTGGCTTACAAGAAAGATGACCGCCTTGCGTTTTTAGGACACCTTGAGCTTATTGGTACCATTGAGCGCTGTGTTCGCCGAGCTCAGTTGCCATTTAGGGTAGGCAATGGCTTTGCAAAGCGCATGGGCGTTCAGTTCTCTCAGGCGCTTCCCGTTGGCGCTTCGTCTGAGGCGGAGTACTTTGACTTGAAGCTCACAGAATACGTGGACCCAAATGAAGCGTTAGAGAGGCTGTTGTCGGCCACGCCTCCCGCGCTTGCTCCGTTTGCTGCCAGCTACGTTGATCGGTTGCTGCCAGCGCTTGAAGCATGGTTGAATGCCGCTCACTGGAGATGCGACATTTTAGGAAAAGGTCTTAGGTCAGACGCGTTGCGTTGGGGGTTTGAGGATCTTCTCGCCAAAAAAGAGCTGACATACATGCGCGGAGACAAGCAAAAAGTGGTCAATTTAGAGACAACGTTTGCGGGCTATAAGATTTCTGAGAGCTCATCTGAAACGTGTATTTCATTTGAGCTTGATACACTCCAAGATCCAAGAGCAGCGCTTAGACCTGCAGTTTTGATTTATGAGGCTCAAAGAATTGCAGCTCAAGCTGGAGTGGATGGCCTACAAGGCATTGACTCGTTGAAGGTGTGCCGAGTCTCACAGGCACACGTTTCAGAAAATGGACTCCTTGTGAAGCCTCTATAACATGTAGTTTTGTCTTGGAATTTTCTGAAATATGCAGTAGACTATTTCGAGTTGTGTTTCTCGCCGAGGGACATGGGACACCGACAGTTTCCCGCGGATGTCACAGGTCACGGCGGCGAAGATCTTTGCTCGGATCTTCAGAAATGCAAAGATAGTATTAATCGTTGCAAGAATCAGCAATGAAGGGTTACACACATGTACGCAATCGTAGCAACTGGTGGCAAGCAGTATAAGGTTGCCAAGGGCGACGTAATCAGCGTCGAGAAGCTTGATGCGCAGCCTGGCGATAAGGTAAAGCTTGATGTTCTTATGCTTAACGACGGCAAGAAGGTTGTTGCTGACGCTGCCACTCTTTCCTCTAAGAAGGTTACCTGTGAGGTTCTTGAGCAGTACAAGGACAAGAAGGTTCTCGTCTTCAAGTTCCACAAGCGTAAGCGCTATCACCGCGCCAATGGTCACCGTCAGAACCTTACTAAGCTGAAGGTTACCGCGCTCCCTACCGCTCGTAAGGCTGCAGCTAAGGCATCCGACGAGTCTGCAGAGTAATTGGTCACTTCTGATATTGAGATAGGCAGGTAGCATTTATGGCACACAAGAAAGGTCTCGGCTCTTCCCGCAATGGTCGCGACTCACAAGCACAGCGCCTTGGCGTTAAGATTTACGGTGGTCAGGCAATCAAGGCTGGCCAGATTATCATCCGTCAGCGTGGTACGCACATCACTCCTGGCGTAAACGTTGGTCGCGGCAAGGATGACACTCTCTTTGCACTTTGCGATGGCGTTGTTGAGTTTAAGAAGGGTGCTAAGCACGTCGTTAACGTCGTTGCTGCTGAGGCATAAGTTTTCTTGAACATTCGCAGTTCATTCAAGGGGTCCTTCGGGACCCCTTTTTTTGTTTCTCGCGGTATCTTACGCGTACCGTTTACAGTTTCTAATTTGTTTCTTACTGTATTTCTTGACACAATCTGACAAAGTAATGGTATTCTTCTTACATTGCAATTTACGCTCTTGGGAGGAGGACATATCATGCGCGCTACAGGCACTCAGCAGTGGTGGTGGAACAACTTGTCTTTCTCCGGTCAGCGATGAGTTGCTTCTGCATACGCATTTAGAGGCTCTCGGGTGACCGAGAGCTTTTTTTGTGCGTACGTTTCTTGCTAAATCCGGATGGCGAGAAACCCGTGTTGTTAAAAATTTGTTTGTACGTTTTAGTTTTGCGTTAAAGGAGTTTGTATGTCTACAGAAAATCTCAATGAGGTTATCGCCGCAGGTACAGAGACAGGATCTGCAGAGCAGGCACCACGTGTTGTTGCTGTTTCAAAAAATGCAGGAGTATTGGACGTTACTTCTCTAGTCCTTGTTGCCGTCCTTAATGCTGCTGGTTTTATTCTTAACCTGACCGTTGGTAAGGCAATTAGTGCTATTGGAATTGGTCCAGAGTTTATTATTTCTTCGTTCTGCCTGGCTATTCTTTTGCTTAAGCCAAACGCTATTCAGAGCCTGGTTATTGGTCTTATCGCAGCTACCGTTATTCAGCTGACCACAACTGTTCCTGGTGCTGATTTTGTTGCAGAGGGCGCAGCTTCACTTGTAATGTTTGCCTTCACAAGGTCTGCTCTTGCAGATAAGCCAGTAATGCCTGCAATTGGTTCTTTTGTAACCACTCTTATTTCTGGCCTGATCTTTGCCGCCATTGCTATTCCAGCCAAGGGTGCAACTATTGAGCTTTTCTACGTAATGCTTCCTGTCATCGTGGGAACCGCATTCTTTAATGCTATTGTTGTTCAGGTTCTTGCGGCTCCTCTTAAGAAGGTTTTGGGCCGATAAGTTCTTAGATACGCACTTATTTCCTGGAGAACACTGTGTCTATTATTGAAGTTCAATCTGTGTCCTATAGCTATCCTGATAGCTCAGTGCATGCTCTGAATGAGCTGTCACTGAGCGTTCAGGAGGGTGACTTTGTAGGTATTGTTGGTCCTTCTGGCGCAGGCAAGTCCACGCTTGCTCTTGCGCTTTCCGGCGCTATTCCTCATCACTTCAGAGGAAGTTTCTTTGGAAAGATTCTTGTTGCTGGAATGGATACCTGCACAGTTGCGCTGACTGATATCTCTAAAATTGTGGGTTCTGTTACTCAAGATATCAACGCGCAAATGGTTGCTTCAATTGTTGAGGATGAACTTCTTTTTGGTCTTGAGAACTTTGCAGTTCCTCATGCAGAGATTCCAGAGCGCATTACCTATGCTCTAGAGACAGTTGGTATTGCCAACCTTCGCTTTAGAGAGATTGCCTCTCTTTCTGGTGGACAGAAGCAAAAGGTTGCTATAGCAGCACTTTTGGCGCTTCAGCCACAAGTTATGGTGCTTGATGAGCCAACAGCGGCCTTAGATCCAACGTCGTCCGAGTTAATCTTCCAGACCCTTTCAGAGCTCAACAAAACCAAAGGTATTACGGTTGTGGTAATTGAGCAAAAAGTGGGTCTTCTCGCTAAGTATTGCTCAAAGATTGCCGTGATGGACAAGGGCTCCATTTGTGCATACGGTAGCGTTGAGGACATGTTCTCTCAGGTAGATTTGCTGCAAGAGGTTGGCGTTGATGTTCCTCGTTGCGTGCGCGTCTCAAAGGGCGTCCATGAGCTCTCTCATCAGACTGAGTATGCTCACTTGTTATCTGAGGCGGACAGAGCTGTCTGCGATGAAACTGCGCTATCAGTTCAGTCAGCCGCCAAGCAGCTTGCGTGCTGTGTAGGCGCTCTCCAGCATCGCAGTATTTCTCTTACAGAGGGCTCTCAACCATTAGCTTCTAATGACGTTGAGTTAGCAGGGGAGACATATCTTCCAAAAATAGATGGTCCTGTGGTCGCTGAATCGAGCGGCCCATTTGACAGAATTGGTGTTCTTCAAGACGCTGACCAGCCAAGTACTCAGTCTGTTCTTGATGTTATTGATGCCACCTTCAAATATCAGGATAGTACTGATGGCGTTGAGCGCATCTCTCTCAGCTTGCACCCTGGCGAGCTTGTGGCACTTGTCGGCCAAAACGGTGCAGGTAAAACAACTCTAACTAAGTTGGTAAATGGCCTGTTGCGTCCTCGATCTGGTGACATTCAAATTAAGAGCGCATCGTGCAAGGATTGGAAGACGTCACAGATTGCTCAACACGTCTCTACGCTGTTCCAAAATCCCGATTACCAGATTTGCAAAGAGAGTGTTCTTGAGGAGATTGCGTTTGGTCTTGAGCTCAAGGCTGTGTCTGCAGAGGATGCTCGCAAGAAAGCGCTTGAAGTAATTGATTGCATGGGGCTTGATGCGGACGCGTCTCCGTTTATGCTTTCTCGCGGACAGCGTCAGATGGTTGCGCTTGCTTCTGTGGTTGCCTGCGAGCCAGATATTCTTGTGCTTGATGAGCCAACATCGGGCCTGGATTACAAAGAGTGTATGCAGGTCATGAATATGGTCAAATCACTGTGCGAGAAGGGCTGTGCAGTTCTTATGGTCTGTCATGACATGGAGGTTGTGCTGGACTTTGCCACAAGAATTGTCGTTATGGCGCATGGCAGCGTGTTAGATGATGGGGAAGTTACACAGATCTTCTCGACAGATGAGGTTTTGAAGGAAGCGTATGTTGAGGCTCCTCAGATGATCCAGCTGTCAAAGCTTGCTGGAGCGCACGTGGATCCGTCATTTGCTGGACTGAGCAGTGCTTCAGAGGTGCTTGACGCATTGCAGCATCAGTTTGAGATTGCTCGTATTGCAGCCACGCTTAATGGTAAGGAGGCTCCTCGTGGGTAGTGTTATTGATTACACCGAAGGAACAAGCTTCCTTCATAAGGCAAATCCTGTGGCCAAGCTTGTGTTTGCGCTTGAGCTCTTTGTGGCTGCCTTTGCCGCCCAAGGAACGCTTGAGGTGCTTGCAGTACTCGCGCTCACTATTTGTGTGGGAGTTGTCTCACAGAATGCTCAGAAGACTTTTAAGCTGGTATTTGGCTTTGCTGTCCTAGGTCTTATCTTGTGTGTTGTACAGACGCTTGTTGCCCCTGCTGGTCAAACGCTCTTTTTATTCATCACGGTAGGCGGTTTGGAGCGCGGCTTTAACGTTGCCCTAAAAACAATTGCGCTGGCGCTGCCGCTGCTTTCTATGCTCTCGCTTATGCGCGTAGAAGACCTCATGAATGCGCTGGTAGAAGTTGCGCATGTTCCTTATCCTTATGCGTTTACCATTGCAACGGTTTTGCGCTTTGTGCCTGTCTTTGCTTCAGAGATGAACCATATTATGGAGGCTCAGATGGCTCGTGGCGTTGAGTTTGATACCAAAAATCCAATTAAGAAGCTCCAGCTCACCATGCCTTTGATTGTTCCTTTGCTGGTAAGCTCTGTTAAAAAAGCTGATGCTTCAGCACTTGCTGCTGAGCAGCGAGGTTTTTATTTAAGGAACGCTTCATCTGCGTTTAAACGCTATCCTCTTGCTCCAACTGATTTTGCATTGATGGCTTTTGGCGTGTCGATAATTGTTGTTATCCTCGTGTTCTCATAAGAACTTCTCGCGTTTTCACTGTGCTTCGCTGGTAAATGCCGTAACATTAAGGTATTAGAAGGAGGACACGTGGAAACTTTCACTGATCTTTGTCATATCAACGTTAAAGGTGGAGACGGCGGCGCAGGCTGCATGTCTTTCCGCCGAGAAGCATATGTACCAAAAGGCGGTCCAGACGGCGGAGACGGTGGTCACGGCGGCAATGTTGTCATTGTTGCAGACGCGCAGCTTTCGTCCCTGATTGATTACCGCTACAAGCATCACTTTAAGGCCGAGCGTGGTACTCACGGTAAGGGTGCTCGTCGTCATGGCTCTGATGGACAGGATTTACTGCTCAAGGTGCCTCTGGGAACCGTTGTGCGCGAGCTTGATCCAGAAACACAAGAGCCACTCTACGAGATTGCCGATCTTACTTCTCCCGGTGAGCAGGTAGTTGTTGCTCCTGGTGGCAATGGTGGCCGCGGTAACATTCACTTTGTCACCTCAGTGAGGCGTGCACCAGCATTTGCCGAGAAGGGCGAGCCAGCCCAAGAGCACTGGATTGAGCTAGAGATGAAGCTCATGGCAGATGTGGCCTTGGTGGGCATGCCTTCTGTTGGTAAGAGCTCTCTTATTGCACGTATCAGTGCTGCTCGTCCAAAGATTGCTGACTATCCCTTCACCACACTTGTTCCAAATCTAGGCGTTGTGCGCGCTCAGAATGGACAGTCATTCGTTTGTGCTGACGTTCCCGGTCTTATCGAGGGCGCCTCTGAGGGCAAGGGCCTTGGTCATCAATTCCTTCGTCATATTGAGCGCACAGCGCTTATTGTCCACATGGTTGACGTTACTGGTGGCTATGAAGGTAGAGATCCTGTAAAGGACTACCACGCTATTAACGAGGAGCTTAAAGCATACGCTTCAAAGCTGGCTGATCGCCCTCAGATTGTGGTAGCAAACAAATGCGATATGCCTGGTACAGAAGATGCCATCGAGGCGCTCAGAAAAGCTGCAGAGGCAGATGATAGAACCTTTTTTGCTATCTCTACCGTAACTGGTTTAAATCTTGATGATTTTGTTACCACTTGTGCCGCAGAGGTAGCAGAGCTCCGCAAAGAAATTGCCATTACTACGCCAACGGTTGATCGCAGTGAGTCTTGGGAGAAGCAGAGACTTCGCCGTGATAACAAACTTCGCATTGAGCGAGAAGAGCGTCATGCTTGGCGTGTCTCCGGCGGTCAGATTGAGCGTATGGTTATTCAGACTGATTGGGACAATGATGAGGCTGTGGCATATCTACAGCGTCGTCTTGATCGTATGGGTCTTGAAGTACAGCTGGCAAAGGCTGGTGCAGTTGACGGCGATGAGATTCGCATTCTTGAGCTCACCTTTACCTATGAGGATCCAAATAAACCAAATACAGATGGTATAGAGATTTTTGATGAGGACGCCTCAGACCAGCAATTCGAAGATGTTGAGTTTGAAGAGGCTCCATCTGATCCGTCTCATGTAGCTGAGGCTTCTTCAGAAACTGAGTAGAGTATGGCAGCCGACGTCTTAAATAACATGCACCCTGGCCTGCCTCGTTTGGGACAGGATAAAAACCGCACCTATCGTCTGGGAATCATGGGTGGAACCTTTGACCCCATTCATAACGGTCACTTGGTAGCCGCTGAGCAGGCATATGATGACCTTAATCTTGATGTGGTTGTCTTTATGCCTGCTGGTCGCCCTGCGTTCAAACAAAATAAGGGAGTTACCAGGGGAGAAGACCGTTACTCAATGACGCTTCTGGCAACTTCAGATAATCCTCATTTTGTTGCTTCTCGTTTTGAGGTGGATTATGAGGGCATCACCTACACCGCTGATACGCTTAGAAGATTGCGTAAGGTATATCCCTCTAACGTTGAATTTTTCTTTATTACTGGTGCAGATGCAATTGCTGATATTGTCACCTGGAAAGATGCACAGACCGTAGCTGAGCTTGCTCACTTTGTTGCTGCAACGCGTCCTGGTTATGAGCTGAGTCGTGCTCAAAAGGTTATTGCAGACTCACCTTATGACTTCAAGGTAACCTATCTTGAGGTTCCCGCACTAGCAATCTCATCAAGCTACTTGCGTAGTAGAGTTCAAAATGGTCAGAGCCTCAGATATCTAACTCCCGATTCTGTAACAGGTTACATTCACAAGCATGGGCTTTATGGCGCCGACACAACGCCACTCAATTAAGTGGTCAAGCCAAAGCGACCCGCTGCTCAGATTGACATACGTTCATATCAGGGCAGTGTCAAACGGGTGGATATAAAGTTTGACTCAATAATTTGTAGGACATAATGGAAAGAACACTTATAGCAAAAGATATTGTCTACACCGCAGAACAACAGGCGCTTATTGATCAGCTTGAGTCTGATTTGAAGAGTCATATGTATCACAAGAACCCTAAGCGTTTTGCGCATTCTATCTCTGTGGGACATTGTGCAGAAACGCTTGCGCAGGCTTATGGTGCAGATATGTTGAGCGCGCGCGTTGCAGGTATTTTGCATGATTGGGAGAAACTTCTTCCTGATGCAGAAACCATTGAACTGGCAGAGCGCTTTCGTATCCAGACAGAAGCTCCTTATCAGAAAATTGTTGGACTCTTACATGGTCCTCTCGCCGCAAAAACGCTACCAGCCATCTATCCTTGGCTTTCTGAGCAGATTCTCAGCGCCATTCAGAAGCACACTACGGGCGACCGTCAGATGAGCAAGCTAGATAAAATCTTGTATGTAGCTGATCTTATTGAGCCTCTGCGTCCAAACTTTACATCGGTCGAAGAAACAAGAAACGTATATTTACGTGGCGGTTCTCTCGATGAGCTTTATGAGACGGCGTTTTGTAGCGTTATGATGTATGTGATTTCATCAAGGAGTTATTTGTATCCAAACTCAATTGCCCTATACAATGAGATGATTGAGAAGACATCTAAGTAGCCTGGCTACATGAGAAAACGGAGAAATTCATGGCTGTAACTTCACTTGAGCTTGCAAAGACTGCTGCAATTGCTGCAGATCAAAAGAAAGCTGAAGATATTCTGGTACTAGATTTAACTGGTCTCAGTGATGTTTGCGATTATTTTGTTATCTGCACTGGTGGAAATGCTCGTTTGGCTGACGCTATTGTTGATGAAGTTCGCGAGAAGGTCACAGCAAACTGCGGCATTCGTCCAATTTCTACTGAGGGTCGCGACGGTCTCAATTGGATTCTTATTGATTACGGTTCAGTTGTTGTCCACGTATTCCAGCCTGAGGTAAGGTCCTACTATCGTCTTGAGCGACTTTGGGCAGACGCTCCTCGTGTAGAGCTAGATATTGAGGGTGCTATGACTTCTGAGATTCCTTATGCCTATCTTCCAGAGGATGCTTTGGCTCCAGCTTTTGAGCTTTCTGAGGATGATCTGGTAGACAATCTTCCAGAATCTGCTGATCCTACTGAGTAGTTTTGGTGTACTAGATTTGTTCGTTTTTGCCTGTAGGCATAGTGTCAGAGACGCGATGCTCAAAGCGTAGGTCTCTACCATACTGCACAGCATCAGCACCAAATTTATCTTTGAGTTTATCGGTTACCTCGGAGAGATGACGTAAGTCACTCCGAGGTTTCTTTTTTGTTGTAGGTCCAGAGGCTGCCGCGTCAAATGTAGCCTCATATTGGTCAAAAAGTGACGCTTGCACTGGTTTGGCATGCTCCTCATCTGAAAATGAGCTAATACCAACACCAAGCAGTCTTACCGGCTGCCCTTCTTTCCAAATGGTAGGAAGCAGGCCAACGGCAATCTCTGCAAAGAGGTGCTCATCATCAGTTGGTGTGGACATCCTTTTTTGAGCTGTATGAGACTCTGTTGCAGAGGCTTTTACTTTGAGGGTTACGGTATATCCTTGGAGCCGCTTTCGGCGAAGACGTCTTCCTACAACGCCAGCAATGTGCCTAATAGCTTCTACGATTTCTTGTTTATCAAACAAATCAGCTTCAAAGGTTCTCTCGTTAGAAACAGACTTAACGTCACGAGGCTGGGCAGCTTCATGAACTTCTGAGACTTCTTTTCCTTGCGCGCGCAAAATCATTTTTGAGGCAGTATTGCCTACAAGGGAAGTGAGATACGTTGCATCTGCTCTTGAGAGTTCTCCAAGCGTTCTGATTCCTTGTTGATGGAGCGTTTTTGCCATAGCAGGTCCAATGCCGCTCATAGCTTCAATTGGTAGAGGTGCTAGAAAACGTCCTTCTGTACCAGGAAACACCGCAGTAAGACCGCGAGGCTTTTCTTGCTCAGAGGCAATCTTAGCAATTGTCTTGTTTGTTCCCAGGCCAATGGAACAGGTAACGCCTAGCGCAGCAACTTTCTTTTGTATGCGCTTACAGATCTCCAAAGGATTTTCTTTAGAGAATCTGCCTGGAGTGATGTCAAAAAATGCCTCATCAATAGAAACCTGCTCAACAAGGGGAGTCTCATCTTTGAGAAAACCCATAACAAGAGCACTTATTTCAGAGTATCTGTCATAGCGTCCTGGAGTCCAAATTGCGTGCGGACAGAGCCTTACTGCAGTAGCTGAAGGCATGGCAGAATGAACGCCAAACTTCCTTGCTTCATAAGAGGCGGTTGAAACAACGCCTCGTTTGTGGGGTGAGCCTCCAACAATTACTGGTTTTCCGCGCCACTCAGGATGATCAAGTTGTTCTACAGACGCAAAGAACGCATCAAGGTCAAGAAGCCCAATGGCTTTACCATGCCACTCAAAATCACACGATTTACGTGCGTTTTTATCTGATATGTCCTTTAATGTTTCCATAGAAATAGTGTATACTTTTTGTACAAATAGAACAAGTGTTTCATACATAAATTACGAGTACTTTTTGAAGAGAGCAAATTTATACTTTTCGAGGTTAATGCGTTGTTGTACACTTGTAACCCGATTTGTGGCTTTGCGGTGCAGCCCATCTAACATCCGAGGCACCGCTCGTATGGAGGAGTTTTCATTGGCAGTTAAGATTCGTCTGGCCCGTCACGGTGCCAAGAAGCGTCCGTACTATCGCGTAGTTGTCGCTGATGGTCGTATGCCTCGCGATGGTCGTTACATTGAAGAAGTCGGTCGTTACAACCCACTGACTAGCCCTAAGACGATTGATATCAACCTCGAGAAGGTTGATGAGTGGGTAGCAAAGGGCGCTCAGCCAACAAGCGCAGTTTCTCACCTCATTGAGATCGCTCGTACTGGTGCTCCAGTTGCAGAGAAGAAGACCAAGCTCTCCAAGAAGGCACAGGCAAAGGCCGCTGCAGCTGCTGAGGCTGCTGCTGAAGCTGCTGCCGCAGCTGCTGAGGAGTCCGAGGCTCCAGAGGCTGAGTAAATCGTGTCTGAATTCACAGAGCCCACTGAGGTAGACGCTGTCGATCAAGACATTCAGGAGATGCCCTCTGACAAGGTTGCTGATCTTGTCGAGTACATCGTTTGTGGTCTTGTCGATAATGAAGATGCTGTTGCACTCGACGTCACCGATCGCGAGGATGGAGCCTTGATTGAGGCTTCTTGCTCTGAGGAAGACGCTGGACGTGTCATCGGCCGCAAGGGTAGAACCATTAAGGCTATTCGTACTTTGGCTCGTGCTCTTGGCCAGCGTGTTGGCACCTCTGTTGATGTCGAGGTTGTAGGCTAATTTTGCGTAAACACTGGCGAGCAATTGCTCAAATTGTTAAAACGCATGGTAAAAGAGGGGAGGTTGTGACGGTTCCCGTTCACAGCCTTCCTTCTCTTATAGCTGAAGGCATGACAGTTGTTCCTGTTCCGCCTGCGCTTAAGGGCCCTAGGAAGTTCTCAGTTGTCTCTGTTGAGTCAGATGATAGAGAAGGTAGTCTTGTTACCTTTGATGGAGTAACAACTATCTCTGATGCAGAAGAGCTTGTTGGTAAAACGCTTCTGGTAGAAGAAGATTGTCTTCCAGAAAACTTTGGTCTGGTAAATGTTTCTCTACTTGTGGGTAGAGAAGTACGTGATACAGAACATGGTTCTCTGGGTGAAATTACAGAGGTTCTTGTTGGACCTACACAAAATGTGTGGGTCATTGAGGGGCCTTTTGGACAGGTGCTGATGCCTGCCGTGGATGAATTTATCAAAGAGGCCCCAGCCGAGGGCTCCATTACCGTCTCAATTCCTCAGGGCCTTCTTAGGTTAGGTGAGTAGTATGCGTCTAGAAACGCTCTCAGTATTTCCTGAGGTCTTCTCGCCCTATTTAAATGCTTCTATTATGGGCAGAGCTCAAAAGGCAAATATTTTTGAGTTCTATGCATATGACTTGCGTGACTGGACACATGATAGGCATCGTACGGTAGATGATGCTCCTTTTGGTGGTGGACAAGGCATGCTTATGAAGCCTGCTCCCATCTTTGAGGCAGTTCGTGAGATTTCTGATCAGGCAGAACCTAAGCCCCACGTGGTGTTTTTCTCGCCAGTTGGTAGGCCGTATTCCCAGGCTATCGCCCAAGAGTTTGCTCAAAAGGAGCGCATTCTGTTTGTTTGTGGTCGCTATGAGGGCATGGACGAGCGCGTCTACGAGCTGGCAGATGACGTTATTTCTCTGGGAGATTACGTGCTGACGGGCGGAGAGCTTCCTGCGCTTACCGTGATTGACTCGGTTGTGCGCTTGCTTCCTGGTGCGCTTGGCGATGAGATGAGCTCACAGGATGAGTCATTCTCTGACGATGGCCTTCTTGAGTATGCTCAGTACACGCGTCCAGCAAATTTTGAGGGGCGAGAAGTTCCGTCTGTGCTTCTTTCAGGAGACCATGGAGCGGTAGCAGTCTGGAGACGACAATCTGCACTTGCTCGCACTCGTGCGTGGCGTCCAGACCTCTTAGAGAGCGCTCAACTCACTGAGAAGGACAGAGCGTATTTAGCAGAGCTTGATCAGCAATCTGGTGATGACGATGAGTAGTGGACATTCCAAAGTACTTGAAATTTTTGAATACCTGGTAATTGTTGCAGTTGCTGTTGCACTGGCGTTTTTTATTAGAACGTTTGTCGCTGAGGTGTATGAGGTTCCAACAGGGTCCATGCTCAATACCATCCAGCTGGGGGATCGTTTGGTAGGAGAGAAGCTTACCTATCGATTTGGCGGTACTCCGCAAGCAGGTGATGTGGTTACCTTCACCAGTCCTCAGAATCCCGATACGCTTTTAGTTAAGCGCGTCATTGCTACAGCAGGTCAAACGGTAGATTTGCGCGACGGTGCTGTGTATGTTGACGGTCAACTTATGGACGAGCCTTACACTGAAGGTAAGCCAACCTATTCTCTTGCGGATCGCACGGGTGCCGTAATTCAGAATTATCCGTATACTGTTCCTGCAGGTCATATTTTTGTTATGGGGGATAACAGAACAAACTCGCTGGATTCCAGATATTTTGGAGCTGTTGCGGTTTCTACCGTGACCTCTAAGGCAATGTTTATTTTCTGGCCCTTTGACCATGCTCGCGGGCTATAGTACTTACGTCGGACATTTGAGAGAAAGAACATCATGGGCGCAACACCACTTACGTTTCAAGATATGATTTTGACCCTTGAACACTATTGGGCAGAAAAAGGTTGCACGGTCATGCAGCCATATGACTCTGAGGTAGGTGCCGGTACCTTCCACACCGCAACTATCCTGCGCTCACTTGGCCCCGATGCCTGGCGTACCTGCTATCCACAGCCTTGTCGTCGTCCTGCTGATGGACGCTATGGCGAGAACCCCAACCGCTTGCAGCATTACTATCAGTTCCAGGTCTTGCTCAAGCCATCTCCTGCAGACTCTCAAGACCTTTATCTTGGTTCACTTGCCGCTATTGGCCTTGATCCAAAAGACCACGACGTTCGCTTTGTTGAGGATGACTGGGAGAGCCCAACGCTTGGTGCTTGGGGTCTTGGCTGGGAGGTCTGGCTCAACGGCATGGAGGTTACTCAGTTCACGTACTTCCAGCAGGTAGGCGGTATTGAGGTAGACCCAGTTCCTGTTGAGATTACCTATGGTCTTGAGCGTATTGCTATGTATGCTCAGGGTGTAGATTCCGTCTATGACCTGGTATGGAGTTACCTGCCAGATGGCACGCCAATGACGTACGGCCAGGTATTTTTGGAGAACGAGCGTGAGTTCTCAACTTATAACTTTGAGGTAGCCAACATTGAGCTTATGCGCGAGAAGTTCGACGAGTATGAGGCAGAGTGCCACAGCTGCCTTGAGCGCAAGCTTCCACTACCTGCGTATGACTGCGTTATGAAGTGCAGCCATGCATTCAACCTGCTTGACTCTCGTGGTGCTCTTTCTGCTGTTGAGAGAGCTAACTATATTCTTCGCGTTCGCACCGTTGCTAAGGCATGCTGCGAATCGTATTTGGAGGAGGTTGCTTCTAAGAAAGCACCTGCAGCAACTACTCAGGAGGAGGTGGCTTAAATGGCTGAGGTTAGAGACTTCCTTTTTGAGATTGGTTCTGAAGAAATGCCTTCTGCTCCATTGCAGAAAGCTATTGCTCAGTTCAATAAGCTTGTTGTTTCTGGACTTAAAGACTCTGGCTTGTCATTTGGAGAGGTTAAGATCCTCTCGACACCTCGTCGTTTAACTGCTTATGTAAAAGACGTTGCTGAGGCTACAGAAGAGATTTCCGAGGTCAAGCGTGGTCCTAAGGCAGAGATTGCTTTTGATGCAGAGGGCAATCCAACCAAGGCTGCTGAGGGATTTGCTCGTAAGTGCGGTGTAAATGCTGGTGCGCTGACTCGTCGTGTAGATACTGACGGTCATGAGTACGTCTTTGCAGAGCTCAATATTCCTTCAGTTCCTGCTACAAAGATTCTTTCCGAGCTGGCAACTTCTTGGATTTCTGCACTTGATTGGCCTCGCAGTCAGCGCTGGGGTTCTTTCCACGAGCGCTACGTTCGTCCTGTTCGCTGGCTGTGCGCCCTTTTTGGTTCTGAGATTGTTCCTGTTACGTACGCTGATGTAACTAGCTCAAACACCACTCAGGGTCATCGTGTTCTTGGACCTGGTTACCATGAGGTAGCAAGTCCAGCTGACTATGAGCAAGTTCTTAAAGATGCTGGCGTTCTGCTTCAGGAGCAGAGAAAAGACGTTATTCTCGCCGGTATCAAAGAGGTGGAAGCTGCTCGTCCGGGCTCTCATGTTGATATG
This sequence comes from uncultured Atopobium sp., assembly GCA_938028565.1. GTDB lineage: Bacteria > Actinomycetota > Coriobacteriia > Coriobacteriales > Atopobiaceae > Lancefieldella. The sequence goes on along the minus strand of CALIZS010000006.1, from coordinate 26,214 downwards.
CCAGAGAAGGTCTTTGAGGAGGTCATTAATCTTACTGAGTGGCCTCAGGTTCTTGTGGGTACCTTTGACGAGGAATTCCTCAACGTTCCTTCAGAGATTATTACTGAGTCCATGCTTTCCAACCAGCGCTATTTCCCAATCTATGACGCTGAGGGTAAGCTGACTCGCGAGTTTATTGTGGTTTCTAATGCAGACCCATCTTGCGCCGAGCGTGTTATTGACGGCAACGAGCGTGTTGTTCGCGCCCGCCTTGATGACGCTAAGTTCTTCTTTGAGGAGGACTTGAAGCACACGCTTGACGAGTTTGCTCAGCGCCTTGAGACTGTTGTCTTCCAGGAGAAGCTTGGCACGGTTCTACAGAAGACCCAGCGTATGGAGAATCTTGCTGCAGAAATCGCGCTCGACGAGACATCCAGTCAGGAAGAGGCTGAACTTGCTGCTCGCGCTGCTCATCTTGCTAAGGCAGACCTTGTCAGTCAGGCAGTTGTCGAGTTCACCAGCCAGCAGGGTGTCATGGGTGGCTACTACGCAGAGGCAGCTGGCGAGAAGAGCGATGTAGCTGCAGCTATTCGCGAGCACTATCGTCCTCGCTTTGCTGGCGACGAGCTCCCAAGTGGCCAGATTGGTCGCTTTGTAGCTATTGCTGACAAGCTTGATACCATCTGCGGCATCTTTGCTATCAACGAGCCACCAACCGGCTCTTCCGATCCTTACGCTGTTCGTCGTGCAGCAATTGGTGTCATTGCGCTGGTCCGTTCTACCTCCAACCTTGACCTCAAGAAACTCATCGCAAGCTCTCTGGAGCTCTACCGTCAGCAAGGTCTTGCTGTTGACGAGTCTGTCCAGTCACAGGTTGAGCAGTACTTTATTGGTCGCCTTGCGTCTATCGCTAAGGACGAGAAGATCTCTGCAGATGCTATTGAGGCTGTCAGTGCAATTGGCGTTATCAATCCTGATGAGTTCCTTCAGCGTGCTCGTGCACTTGATGAGGCGCGTCAGAACGAGCCTGAGCTCTTTGAGGATCTTGCTACTGCTTATGCACGTGCAGCTCACCTCAGTGACGCTTCTCTTGGCGTAGAAGTTGATACAGAGCTTCTCACTGAGCCAGAGATGTCATTGCTTGCTGCCTGTGAAGAGGGCCAGAAGCAAGTGGCTGCTGCTCTTGCTGGTGCAGACTATGCTGCTGCTGTTTCTGCACTGTCTCAGCTGCGTGAGCCAATTGATATTTTCTTCGACAAAGTACTTGTCATGGATGAAAATGATACCGTTCGCCGAAATCGTTTGCGTCTTTTGAACAAGTTTGCCCAGGTATTTAGTAATGTCGCCGATATTAGTGTGCTTTCTCGCAAAAAGTAGGGTACGCTTAGATTGATAAATGTTTGTATCTTTCTGAATACTTGACTGAAAGGGTTACAGCATGAGCGCACTTGACATTGATAACAACTCTCTTGGTGATGGTCTGCCTATCGTCTACGTTTTGTCAGACTCTCGTGGAGAGACCGGCGCTGCAGTAGTTAAGGCTGCTGCTGCTCAGTTTGGCGATGAATCCGTAGAGATTGTAAGGGTTCCAAACATTCATAGCGTTGATGATGTTCGTGCATACTTCAACGAGCATGAAGATGAGAATCGCCCTCGTGCAGTCTTTCACACCTTTGCTGATGGTTCTCTGAGAAGAGAGATTCGTCGTGAGCTTGATCAGCGCCTTATCCCATCAATCGATCTTCTGGGACCAGCGGTAAACGTTATTTCTACGCTTACCGGCGAGGAGCCAAGCCACGCAATTGGCGCATTCTTTGAGGGAGTTACTCGCTAAGAGAGTGCTGACGCCTCAAAATATCAAAAAGTTAAATGAGCATCCATTTGGGGTGCTCATTTTCTTTATGGAGAATTTCACAATTTGCAACCATAAGTTTACAAATCATTCTGTGAACGGTCAATATTGACCGCTCACCGTTATTTTGTTCAGATGAATCGCGTAGGTTGGTAACATACTATGAATGTGAGGACAGAACCAACTTTGTTTGGTTTGATGTCTTTACGTTCAATCGTGTTGGTGCACGCTTTGCGTGTGACAGTTTGAGAGTTTGGAGTGTTATGTCCGAGAAGCACGTTTACAGCTTCGGAAAGGACCACGCCGGTAACGATGTTACTGAGGTCGCTGGCGCATCCGTAGAAGAGGCAAAGTGGATTGTTGGTGGCAAGGGAGCAAACCTTGCAGAGATGTCTAAGATTGGCCTGCCTGTACCTCCAGGATTCTCAATTACTTGCCAAACTTGCGTTGCTTATTCCAACAACGGCAACGTCTGGCCTGAGGGCGTCACTGATGAGATTGACGCAGCTATGGCTACCCTTGAGGAGCGCATGGGCAAGAAGCTCGGCGATGCAGAAGATCCACTGCTTGTCTCCGTCCGTTCTGGTGCACCATTCTCCATGCCTGGCATGATGGACACTGTTCTTAACCTTGGTCTTAACGATGAGTCCGTTCAGGGCCTCATTAAGCAGACTGGTAACGAGCGCTTTGCTTGGGACTCTTACCGTCGTTTTGTTCAGATGTTCTCTGGCGTTGTTATGGGCGTCTCTGGACAGCTCTTTGAGGATGCAATTGCTGCTAAGAAGGCCGAGAAGGGCGTTAAGCTTGATACAGAGCTGGACGCAAATGACCTTCGTGACCTTGTAACTTGGTTCAAGGGCATCTTTGCTGCAAACGTTGACGTTAAGGAGCACCCAGAGGTCTCCAAGAACGGCTACGCTGTCTTCCCATCTGATCCTTACCTCCAGCTCCGCCTTGCTGAGCAGGCAGTCTTTGGTTCTTGGATGAATGACCGCGCAATCCTTTACCGCAAGCAGAACAAGATTCCTGATGAGCTTGGTACTGCAGTTAACGTTCAGGTCATGGTCTTTGGTAACAAGGGTGAGACTTCTGCAACTGGCGTTGCATTTACTCGTAACCCTGCAGATGGTACTAACGAGCGCTACGGCGACTTCCTGATCAACGCTCAGGGCGAGGACGTTGTTGCTGGTATTCGTAATACTGAGCCTATTGCAGATCTCGTTAAGGTTCCTGCACTCAAGGAGGCAGGCGAGGAGCTCTTCCACGTCTTTGAGATTCTTGAGGATCACTACGCAGACATGATGGACATCGAGTTCACCATTGAGAATGGTAAGCTCTGGATGCTTCAGACTCGTGTTGGTAAGCGTACTGCTCTCTCTGCACTTAAGGTTGCAATTCAGATGTACGAAGAGGGCCGTATTACTAAGGAGCAGGCTGTTTCTCGCGTTGCTCCTGAGCAGCTCGATCAGCTTCTGCACCCACAGTTTGATCCTAACGCTGAGTATGAGACCATTGCTAAGGGTCTTAACGCTTCTCCTGGTGCAGCTGTTGGTGCTGCAGTCTTCTCTTCTGCAGACGCTGAGGCTTTTGCAGAGGCAGGCAAGCCTTGTATTCTTGTCCGTTGGGAGACCACTCCAGATGACCTCCACGGCATGGTTGCTGCAGAGGGCATCCTAACTTCCCACGGCGGCAAGACCAGCCACGCAGCTGTTATTGCTCGTGGTATGGGCGCTCCTTGCGTCTGCGGTGTTGATACACTTCGCATTGACGCTGCTAACAAGCGCTTCACCGTTGCTGATTCCGGCCTTGTTGTTAACGAGGGCGATGTAATCTCTATCGACGGTACCACTGGTGACGTCATCCTTGGCGCTGTTGAGCTTGTTCAGCCAGAGCTTTCTGGTGACCTCCAGACCATCCTTGCATGGGCAGATGAGGTCCGCCTTGACGAGTCCCGTGGTCGCGTCATTGGCGTACGTGCAAACGCTGATAACCCAGCAGATGCTCAGACTTCCGTTGATAACGGCGCTGAAGCAATTGGTCTTGACCGTACAGAGCACATGTTCCTTGGTGAGCGTAAGCATCTCATTCAGGACTTCATTCTTGCAGACTCTGAGGACGTTAAGCAGCTTGCTATCGAGCAGCTTGGCCGTGCTCAGAAGGGTGACTTCCTTGGTATGTTCAAGGTAATGGACGGCAAAGACGTTGTTGTCCGTCTTCTTGACCCACCACTACATGAGTTCCTTGATTCCCCACGTGAGCTTGACGTTGAGATTGCTCATGATGAGGAGCAGGGTAAGGACGCCGCTGCAAAGCGTGCTCTTCTCGCTAAGTTTGACGCCTTCCAGGAGGCAAACCCAATGCTCGGCCTCCGTGGCTGCCGCCTTGGCATTGTCTACCCAGAGCTCAACGTTATGCAGGTTCGCGCTATCGCAAGTGCAGCTGCAGAGCTCAAGCGCGTTGGTCTTGACCCTCGCCCAGAGATCATGGTTCCTCTGGTTGGCTTCGAAGAGGAGCTCATCCAGGTCCGTGAAGAGGTTGAAGAGACCATTAAGCAGGTTGCTGACGAGTACGGTGTTGAGCTCAACATCCCAGTTGGTACCATGATTGAGCTCCCACGTGCAGCTATCATGTCTGAGGAGATTGCTAAGCACGCAGACTTCTTCTCCTTCGGTACTAACGACCTCACCCAGACTTGCCTTGGCTTCTCTCGTGACGACGTTGAGTCCGCATTCATGCCTCTCTATCTTGAGCGCAAGATTGTTAAGACCAACCCATTTGCAACCCTTGATAAGGGTGTCGCAGAGCTCGTCCGTATGGGCGTTGAGGGTGGCCGTAAGGGTAATCCTAACCTCACCATTGGTGTCTGCGGTGAGACTGGTGGCGATCCAGAGTCCATCCACATGTACTACAACCTTGGTCTTGACTATGTCTCGTGCTCTCCATACCGTGTACCAATTGCACGTCTTGCTGCAGCACAGGCTAAGATTCAGGCTAACGGTGGTCCACAGAAGATTGCTACTAAGTAGGTTTTCTTCTAGACACACTGCAACAAACTCTAGAGGGTGGCTTCGGTCGCCCTCTTTTGCTAGATAGTAATATCCTGCTATTATGAGGTAAAGATGCAGGTATAAGGAGGTTCTATGTTATCCATTAGACGAGAAGATCTTGAAGCTCGCGAGCATCAAATCTTATCTCCTGAAGCGGCTTTTTCTGATCAAAGTAAAGGTCGTGCGATTGCAGAGGAACCTGACCAGTACCGTACCTGTTATCAGTGTGATAGAGACCGTATCCTCCATAGCAAAAGTTTCAGAAGACTTGCTCACAAGACACAGGTTTTTCTCGCCCCAGAAGGGGACCACTATAGGACCCGTCTTATTCATACGCTTGAGGTTTCGCAGATTGCACGCTCAATTGCGCGTCCTCTTGGCTTAAACGAAGACCTGACTGAGGCAATTGCACTTGGACATGATTTAGGTCATACGCCGTTTGGCCATATTGGCGAGAAGGCGCTTTCGCACGCTATTAGCTTGTATAGGGGAATGGATCCTGACGATCCAAAAAATGAGTATATTTTTGCTCATAATCAGCAAAGTGCTCGTATTGTTGAATATCTGGAGAAAGACGGTAGAGGTCTTAATCTTTCTCATGAGGTTATTGATGGCATTAGATGTCATTCAGGCAACTTAAGAGCAGAGACTGCTGAAGGAAGAATTGTTGCTATCTCGGACCGTATCGCCTATGTAACACACGATATTGACGATGCAAAAAGAGCAGGACTACTATCTGAGGAGTACCTTCCTACAGAGGCTCGAGAGGTTCTTGGCAATAGTTCTCCTGAACGTATTGAAAACATGGTTCACGATATTGTCTCTGAGAGTTCTCGTGTGGGGGATATTAAAATGACCGACTCCATGTGGGGTGCCATGATGACCATGAGAGCATTCCTGTTTGCTAATCTGTACGCATCAGGCGATGCAAAATATGAAGAACCGAAGGCATATGACCTTATCATTGAGCTGTTTGATTACTTTGTTAACCATTTAGATGAGGTTCCTGCAGAATACAAGTGTCATGACTTCGATCATCCAGAGATTCAAGTAGCAGACTACGTGTCTGGTATGACCGATAGGTATGCAACAAGGATTTTTGAAGACCTTCGCTTGCCTCGTTCCTGGGGTAAAAGAAGATATGTAAAGTAAGTTTTATCCAAACTAACCCTTGTACAGTGGAAAGTATTCACGTATACTTTCCGTCTGTGTGTTAACTATGTGTCGTTCGCAAGGGCGTCGGCACCTCTAGAGATGAGGAAACAATGGACTACATTCGCGCTATTGAGCGTCAGCAGATCCGCGAGGACATTCCTGAGGTCCGCGTTGGTGACAACGTAAAGGTTCACTATCGCATTGTCGAGGGTGACCGTACTCGTGAGCAGGTCTTCCAGGGCGACATCATTCGTCTTTCCGGCGAGGGTTCCCGTGAGACTTTTACCGTTCGTAAGATCAGCTTTGGCATTGGTGTTGAGCGTACTTTCCCACTTCACTCACCAAAGATTGCTAAGCTTGAGGTTCTTCGCCACGGTGTTGTTCACCGCGCTAAGCTCTACTTCCTGCGCGATCGTGTTGGTAAGGCTGCTCGTCTTCGCGAGAAGCGCTAATCAACTTCATATGCTCTTTAAAGCCGCCTCCGGGCGGCTTTTTTAGTACCATAGTCGTGTAGTTTGGAGAAAACATGGCTGATTCTGCTAAAGACATAATTGCTCGTTTAAGCGATGCCCCAGAGACTGAGGTATACGAACTCATAGCTCGTTATAGCGAGGACCCCCGTAAACAGGTTATCAAGGCTCTAGAATCAGCCAAAAAGCGCATTGAAAAAGAACATGCCGAGAAGACCCGTGTAGAAGAAATGTATCGCTTTCAGAAGGAGCTTTCTGGAGGCGGACTTGTTGTTGGCGTTGATGAGGTAGGCAGAGGTTCTGTAGCTGGTCCTTTAACGGTTTGTGCGGTATGTTTGCCAGAGGATCCTATCATCTATGGACTAAACGATTCTAAAAAATTAACCGCAACAAAGCGAGAGATTCTAGCGGCACAAATTCAAGAAGTTGCTACAGCAATTGGCATTGCTCATATTGCTCCTCAAAGAATTGATGAAGTTGGCATGGCGCAGTGTTTAAGAGACGCTATGCTTCAGGCTGTCAAAAACACAGGTATTGAGCCTGACTGCGTCTTGATTGATGGAAATCCTATGCATATTCACCCCAAAGAGAAGACTCTTGTTAAGGGCGATGCACGCATTGCTTCTATTGCTGCCGCTTCAATTGTGGCAAAGGTAACAAGAGATGCTCTTATGGTGGCCTATGACGAGGAGTACCCCGGCTATCACCTGGCAGAATGTAAAGGATATGCCTCTGCTGAACACATTGAAGCTATTGGTGAGATGGGACTTTCTCCTATACATCGTGCGTCGTTTTGTGGAAACTTTGTTAAGACGCAAAGACTGTTTTAATACATCCAATTTAAGCAATCAGATTAACTTTCAGACGCAAACAAGGACCCGTTCATTCTAAGAGGATTGAACGGGCTTTTTCTATAGCCGCAAGCCCGTAATATCATATTTTTTACTTTCGTCAGAATCATTACGTTGTTTAGACAGACAGCGGTCAAGTTAGTGTCAAAGTGCTCCTGCAAACTGAACTCTCCCACAATGAAAGGAGAGTTATGAGTAAGAAAGACACAAGCAAGTATCCAGGTTCTTTGCCTAATGAAGTAGAGGAGAAACCCTCACCACAGGAGGAGCCAAAAGATCAGGACAAGGTTTCTGAAGAGGATGACGCACAAGAGGGAAGAATTCCGCTAGAAGAGATGTCTTCTCGCCAAATTGGCGAGAAAGGCGAGGAGATTGCTGCAAAATACCTCATCAAAAGAGGCTACAAAATTATCCAAACTAATTGGACGTGTCAGATTGGTGAGGTTGATATTGTTGCTCAAGATGGCGATAACGTTGTGCTTGTTGAGGTAAAGACAAGACGTATTTTGAACAAAGACGATAGCATCATGCCTGAGCTGGCTGTAAATAGGGCAAAGCAGGAAAAATACAGAACGCTTGCACTTATGTATGCAGCGCTACACCCAGCACTTACCTCTATTAGATTTGATGTTGTTGCTATTAATCTGGTAGCTCCAAGCACAGCAAGTCTAAGACATTTAATTGGGGCATTTAGCTGGGATGAGCAATGAGCCAAGCAACAATTTGCGTTCATACAGCAACTCTTAGAGGAATTGAGGCAATACCTGTAGATGTGGAAGTGGGTATTTCAGGCGGCATACCTGGGATAACCATCGTAGGTATGCCTGACAGCTCCATTATGGAATCTCGTTCTCGTGTGCGCTGCTCACTAAAAGCTGCTGGTTTTACCATCCCTCGATTGCTGGTAACAATCAATTTGACGCCTGCGGATATAAAGAAGACAGGCACTGGATTTGATTTGCCTATAGCCGTTGCTATTCTTGCAGCTACTGGACAGATTCCTCAAGAGATTGTGCATAACAGGCTGTTTGTTGGAGAACTCTCATTAAACGGCAAGATCTCTTCAGTTAGAGGTATGGCAGCGTATGCAATGCTTGCTAAGAAACTGGGAATGAAACTCATCTCCTCTTCAGATTGCAATTTGTTTGGTTCTGACTGGAGTCACGTCATAGGAATTCAATCATTGCTCAACTTGAGTTTAAGAGATCAATCATTCTGTAAGCCATTGGTTCAGCGTAAGCATTCTGTTGAAACAGTAATGCTCAGCGAGAATTTAGACTTTGAAGAGGTGATTGACCAGGAATTAGTCAAGCGAGCTATCGTAATCGCAGCCACAGGAAACCTCGGGATGCTCATGATTGGCCCGCCAGGTGCAGGTAAAACCATGCTTGCTAAAAGAATTCCAACTATCCTCCCAGAACTCTCTAAAGAAGAGCGCGATGAGGTATTGCTCATACATTCTGTAGCGGGGTGTGAAACAGATTCTATTCAAGCAGGTGTACGGCCCTTTAGGTCTCCTCATCATTCAGCTTCTGTAGCAGGCATGATTGGAGGTGGCAGACCTGTCATCCCAGGAGAAATTTCTCTTGCCCATAAAGGCGTGCTCTTTTTAGATGAGCTGCCCGAGTTTGCTTCTAATACGCTGCAGGTTTTACGTCAGCCAATCGAAGATGGATATGTACGTCTTGCGCGAGTGGATGGCATCTATAAGTTTCCTTCTCAGTTCCAGATCATCGCTGCAGCTAATCCTTGTCCCTGCGGATACTTTGGAGATAAAACTCACACCTGCAAGTGCTCTCCAGGAAAGATTTCTACGTATCAATCAAAAATTGGAGGTCCTTTAATGGATCGAATAGATATTGTGTGTGATGTGGCCCGACCTTCTTCTGATCGAGTAATTCAAGGTGAGCTAGGACTCACTTCAGCAGGTATGCGCTCACTTGTTGTCTCTGGCAGAGACTTTGCTTCTTGGCGAGAAACCCGTGGAGTAGATGGCACTTCTCGCCAAAAGTATGTGGAGAGCTTTGATGAATCGGCATTGCAGCTGCTTCATAGATTTGCTCGTGGACTTCATTTAGGAGGTAGAGCAATAACGCGTACCTGCAGGGTTGCAAGGACTATTGCAGACATTGCTCACCATGAAAAGGTGACAAAAGACGACGTATCTGAGGCGGTTGCCTATAGGTCTCGTTCTTTGGAGTAGCAATGGAGAAATGGGAGATTTCATCAGAAGATGAGGACTATCCAAAAGAATTGCTACTGCTCAACCACCCGCCTGAAATTATCTATGGAATGGGGGATAGAAGCGTTTTGCAGCAACCTTGTATGTCTGTAATTGGGGCACGTAGAGCCACTCCATACGGCATGGCAATTGCAGAAATGGCTGGTAGATGTGCTGCAGATAACAATATTGTGGTGGTATCTGGTGGAGCTCTTGGCTGCGATTATATGGCGGGTATGGCTTCTCTTGATGCTGGTGGAAAGACTGTTGTAGTGGCAGGCTGTGGTGCAGATGTGACCTACCCAACTACTTCTGCAGAGCTTTTTGAAGCAGCGCGAGAAGGAAGGGGAGCAGTCATTTCTTTAGACAGGTGGGGAACGCCTCCTAGACGCTATGCCTTTCCTAGAAGAAATGCGGTTATTGCAGCATTAGGTAAAGTGCTTTTGGTAACGGAAGCAGGGCTTTGTTCAGGCACCATGAGCACTGCTGAGTTTGCCAACTCTCTTGGTAAAACTATTTATGCAATACCCGGGTCTATCTTCTCTCCAGCCTCTGCTGGTACGAATAGACTCATCTCTGAAGGCGCCCAAATTATTCCTGATGAGACATCGTTGGGCATTGCAATTTCATTAGATTTTGATTGCCTAGTTCGGGAACAAATGAAGCAAGATAAGAAGCTAACACCACTTTTATCTGCACTTATTGCTTCTCCTTCAAGACCAGAAGAGCTTGCATGGAGGCTATCAGAAAACGTACTTACCGTGTTAAATTCTCTTACTGATTATGAAGCTCGTGGAATGGTAAAAAGATTACCGGATGGAAGGTATACTCCTTCTAAAGAGTTTTATTTGGATTCGTAGTGTGTGATAGGTGAACAATGACACAAAAAGTTACGGTAGTTGGCGCTGGTTTAGCTGGAAGCGAATGTGCTTTACAGCTTGCTTCACGTGGTGTTTCTGTAGAGCTCATTGAGCGGCGCCCTGTTGTTTCTTCTCCAGCACACCACACAGATATGTTTGCTGAGCTGGTCTGTTCCAACTCTCTGAAGTCCACTAAGAAAGACTCTGCAGCTGGAATTTTAAAGTCTGAGCTTAAAAAGATGGGTAGTTTTCTGCTCCGTATAGCAGAAGAAAACTCTGTTCCTGCAGGCGGCGCTCTTGCGGTCAATAGAGAAGAGTTTTCAAAGGCTGTTACTGAGCAGATCAGAAATCATCCAAACATTTCGGTAACTCATGCAGAGGTTACGGAGTTATCTGATGAGCCAACAGTTATTGCTGCAGGACCACTGTGCTCAGATAGCTTATACGAAGCAATTTCTAAGCGTGTTGGAACTAACAGAATGTCGTTTTTTGATGCAGCAGCGCCTATTGTGTCTTATGAATCAATTGACCATTCAATTGCATTCTCTCAATCTCGTTATGAGGACTTGGGAATTGGCGATTACCTCAATTGCCCCATGAATAAAGAGGAATACGACACATTTGTTAATGAGTTACTTGCAGCTAAGCGTGTTATTGGTCACGATTTTGAGCAGTCTGATTTGTTCCAAGCTTGTCAGCCTATTGAGGAAGTAGCAAGAACAGGACATGATTCCATTAGATTTGGCGCTTTAAAGCCAGTAGGACTTATTGACCCCAGAACGGGCAAACGCCCCTGGGCAGCAGTTCAGCTTCGTGCAGAAAATGCAGCTAGGACAGCATTTAATCTGGTTGGTTTTCAGACAAATCTTACCTGGGGAGAGCAAAAACGCGTATTTACCCTTATCCCAGGGTTGGAAAACGCTGAGTTTGTTCGCTACGGCGTCATGCACAGAAACTCTTTTGTTGACTCTCCTCACGCGCTTGATGGTTCGTTTGGAATTCCGGGAACTTCTACTATTCTTGCAGGTCAAATTACGGGTACAGAAGGCTATGTTGAGGCTATAGCATCTGGATTGCTTGCTGCGCTTAACATGTACGCTCGTTTGTTAGGCAAAGAGGAAGTCAGGCTTCCTTTGACCACTTCGTTTGGCTCTCTTGTGGGTTATGCAACAAACCCAAACACCAAAGATTACCAGCCTATGCATGTTAACTTTGGAATTTTTGAGCCACTGGATGAGCATGTCAAAAGAAAAGACGAGCGACGTCAAAAGATGGCAGAGCGTGCTCGTAAAGACTTTGATGATTACATCTCTTCTCGTCAGGAACTTTTTGATTGCATGAAGAGTGATTAACGTGGCTATTTCAAAAGAGCAGGGTAGTCACGTTGAACAATTTATTGAGTATCTAAGTAAGGTCAGGAATCTCTCCGAGAATACCCTAAGGTCATATCAGACTGATCTTTTGGCATTTGAGCAGTGGTGTAGTAGAGAAGGTGTTGCGGTAACTCGGGTTGATCACAGAAGCCTTCGTCTCTATTTGGCCTATCTCAAACAGGCTCAATATTCAGCAAAAACACTAAATAGGCATTTATCTGCGTTGCGGGGTTTTTACAAATGGATGCAGCGAGAAAAACTGATTGCTACAAATCCTACTCTTGCGCTCAGCAATCCTCGAGCACCACGAAATCTTCCGCATACCATGGCTGATTCTGATGTAAATAGGCTTTTTGAATCATGTGATGTTTCAACCGCGGTAGGGCTTAGAGACAGAGCATTTCTTGAGTTTTTGTATGCAACAGGAGCCCGTATTTCTGAGGTGGCGTCTCTCAAGCTTGAACAGGTTGATTTGCAAAATGGAACAGTGCGTCTCTTTGGTAAAGGCTCTAAAGAGCGAATTGTTCCTCTCTATGAGTCTGCAATTGAGTGGCTCAAAAAGTACCTAAGGTCTTCTCGACCTACGCTTTTGTTAAAAGATAAAGCGGGCCGTGCACATTCGACTCTTTTTATTTCCGTAAGAGGAAATAATATGAGCGCGGATTCTTTGCGCAAGGTTTTTTCGTCGTATCTAACGGCTGCAGGACTAGACAGCTCACTCTCGCCACACGCTATGAGACATACATACGCCACAGAACTTCTTGGTGGTGGGGCGGATCTTCGTGTTGTGCAGGAACTTTTAGGTCATGAATCACTTTCAACTACACAGGTGTATACGCATTTGTCAGTTGACAGACTCAAAGAAGCAGCAAAAGCAGCTCATCCAAGATCAAAATAAGCTGAGCGTTGTTGCGAAATATCTTGCGCAAAGAAGTTTGATGCATTTACGCAGTATTTGTAGAGGTTATGGTCTAAATTCTTTATAGACGTAGCCCTTGTTTTCCTGCTATACTTTCAAAAGTTGTGTAGAAGCACAACATGCTGTTACCAAACAGCACAAAATCGCACGTACGACTACTTGTTTGCCGTGGTGCCTAACGCTAAGCCAGGTGTTGGGTGGTTTTAACAAGGCTTGAACTCGTACGGAGGAACAACCAATGGAGGTAAAAATGGCTGCAAAGATTACTATTCAGACTCTTCTGGATGCTGGTTGCCACTATGGTCACCAGACTCGTCGTTGGAACCCTAAGATGAAGCCATACATCTTTGGCGATCGCAACGGCATTTACATTCTTGACCTTAAGCAGACCATGCTTGGCGCAGATGCTGCTTATACGTTCCTGAAGAATGTTGCATCTAAGGGTGGTCGCGTTCTCTTCGTCGGCACCAAGAAGCAGGCTCAGGAGCCAATCGCTACTGAGGCAGCTCGTGCAAACATGCCTTACATCAACCAGCGTTGGCTTGGCGGTATGCTCACCAACTTTGTCACCATGCGTTCCCGCATCAAGCGCCTTGAGGAGCTTGAGGCAATGGTAGAGGATGGCCGTATGGCAACTCTTCCTAAGAAGGAGCAGGCTCTTAAGAACAAGGAGCTTCTGAAGCTTCAGCTTAACCTCGGTGGCGTCCGTGATATGACTTCTCTTCCACAGGCTCTCTTTGTTGTTGATTCCAAGCGTGAAGAGAACGCAATCCGTGAGGCAAACCGTCTTCACATTCCAGTTGTCTCCCTGCTTGACACCAACTCTGATCCAGATGTTGTTGATTACGGCATTCCTGCAAATGACGATGCTATTCGTTCCATTTCTCTTATGTGCCAGCTTGCTGCAGACGCAATTCTTGCAGGTAGCGGCAAGGAGCAGATTTCTGCTGAAGAGATGGGCGCTGAGTCCGAGACCCCAGCTGCTGAGTAACTCTTAGCAACGGGTCAAATAATTTAGTTATTCAGTAGATTTTAGGAGGAAAACATGGCAGAGATTACCGCAGCACTTGTTAAGCAGCTTCGTGATATGACCAGCTCTCCTATGATGGAGTGTAAGAAGGCACTCGTCGAGGCTGAGGGCGATATTGAGAAGGCAGTAGATATTCTTCGTACTATGGGCGTTGCTAAGGCAGTTAAGCGTGCTGGCCGTGACACCAACGAGGGTACCATTGCTACTTTCATTAGCCCAGACGGCAAGACTGGCGCAATTCTCGAGCTCTCCTGCGAGACTGACTTTGTTGGTACAAACCCACAGTTCACCGGCTTTGCTGGCGATCTTGCTGCAGTTGTTGTTGAGAGCAACCCAGCTGACGTTGAGGAGCTCAAGGCTGCTAAGTTTGGCGACGAGACCGTTGAAGAGGCAATCACCGATAAGATCCACAACATCGGTGAGAACATGCGTGTTCTTCGTTTCCAGCGTGTTGAGGCTGCAGACGGCGCTCTTGCTAGCTACATCCACCTTGGTGGCAAGCTTGCTGACATTGTTACCTTTGAGTTCAACAAGCCAGAAACCGCTGAGTCTCAGGACTTCAAGAACTTTGCACACGACGTTGCAATGCAGGTAGCTGCAGCTGCTCCAGTTGCTGCTCGCCGTGAGGATGTTCCACAGGACATCGTTGATCACGAGCTCTCCATTTATAAGGCACAGGCAGCTGAGTCTGGCAAGCCTGAGGCTATTCAGGAGAAGATGGCTTATGGTCGTCTCGAGAAGTACTACAAGGAGTATGTCCTTACTGAGCAGGCATTTGTTAAGGACCCAGATATGACCATTTCTGAGTATGCAAAGCTGCTCTCCAAGAAGGTTGACGACGAGGTTAAGATTGTCAGCTTCGTGCGTTTTGCTTTTGGTGAAGAGTAAGACTTTTTACTTCAATTATTTTGAGCCGGTTGTCTTCAACCGGCTCTTTTTTTAACGCGATTCCTGCAAAACTTACGGTGTCGTTTGTTAAAATTATTACAACTATGGCAAACGGAGAGAGCGAGGAAGCTTTGTCTTCAGCTAAATACAAAAGAGTACTTTTAAAGCTTTCTGGTGAAGCATTGATGGGTGAGCAATCCTTTGGTATCGACCCTTCAATTCCAGAAATGCTTGCTAAAGAAATTAAGCCTGTTTGGGAGTCTGGCGTTCAGGTTGCCATTGTTGTTGGCGGCGGAAACATCTTTAGAGGCGTTTCTCAGGCAGCTGCTGGCATGGATCGCGCCCAGGGCGATAATATGGGCATGCTTGCAACAGTAATCAACGCTCTCTCACTCCAGGATTGTTTTGAGCGCAATGGCATGGATTGCCGTGTTATGAGTGCAATTTCCATGGCTCAGGTTGCAGAGCCTTATATTCGCCGTCGTGCTATTAGGCACCTTGAGAAGGGACGTATTGTCATCTTTGCTGCAGGTACCGGTAACCCTTACTTCACTACTGATACTGCTGCAGCTCTTCGCGCCTGCGAGATTGGCGCAGAGGCTCTGATGAAGGCAACAAAGGTAGATGGTATTTACGACTGCGATCCAGTTACTCATGCTGATGCAGTTAAGTTTGACACTGTCACCTACAAAGATGTTCTCGCCAAAGAACTTAAGGTTATGGACGCTGCAGCAATTGCGCTGTGCAAAGACAATAAGATGCCAATTCTTGTATTTGACATGCAGTCTGAAGGCGTTTTCATGAAGGCAATTTCCGGAGAAGAAGTCGGTACTACTGTCGTTGAGGAGGACTAATGAGCGTTCATTCTGATAAAGCTAAGCAGTCTATGGAGAAGTGCATCGAGGCACTTAAGAATAACTTTGGTCGTGTTCGTACTGGTCGCGCAAATCCACATGCGCTTGATCACATCAAGGTAGACTACTATGGTCAGCCAACCCCAATTTCTCAGCTTGCAGCTATCAAGGTTCCTGAGGCATCTATGCTGCTTGTTGAGCCATGGGATAAGACTGCTCTAAAGAGCATCGAGAAGGCCATTGAGACTTCTGACCTTGGTATTACTCCATCTAATGATGGCTCTGCTATCAGGCTTCCTTTCCCCATGCCAACCGAGGAGCGCCGTCGTGAGCTTGCTAAAGAGTGCTCTCAGATTGCTGAGGAAGCTCGCATAGCTGTTCGTAACGTCCGTCGTGACGTTAATGGCAAGATTGAGCGCGATGAGGAGCTGTCTGAGGACGATCAGAAGCGCGAGAAGAACGGTATTCAGAAGCTGACTGATACCTATATTGCACAGATTGAGTCTCTTCTTAAGACCAAGACTTCAGAAATCATGGAGATTTAAGTGCAGTTTGATACAGACAAACTCGTCCAGTATTTCTCTGACGCACCAGAAGATATCAGTCTCTCTGATATCAATTTAGAAACTATTCCATCTCACGTTTCCATCATTATGGATGGAAACGGTAGATGGGCTACGGCTCGCGGACTTGACAGAACCGAAGGTCATAAGGCCGGTGTTCTTTCTTTGCGTGAGGCTGTTACTACAAGTGTGCGCCTTGGATTGGACGTTTTGTCAGTTTATGCGTTCTCCACTGAAAACTGGAAGCGTCCTCAACGTGAGGTTGACTTGCTCATGCGCCTGTTTGCAGAGACGCTTCTTAAAGAGCTCCCACTGTTCCACCAAGAAAACGTTAAGCTGCGTTTCTTTGGTGACCTTGAGGCTTTGCCTGAGAAGACCCGCAAGACCTTCCAGCGCGGACTTGATGAGACTGCGCAAAACACTGGTATGACGTTTGCGCTTGCAGTCAATTATGGCTCTCGTGCAGAGCTAACCAGGGCAGCTGTTCTTCTCGCTCATCAAATTGCTGAGGGCACCGTGTCCGCTGATTCGGTGACTCCAGCAGATTTTGAGAAGAACCTCTATACGGCAGGTCTTCCTGATCCAGACCTGTTGATTCGTACGTCAGGAGAGCTGAGGCTTTCTAACTATTTGCTATGGCAGCTGGCTTACTCGGAGCTGTATGTCACGCAAACTTACTGGCCTGACTTCTCTAAGTGGGATTTTTTGCGCGCCATTAAGGACTATCAGGGTCGCGAAAGGCGATTCGGAGGAGTGAAATAGTGGTGAACAATACGCGCGATTCCAGAAGGCCTACCTCCAGGATTTCTGCTGATGCTCAGCCTAATCCTGAAGAAACAGGTAGCGTTGGAATTGATAGACAGATTGAAAAGCTGGAGACTCGTCGCTCACTTAAAGAGCTGCAACGAGCCGCTGGTAACCTTATGGGTCAGCGAGTTCGTGGCGTTACCGAGAAGCTTTTGACCAGAACTCTGTCTGGCGTAATTTATGCTGCTATTGTGCTTGCTGCGCTGTTTGTTGGCAAAGAAGCCACTATCGTTTTGATTGCTGGCATGGCATGGCTCTGCTGCTCTGAGTTCTTCCATATTTGCCGTATGGGCGGACGTATGCCAAACGAGCCTCTTGGCCTTGTTTTCTCGCTTATTTTTCCCATAATTGCGTACTTTGGTCACGTTTTTCCACTGGTATTTTCACTGCTTTTGATTATCCTTTGCGGACTTTGGTATGTTTTTACACCACGAGCTAACCTTGCAGACGTGGCAGTTACAGCTTTTGGACCACTGTATACCTCGCTTTCACTTTCAACGGTAGTGCTTCTGAGGTCCACAGAGCCAAGTTTTTCTATTCCTTGGATTACGCTTGCTGTCATGCTCTCTGTGTGGGCTAACGATTCATTTGCGTATTTGTTTGGATCTAAATTTGGCAAGCATAAACTGGCGCCGAGGATTTCTCCAAATAAGAGTTGGGAGGGCTTCTACGGTGGTCTTTTAGGTTCAATGCTTGTGTGGTTCTTGATGGCAGTTTTTGGTGCAATTAATATGAATCCACTGTTTGCGCTGCTCTTTGGTGTAACAGAGGGCATCTTCTCTGTTGTTGGAGACCTCTTTGAGTCTCGCATTAAGCGTGGAGTGGGCCTCAAGGATTCTGGTTCAATTATGCCTGGTCATGGTGGCCTACTTGATAGAACCGATTCGATGATTTTTGGAACTATGGCGGCGTTTCTTCTCTTCCAGCTTGCCGTGCTCTTTAGCCAGGTCAAGCTACCTATTGCGCTGCCGTTTGGAGCATAGGTTTTGAGCATTTTTGAAGATACCGCGCCTCGTGCTGTAAGGCATGAGCCTCTGCGCGTGGCTGTTCTTGGAGCTTCGGGTTCTGTGGGTATGCAAACGCTTGATGTATGTCGTCATTTCCCGCAAAAGGTGGAGGTTACTGCTCTTGCGGTGAGGTCGTCGGTTGAGTTTGCCGTGAAGGCTGCAACTGAGTTCAACTGCAAATTCGTTGCTTTTGCCGATGCAAGTGTCAAGGGCAATGACTTTCTCGACTCACTGCCACAAGGCTGCAAAGCAAGCTTTGGTCCTGAGGCCGTTCAGGCGCTCGCTGAGCTGGATGAGGTTGACTGCGTAGTCAATGCAGTAGTGGGAGAGGTTGGCATTTACGCTGGTCTGGCCGCTGTGAAGGCTGGCAAAGTGCTGGCTTACGCTAACAAGGAGTCAATTGTTGTTGGCGGAGACCTGCTGATGCCTCTGGTCAAGTCTGGTCAGCTCATCCCTGTTGACTCCGAGCATAGTGCCATCTTCCAGTGCCTTATTGGCGAGAACCCCGCTGATATCCAGAGGATTTGGCTTACCTGCTCTGGTGGTCCGTTCTTCGGATATTCTCGCGAGCAGCTTAAACACGTTTCGGCCGACGACGCCTTGGCACATCCAACTTGGAAGATGGGCGCCAAGATTACCATCGATTGCGCCACGCTCATGAATAAGGGCCTTGAGCTCATTGAGGCTCATCACCTCTTTGACACTCCAATGGATAAGCTTGAGGTGTTGGTACATCGCCAAAGCCGTATTCATTCTATGGTTGAGTTTGTAGATGGATCTGTTAAAGCGCAGCTCGGAGCCTCTGATATGAGGCTGCCTATCCAGTTTGCGCTGAGCTATCCACATCGTTGGCCAGCAATTGCTCAGCCGGTCGAGTGGCAAGAAACCGCTCCTCTCACAGGCGATTATGCTGACGAGAAGACCTTTGGATGCCTAGCTCTTGCTCGTCATGCAGGAACTGTTGGCGGAACGCTTCCTTGCATTATGAATGCAGCTAATGAAGTTGCTAACCATGCATTTAGACGAGGAAGATGTTCATTTCTTGATATTGAGCGCATTGTTGCAGAGACCATGAATGCCTCTGAAGTTCAAAGGGTAGAAGACCTTCAACAATTGACGCTTGTAGACGCAGAGGCACGAGCTTTAGCCCGTTCTTTTGTGGGATAGGAATTTTGTGAATTTGTTAGCTATTCTTTCACCAATTTTTTGGGGACTCTTGGTTCTCTCGCTCCTTGTATTTGTTCACGAGGCTGGTCATTACGGTATGGCTCGCCTGTGTGGCGTCCGTGTAACTGAGTTTTTCTTGGGCATGCCGTTCAAGTACAAGCTTTCTCACAAGAGCAAAAAATACGGTACCGAGGTTGGTGTAACGCCACTTCTTTTTGGTGGCTATACGCGCATCTGCGGTATGGAAGGCGAGCTAGATGAGCTGCTTCCACAAGCTCTGATGAGCGTTCAAGAAGCTGGCTCACTTGAGGTTGGTGCTCTTGCAGCAAAACTTAACTGTGAGGATGAGCGCGCCTACAATCTGCTGTACACCCTTGCAGATTGGGGCTCCATTGAGCTTGTCAAAGAGTCAGATGAGCTAGCACACACCACGTTTCAGACGCTTGCACGAGATGCTGAGCTTCGCTGTGAGTATGATCGTGGTCACAACTTTGAGCTTGAAGGCTCAACGGCAGCAGGGGAGCCTCGTGTTCCACAGATGTCCGCTGATGATTTCTTTGCTCAAGAAAAGGCACATACCTATGTTGGTGTAAATGTTCCTAAGCGCCTGCTCATGATTTTGGGTGGACCTTTGGTCAACATTGCGCTGGCCTTTGTGCTGGTAGTTGGCTCTTTGATGTTTGTTGGCATTCCTGCAGCTCAAAACAAGGCTCAGCTAGGCTCAGTTGAATCTGGATCTCTTGCTGCTATTTCAGGCCTTACTCCCGGAGACACTATTCTTACCTTTAACAAGGTAGAGGTACATACTTGGGAAGACCTTACTGCTGCTATCAAAGATGCAATGTCCAATGGAGGCAAGGATATCCCTGTCACGTATGAGCGCAATGGCATTCAACTTGAAACTACCATTAAGCCAGTTTTGCGCCCTGATGATAAAATCATCGGCGTTTCACCTGTTATGACTACCTATCACTTCTCGTTTATTGACGCATCAGCTGCAGCTGTATCGTATGCCGCGCAGGTTGGTCAGTTTGCGCTCAGATTGCTCATCCCAACGCAGACCATGGAAGTTCTCAATCAGTCGTCTTCTGTTGTAGGAATTTCTGTAATGGCATCAGAAGCTGCTGCAGAGGGTTTCTCGACTCTTATTATGCTGGTAGCAGCTATTTCCATGTCACTTGGATTCATGAATCTTTTACCTATTCCTCCTCTTGATGGCGGAAAGATTCTGATTGAGGTAATTCAGGTGATTATTAGAAAGCCTCTGTCTATCAAAGTTCAAAACATTTTGTCTTACATTGGGCTGGCATTTTTCCTGTTTGTCTTTGTTGTTGCACTGAGAAACGATATTCTTCATTTACTTTTTAGGTAGCTGATTTTATGTCTGAGATTGCTCGCACAAAAACTCATCCCGTCATGGTTGGATCTGTCCAGGTTGGCGGCGGCGCTCCCGTTTCCGTTCAGTCTATGTGTACCACTAAAACAGACGATCCAGACGCAACGCTCCTTCAGATCAAGGGCCTTGCCGAGGCAGGGTGTGAGATTATTCGTGTGGCAATTCCTGATGCAAAGGCCTTGGATGGCTTTGAAGAGATTTGCAAATACTCGCCACTTCCTGTTGTTGCCGATATTCACTTTGACTATAAACTGGCGCTTGAAGCTGCAAAGCGAGGTGCGGCAGCTCTTCGTATTAACCCAGGAAACATTGGTTCTATGGAGCGCGTTGATGCTGTCATTGAGGCAGCTAAAGAGGCACATATTCCAATTAGAATTGGCGTTAACGCAGGCTCTCTTGCTAAAGAATTTGATACAAGACAAGATATGACCCTTGTCGAGAAACTCGTGGCATCGTCAAAATCATTTGTAGAGCATTTCTCTTCTCGCGGTTTTGACGACATTGTCTTGTCTGCAAAGGCTCACGATGTTCCCACTACGCTTGCGGTATATCGAGCGCTTTCAAAAGAGCTGCCGCATATTCCTCTTCACGTTGGTGTTACCGAAGCAGGTGCTTTGAGGCAGGGAACGGTAAAGAATTCTGCTGCGGTGGGCATTTTGCTTGAGAGCGGTATTGGCGACACCATGCGCCTTTCTCTGACGGCCGATCCCGTAGAAGAAGTCCACGTAGCATGGGAGCTTCTTGCGGCTCTTGGTATGCGTCGCATTAAGCCAGAGCTGGTGAGCTGTCCTACGTGCGGCAGGTGTGGCGTTGATATGATTCCTATTGCAGAGGAAGTTACCAAACGCCTGGATGGCGTTCGTGCTCCAATTTCTGTAGCAGTCATGGGATGTGTTGTTAATGGACCTGGTGAGGCTAGGGGTGTTGACCTTGGTGTAGCCTGTGGCAAAGGTCAAGCAGTGTTGTTTGAAAACGGCAATCCTATTAGAAAAGTTCCTGAAGATAAGATTGTTGATGAGCTATTCGCCGAAATAGAGAATCGTTTTGGCAAAAAATAAGTAAACTATACGTATTACTTCATATTGAAAGGAAACTACCTTGAAGCACTGGATGCGCATGTCTTCTTTGTATGCACCAACACTCAAAGAAGATCCAGCTGAGGCTGTACTTGCAAGTCACCGCCTGCTCCTTCGTGCTGGCATGATCAGAAAGACCGCTGCGGGTCTTTACTCTTATCTACCACTTGCATGGCGCTCTCTTTTAAAGATTGAGGCCATCATCCGCGATGAGATGGATGGCATTGGTGCTCAGGAGATTCTTGTTCCTATTATGACCCCCGCCGAGCTCTGGGAAGAGTCTGGTCGTTGGGATGTCTATGGTGATGAGCTTATGCGTATGCATGACCGTCATGATCGTCAGTTTGCTCTTGGCCCAACTCACGAGGAAACCTTCACAGATCTTATTAGAAATGAGCTCAAGAGCTATAAGCAGCTTCCTGTAACGCTCTATCAGATTCAGGATAAGTTCCGTGACGAGCGTCGTCCACGCTTTGGTCTTATGCGTGGCCGTGAGTTCATTATGAAAGACGGATATTCCTTCTCGGCAAATCAAAAGTCGCTGCAAGAGTGCTATGACCAAGAGAAGGTTGCTTACCAGAACGTTTGTGACCGTACTCGCCTTAAAGCTCTGCAGGTAGTTGCAGACTCTGGTCAGATTGGTGGAGACACCTCTGTTGAGTTTATGGCGCTGGCAGAGGCTGGCGAGGCAAGCCTAGTCTACTGCGATTGTGGCTATGCTGCAGATACTGAGGCAGCTGCAGCAAAGATCAACGTAGAAGAGCGCGAGTCTGGCAAGATGTGTGAGATTCACACACCTGGTATTGGCTCCATTGATGATGTTGCTGAGTTCCTTCACGTTTCACCTGCAGCAACTCGTAAGGCTCTAGCTCTTGTTGACGGAAACGGTAAACCGGTTGTTTGCTTCGTTCCAGGTACTCATGAGCTCAATGAGGTTAAGGCTGAGCACGTCTTTGGTGACTATCACATGATGACCGATGAAGAACTTGAAGAGTATGGCCTCATCAAGGGCTTCATTGGACCTGTTGGTCTACCTGAGGGTATCCGTGTTGTTGGAGACCTCTCCCTTGAGGATACTCAGTGGTGGCTTTGCGGTGCTAACAAGGCAGACTACCACCTTGATCACGTTGAGCTTGGTCGTGACTTTGAGATTAACGAGTGGAAAGATCTTGTCACTTCTCAGGAGGGCGATATTTGCCCTGAGTGTGGACTTCCTCTGCATGCCGCTCGTGGTATTGAGGTTGGCCAGGTCTTCCAGCTTGGCACCAAATACTCTTCGGCCCTTAACGCTACCTTCACAGACGAAAACGGCGAGGATAAGCCTCTGGTTATGGGCTGCTACGGCATTGGTGTTTCCAGGCTGCTTGCTGCTGTTGTTGAGCAATACAATGACGAGAAGGGCATCAAGTGGCCAGTCTCTGTTGCTCCTTATGAGGTTTCTGTTCTTTGTCTCTCTGACAAAGACCCAGAGATTTGGAATGCAGCGGGTGCTGTAGCTGACGCCTGTGTTGCAGCTGGTCTTGAGACTGTTGTTGATGATCGTGCAGAGCGTCCTGGTGTTAAGTTTGCAGATGCAGATCTTATTGGCTTCCCATGGCAGGTTATTGTGGGCAAGAAGGGCGTTGCAAACGGTATCGCAGAAGTCAAAGAGCGTGCTACCGGTGAGCGCTTTGAAGTTGCTCTTGATGAGGTTGCCTCTTGGTTGGCAGAGAAGATTCTTCCAGAGCGTGAGCTTTAAAAAAGAGCGCCTGGTTATTAACCAAGCGCTACATCAAGAGTCATCATTACGGTAAAGCCTAATGCGAAGGCAAGTACTCCAATGTTTGAGTGCTTGCCTTCACTCATTTCTGGAATAAGTTCTTCTACCACTACGTACATCATGGCGCCTGCTGCAAAACTCAGCAGGTAGGGAAGAACTGGAATAACAAACTCTGCTGCAAGAATAGTAAGTACTGCTCCAATAGGCTCAACTATGCCAGATAAAATTCCCAAGATGAGCGACTTGCCTTTAGAGGTACCTCCTGCATGGAGAGGCATAGAAATGATGGCACCTTCAGGAAAGTTCTGAATGGCAATGCCAAGTGCCAAAGCCATGGCTCCTGCATAGGTGATATTAGAGTTACCCGAAATCCATCCAGCAAAAACTACACCAACTGCCATTCCTTCAGGAATGTTGTGGAGCGTTACTGCTAACGCCATAAGCGTTGATTTTTGCCAGCTTGTTTTAATACCTTCAGCCTCATCGTCTGTTTCGCCCAGGTGAAGGTGGGGAATTACGCGGTCAAGCAAGAGCAAGAAAAGAGTGCCTACCCAAAATCCAACTACTGCGGGAACAAAAGCAAACTGTCCCATTGCTTCAGAGGATTCGATGGCTGGGATTAATAAACTCCAGATAGAAGCGGCAACCATGACGCCAGCAGCAAAGCCCGTAAGCGGACGCTCTACTGTTCGATTTAGGGCCTTCTTCATAAACAGTACCATCGCTGCGCCCAGCGAAGTTCCTGCAAAAGGAATCAAAATTCCTTGTACTAGTTCTATATTCATCAAAAACTCCCAGTTAGTGTCATTTAAGAGTAATCATTACTACTTGTGTACCCAGGAAACTTTATGCAAATTCGTTTTATATACAACCAATTAGAAAATTGTCGAGAAAAACAGAGCTTTGGTTTGCTATAGTATTTTCCGCACCACGTTCGGGGAATTAGCTCAGCTGGGAGAGCGCATGACTGGCAGTCATGAGGTCAGGGGTTCGATCCCCCTATTCTCCACCACGCATTCTGGCGGCGGCATCTGTCGTCGCTTTTTTCTTACGGGCTCATGGCGCAACGGTTAGCGCAGGGGACTCATAATCCCTGGGTTGGGGGTTCAAATCCCTCTGGGCCCACCAAATACTCATATGGCGAGAAACACCTTGCGTTTCTCGCCATTTCTTTTACCGAAACTCTCTACCGTTCAATGATTCGATTACGTAATTTATATAAAAGACGGGTACAATAGCCAAAGTGATATTTGATAGATAGGGGAAATATGACTCCTGAGACTCGCAAAATGAAGCTCTTCAGTCTGGCGCTTTTGGTGGGCGGACTTTTGGGTCTGGTAAACGTTGGTGTTCTTGTAATTGGCGATGGTCCATCACTTGATTCTGCTCTTCTTTTACTTGCAAGCATGATTTCTCTGCTTACTGGTGGCTATGCCGCAAAAGAGGCAAATGTTCCCAATAGAGCTGTTGCTGCCTATCCAATGATTTTTGGATCATGCGTTGTATTAGCTGCTATTGTTGTTGGACAGTTGGTACTTAAACCATCAGTTACCTTACAGTTTATTGAGCTGTTTGCACTTTTGGCAATGGCCAGCGCTATTGCCCGAGGATCTCATAAAGTTAAAAAGTCTCTTGAAGCTAAGTAAATTTTTTGTTGACATCGTTTTATTGCTCTAGCTCCTCTTGTGTACGTTTTTCTTTGTGAACTGACTTGTTGGGGGTTTGTATGGATCGTGGAACTAAGTTGATGATGGCGCTTTCCTCTATGCTTGGCGCACTTGGCGTTGCCGGAATTGTCATCTTTGCCTTCTCAGTTGGCTATGGTCGTTTCTCTTCAAGCATGATTGTGCTTCTGCTGTGCAGCTTAATGGCAGTTTATTGCTGCTATATTCTTCAGAAATGCATCAGCTTGGCTAAAGACTTTGAGAAAACCCACGGCATTGTCCGTCTTGTTGCTGGTGTTGAGCTCATTCTCTTTACCATTGAATGGGTTTTTGTATCGCAGCTTTCATCTCAGCCTATGGTAATTACGCCAATGATTCTTCAGCTTATCTTCCTGGGAATTATTCTTGTTCAGATGAATAAAGCTGTGTCTACGTATTCACCTTCAAAAAAGTCAAAAGCTAGAAATTAGCTTCATTGTTTGTTATTATTGCAAGTCGTTCGGGCGATTGGCTCAGGGGTAGAGCACTTCCTTCACACGGAAGGGGTCGCTGGTTCAAATCCAGCATCGCCCACCATAAAAATTTAAAGGTCTAGGTAACTGGGCCTTTTTTGTTAGTACTTAGTTACAGTAATGGTTAATATTTATTGCCAAGCACACATCTTAGAGCTTCCCTTATATACTTGAGCTCTAGGAAAGGGGAGATGTATGACAGATTCAACTAACAATTCCAGTGCCCTTAATCCAGTTGAGCAGTTTGATATGTACGTTGCTCACGTTGGCATTAATGCAAGCAATGCGGACGAGGCAGAAAAGATTGCAAACCTGTTTACCGTTCTTATGGGACTTCCAACTATTGAGCAGCCACCTTCATTTTTTGCAGGGACCCTGGTAGAGGTCATGAAACAAAATGGCCGAGGCACAAAGGGTCATATTGGCTTCCATGTTAATAATATTCCTGCTGCCGAGAAATACTTTGTAGGTCGTGGCTTTGAAATTGATGAGTCCTCTAGAAGGCTTAATCCAGATGGCAGTACGTTTTTGGTCTATTTCAAAGAAGAGATTGCTGGTTTTGCAATTCATCTCACCATGGGTAAGTAACGCTATTCCATCAAACTTATTGACGTTTTTTGGCGAGAAGATCTTTCAAGTGCAAGGATCTTCTCGCTTTTTGTGTGTGGATGGATAAGGAATAGCTGTTTATAGCTAATTCTTATTGTTGATGATATGAAAATTTAATAAATTGCAATTTAGAATGTAGTTTATATTCATTTTAA
>CALIZS010000005.1 GCA_938028565.1 uncultured Atopobium sp. | reverse complement strand
GAGTGTTAGTAATGGTAAAGCCACTGGTAACATCACCTGTTACCTCAGCGGTATAACCCTCAACTTCATCCTCAACAACGGTGTACGTAATAGCTGTTGTGGTACCAGCTTGATTCTTATCAAGATTGCTAAATGTTACAGTCCAACCATTTGCGTCAGAAAGAACCTCACTCTTACCGGTGTCTACACCATCTGCATAAAGGTGAACGGTAACAGAAGTTGGACGAGTACCGTCAGCGTTATTCTGATCATCCCAAACCTTGGAAACAGAAACACTTACCTGCTCATCGCCAGTTGCGGTACCAGCGCCACGAGGGTTAATCCACCAGCCCTCACGAGTGAAGTTTTCAGTGTTGCCATCAAAATCAAGAGTTGCTCTGTTATCAACCTGGGTAACGTTAGCTGGAACAATGGTCTTGTACTCAAGCCAGCAGTTTTGAATGAGTGGCTGGAAGCCAGCAAAGTTCACCTGGTCATTAAGACGAGCAAAATCAAAGGTGTATCCATTAGGAGTAAAGGTAATTGCAGCAAGAATTTTCTCTGCTGGAACTGTCAAAACAGGTCCACCTACAAGGTGAAGAAGGAAAGAATGCTTGAGGTAAGGACCAGCAAGCTCGTCTGATGGATTAACACCAGTGCCAGTTAACTTTGATGCATCAACGGTATAAGGATTTAGAATCTGATCCTTAACTGTTGCATTAAGCAGGCCAACCTGAGTGATATCAGTTGGAGTTAGATTAACAACCCAGCTGGTAACGTAATAATCATTTCCAGTTTCAATGGTTGCGCCAGAAGGAAGCGTGTAGGTTGTCTCTGCAACTGCACCAGTCCTGTTGTACTTGGTAATTGCAGTATCCATAGCAGCAATAGAGCCGCCATACGTCATGTTAAGGCTGGTGTTGCCAATATTAAGTGTAGTGCTGCCATTGCCTCTCTGCGCAATTGCGTTTGCCCAATTGAGCGAGAAAGACATCTGACCATGAACATTAGTAAGACCTGCAATGTTGTTATTGAAGGTAACGGTCATGGTGTTAGGATTGCTTGTATGAGTTGCTGTACCAACAGAAACACTATTTCCATTAGCATCAACACCCATAACCTCAAAAGGAGCTGGAGTATTATTCTCTAGCTCTGCAGGAAGCATAATGGTGAAGGTATCATCTGGCTATGCAGGAGCACCATTGTTAAGCGCATAATCAAAATTTACACGCACATTACTACCAACTAACGTTGTATAGGTAGCATTTGAAATAGTTGGTGCGTACTCAACAGCTTGAGCCTTTGTGTTGAATACGGTAAGCGCAGCAAATGTCATGAGCATAAACACAAATACATAGCTCAAAGACTTGCTGACTAATCTCTTAACCTGCATAATATCCCATACCTTTAGTTTAAAAAAATATCCAGCCCCATAAATCTTTCTACAAAAAATAAATATGAATTGAACTACAATTTCTTTACATTAAATACAAATTTAAAGATAGCGTTGTCAAAGAACTATCTATATCTTCATAAAAAACTCCCACAATATGGTGGCGGATGTTGCTCCTCCGGCAGATGTCGATATGGATTACGAGTTTTCGCAAGGCTCCATACTGACTTGTATGTGCTGCGGAGAATACTTTGTCCGACACTCCAGCCATCAACAGTACTGCGACAATCCGAATTGCAAGGCGAAGCGCAATAACCATAAGGCGAGAGCCTATTATAAAAAAGAATGCAGAAATAGAATGATCAGTTCTGTTATAGGTATTTGTATTAACAATGTTGCACACTTCGTATATAATTATTTAATTTTTAGAGGTATGTACTAATGAGTAAAAGCATTTCAATTAGCATTAGAGACAGTGAAGGAGATTTAATGAAACTTAAGCAGGATGCGCAGCTTGAAGCGTATGCCTCATATAGTGAATTCATATGTCGAACAGCACTAATAGAAGCATCTAAGGTCATTGCCGATAACGAGCAGAAACAAAAGGATGAATAGCATGGATTTAGGGCAAGTATTTACAAAACTTCCAGTTGCGGAATATATGACTTCCCTCTTTACTATTGGTAAGAGCGCAAAAGTTCTTGATCCGTGTTTTGGTGAGGGTGCCTTCCTTAATGCTTTGACTAATAGTGGATGGAATCAAGTATATGGATATGAATTAGATTCAAACCTTTTCGCATATTGTAAAGATAAATATCAAAATTGTCTTCTGAAAAATGAAGACTATTTGTCCTCGAATAATAAGGAACAATATGATGGTATTATAATGAACCCGCCATATGTTAGACATGAAAAGATAAATGCCTTGTCTCAACTGGGTGTAAATAAAACTATTTTGGCAACAAATCCGATTTTTTCTTTTCTGCCGACTACTGCGAATTTGTATATGTATTTTATTATTAAAGCAATTTCTGATTTAAAAGAAAACGGAGAATTAATTGTAATTTTCCCCAGCAGCTGGTCGCTCGCTAAGAATGGAGATCGTTTTGGAGAGGCTTTGTATAATAACTGTACTATCGAACGTCAAATACACATTTCTGGTGATGTATTTGAAAAATCTGCTCTTGTAGATATTATTATCCTTAAATTAAGAAAGATAAAAGGGACCAAATCAGTCGTTCCAGAATATGTAAAATTAGAGAATAATAGGTTCATTCCGATAAGCAGAAAAGACAGGCAGCTTAATATTGGTTTTTCTAATGAATTTAAGAATATCGGGAAAATTCGTAGAGGTTTAACAACTGGTTGCAATGAGATGTTTATTAACCCCTCTATCAGTCATGAGGAACGGTATACAACTGCAATTATTTCTTCGCCTAAACAAGTGACTGGATATACAACAGAAAATTCAAAATGCGACAAATTACTTATTGTTAATCAAGATGACTTAAACGATGAAAATATAGCTGATTACTTTAGAGAATGGAAAGATAGAATTATAAAAGAAGGAAAGCCTAAAACTCTTGTCAGAAAAATAGACAAAGGCGATGAATGGTATAAACTCATCACCTTTGATTGCGACGGAATCATATTCAGCTATTTTGTAAGGAGCGACATGAAATTTATAGTCAACAAATCTGGCAACATAATCCGAGATAACTTTTATATCATATTTCCTGCCGTTGATTATTGGGTATGTTTTGCCTTGTTAAATAACTATTACACCTACTATCAACTTGAATGCACTGGGAAAAAATATGGTGCAGGATTATTAAAACTACAGCAGTACGACTTAGAAAGCCTTCGTTTCCCAGCCCTGGATTCATTTTCGGAAGTGGACATAAATGGACTTAAAAAATTAGCCATGAAATTGGCTGCTACAGGATCGAGGAGCATTGTATCGGAAATCACACAAGTGCTTTCTCGGTATTGCGATATCAGTTTCGAAGAGATTGCATCTGAATATAAAAATATAGTTTCAAGAAGACTGGAGAACGTATAAATGTCAAGTGTTGTTAGCTTGTTTTCTGGCGGTGGAGGGCTGGACTTAGGATTTATTAACGCTGGTTATAGAATTCTATGGGCAATTGATAATAACGAAAATGCCGTTAAAACATATAGACAAAACATAGGAGATCATATTAAGTACGCCGATATTACTATGGAGAATGTTCAGAACATCCCACATTGTGACATTATTATAGGGGGTCCACCGTGTCAATCATTCTCTCTTGCCGGAATGAGAAATGTCGAAGATGCGAGAGGACAGCTTATCTGGCATTATATGAAAATCCTTGAAGCAGTGCAGCCTAAGGCTTTTGTTTTTGAAAATGTAACGGGGCTGTTATCTGCAAAAAATTCAAGTGGTTCAAAAATTGTAGACCAACTTAAGGAAGCCTTTAAGAATATTGGATACAATGTTAAAATGCAGGTTATGAATGCGGCGGATTATGGTGTTCCGCAAAGAAGACGCAGAGTGATAATTGTCGGACTAAAAAATGGACACTTTGCTTTCCCTGCAGCAACACACGGGGATTTCGGCGAAGGCTTACTCCCTTATATAAGTGTCAAACAAGCCTTAGATGATTTAGGCGCACCCATTAATGATGAAAACGGTGTTGTTGAGTATAGATGCCCACCACAGAACAACTATCAGAAAGCAATTCGGACAAAAGATGCGGTCACGGAGCATTTTATGTCAAAAATGAGCGAATTAGATAAATATATCTGCACACATGTCAAACCCGGTGGAAATTACAATGATATTCCAGCCGATGTTCCATCTGAACGTATTAGAAGATTACAGCGCGATGGAGGGCATACTACGTGTTATGGTCGTATGCTCCCTGATAAGCCATCCTATACTATTAATACATATTTTAATCGACCTAATGTAGGATGTAACATTCATTACAGTCAGGACAGATTAATTACAGTCAGAGAGGCCTTGAGGCTACAGTCCTTCCCCGATTCATATCAAATTGTTTCAAGTAGCAAACAAGGGAGAAACTTGATTGTTGGCAATGCTGTTCCCCCATTACTTGCTGAGGTTATTGCCGTAGAATTAAAGAAATACTTGTGAGGAAGATTTATGATTAATTATAACGATTCAGAGGTAGGCGTTTATCATCCCATATGCGAAAATGCCCTTAATATTGCCCTAAGACTTCTCGGACAGGATACAAATTATATAGTTGTTCACCATCGCTACACAGGCTCTTTGGAGATGGATTTTGTTATTGAAAATATTACAACTCACAAGTATCTCTGTGTTATTGAAGTAAAGCGAACCCCTGCTGCAGTAAACAGTACTCGGTATCAATTTCAAGCAATGTCATATGTTCAGAGTAACGCTGGCATAACAGAGAAGCCTTATTACATCCTCACTAATCTTGAACGAGCTATTTTATTTAGATATGATTCGGCGCGACTGCGAACATATCAGCAAATGGTTCAACCAGGACTTTCTGTTATAGGTGATTTTCTGTCTTTCACGGATGAAACTGCCTTGTGTGATGCTCTTTCTATTTATTTTAAGGATACTATTGATGCCATATTAGCGGATCGATATAGCTATTTCTTGACTTTAGATGACTTCGTTGCTGAGATAGAGCCTGTAAGGTTCGATTATCGCAAATGGAAAAGTAATCTCGCATTAATGCTTTATGAATATATTCGTGGTTCATTCGAATATGTGGGCAGGAATGATCTCCACGATATCCGAGTTTTTCATGGAAATATTCAGCAAATATGCAATGAAGGCAGTCGTGTTGATTTTTCCGGCATTTTTAATTACTGCACTACACTATTTGATTCAACAGTATCTGTTGCTAACTCCCTGCTTACGGAGCTTTTCAATTACGGCAAACAGAGTGTGACGGGTGACTCCATTGCTGATACATTGCATCAAATAGTATCTGCTGGGCATGAGCATGATGGAGAAGTACCAACAGATTTGGAATTGGCAAAAATTGTTGCAATTCTTGCTCATAGTATTAGTGGGGATTTAAACTCGGAAGACTATATCTGTGATCCGGCCGCAGGAAGCGGAAATCTGATTAGTTCTGCGATTCCAGTGTATAATCTTGAATCTAATCAGATAATTGCAAATGATTGTAATCAACAGCTATTAGAGCTTTTATCTTTGAGATTAGGACTAAATTATGCTAGCAGCATAAACACCACTATTGCTCCCAATATTACCTGCAATGACATCACTAATTTAAACCCTACATATTTTGAGAATGTTAAAGTCCTTCTTGTTAATCCACCTTTCGTTGCAGGCATAAATTGCGTCACACGCAAGCAGTCATTTTTTCAAGCAATACACAGAATTAGCGGAACGCAGGCAATAACAAACAATGGGCAGATGCCATTAGAAGCGGTGTTTATCGAATTACTTACAGAGTTGTTGCCTGAAGGAACTACAATTGCCTGTGTATTTCCAAAAACGCATTTAACGGCACGTGGCAACGAAGCAGTTAATATTCGTCAACTGCTTCTATCCAAATTTGGCTTGAAAAAGATTTTTATTTATCCTGGCGAAGGAATCTTCAAAGATGTCACCAAAGACACCTGTGTCCTTCTCGGATCTACAAAGCGAACATACGATGAGATTGATATTATAACAAGTATGAACAATATCCCTGATATTGACGCAGATGCATTCAACTCTACTCTAAGCATGAATCTCACAAACGATTTTAGAACTATTATTCCGGGAATAGAGGGAAAAATTATCTCAAGAACCTCGCTTGTAAACAGTATGAGAGATGGTTGGCGTGAGCTTAATAATGATATGATTGACTCAATTTCTTATGTTCAGTCAGAATTGACTTCGTCACCAAAACTGATCCAATTGGATAGCTATAACTTCCCGGTGAAAAGAGGAGGAGCAGCAAACAACGGTGGCAGTAATCTTCTTTTCTTTGATTCCAACGATACTCTTTATAATAGTTATGATGGACGCGTAAATTTAGGCTCTGGCCTGCACAACGCACATATTGACACTGTGGATATACAAGGTGGAGATAGTAAGTTTTTAGATTCTTCATTAAATCCACCAGTAATCATAGACTCAATCTTAAACGATTATGTATCTTTACCGTCAAATAATGGAAGGCAAGCCAGAAATATAAAACCTGTATCGGAGTGGAAACGTATTTTAGATCGAGAAAGTAGAGGCGCATTTCCAGAAAATGTCGTGTTGATTCCTCGGGCAATAAGGACAAAAGGTAGAGCTTACTTTTCCAGGGAAAGAGTTTTTGTTTCCACTAATTTTGTGGTATGTAATATGACAACATTAGAGCAAGCGATTCTACTATCCTCGTGGATGACTACCATTTTTTATCAGCTGATATGTGAGGTTTCATCCAAGGACGAGGTAGGCATGAGAAAAATGGAAGTAAAAGATATTCTTACCACATTAGTTCCAAATTTTGATGCTTTATCAGACACGTTGTTTTCAAGAATCCAATCTGAGATATCAAATGTTACCTTCTTGGAACTAAAGAATCCAGAGATTAGAGACATAGACCGTATATGGGCTGAAGAATTATTTGGAATCAATGCAAATGATAAACTAAATGAGGCTTCGAGGTTACTTGCATTTTTAGCTAACAGGCGTGATGTTTAATAAAAAACGACCATGAAGGAGTATTGCACTCTAACATGGTCGTTCATCTGTTGTTCCGCTTGAAGAAGGTCGGATTAAATTTGCTTGTTCTGGCAAATCCCTAAGTTCAACCCTCTAATTTGCGGGAGTCATTCAAAAAACTTTAGAGTATAGACAAAACCTACTTACCCAGAAGCTCCTGAACGTCAAGAGCAATCATGTACTCCTCGTTGGTAGGTACCACCAAGACGCGTACTTTTGAATCTGGAGCAGAAATGTCACGGATTTCACCGGAGCGAACCTTGTTCTTCTCCTCATCAATCTTGACACCCATCCACTCAAGCTCTTTGACAACGCCAAGACGCATCTCATCGGAGTTCTCACCAATACCAGCGGAGAATGCCATGGTATCAAAGCCGTGCATAGCCTGAGCCATCTCCATGATGAGCTGGGAGGTACGATAGTAGAACATCTCAAGTGCAAGCTGGCAGTCCTTATCGCCAGCATGAGCGCCGTCCTCAATATCACGAGAATCGGAGTGTCCAGACAGAGCAAGAAGACCAGACTGCTTGTTCATCATTGTGTCAATCTCATCGATGGAATAGCCACCAACGCGAGAGAGATAGAAGACAGTAGCTGGGTCAATTGTGCCGCAACGGGTGCCCATGATAAGGCCATCGAGTGGAGTAAGACCCATGGTGGTCTCAAGATCGCGACCATCCTCAATAGCGGAAAGAGAAGCGCCAGAACCAAGGTGGCAGCTTACCAGCTTGTGAGTCTGACCATTGGTGAACTCATTGGTTGCACGCCAAATGTAGCGGTGAGAAGTACCGTGAGCACCGTACTTGCGGACGTGGTACTTATCAACAACATCGCGAGGAAGAGCATAGCGATGTGCCTTCTCTGGCATGTTGAAGTGGAAAGAAGTATCACAGACGATTACATTGCCAACCTCTGGGAAGAGCTCACGGCAAATCTCAATAACGTCAGCCTCAGCATAGTTGTGAAGAGGAGCAAGTGGAGCAACCTCACGAACCTGAGCCAGAACCTTATCGTCTACAACTGCAGACTCTGGGAAGTACCAACCGCCCTGAACAACGCGGTGACCAATGCCGTCGATTGGCTTATCAATAGTCTTAAGGATGTCAAAGACATGCTTAATTGCAGTCTTATGATCAGGAAGAGCAACCTCAAGCTTCTGCTTCTCTCCACCAAGCTCCTCATGACCAACAAAAGAACCTTCGATAC
The DNA here is from genome assembly GCA_938028565.1 of uncultured Atopobium sp. Classification (GTDB taxonomy): domain Bacteria; phylum Actinomycetota; class Coriobacteriia; order Coriobacteriales; family Atopobiaceae; genus Lancefieldella. The sequence goes on along the minus strand of CALIZS010000005.1, from coordinate 171,845 downwards.
CGATACGCTCGCAGTTTCCTTTTGCGTAAACCTCGCGGGTGTCAACGTCAAGAAGCTGATACTTAAGAGACGAGCTGCCGGCGTTGATAACCAGTACGTTCATGTAACTCCTCTTTCCGTGAAGCAGTGCAGACTAGTAAGTCTTCCTCTCCTACTTCAAATAAACATAACCGCATGACATCATAAACCCCAAGATACCCCGGAGTTAAATAGACGAGCAAAAAAATTGAATATTTTTATTTTCCGCCCATAGAATCATTCATCTGCTTGCCACCTAAAATGTGGAAGTGGACGTGATTGACTGTCTGACCACCATGCTTTCCAGTGTTGGTAACAACGCGAAATCCCGTCTCTTTGATTCCTGTCTTTTCTGTTACCGCAGTTATAGCCTTAGTAACACTCTCAAGGGTTGCAGCAGGAATACCATCAATGATGTTGTCGTAGTGGTTCTTTGGTACAACGAGAACGTGAACAGGAGTAATAGGATTTAGGTCATTAAAAGCTACAACGTTTTCATCCTCATAGAGAAACTCTGTAGGGATTTCTTTGTTAGCAAGCTTACAAAAAATGCAATCAGACATAACCTCTCCTTTACTCGTCTAAATATGCAGTAGAAGGCGCTGCGGTTGTGTCAGTAATTGCAGCTCCTGCCTGGGACTCATCAAGCAGAACCTTAACCTTCTGCTCTGCAGTATCAAGCCTTCCACGAAGATCCTTTACCAGCTCAACGCCACGAGCATACAGAGCCAAAGACTCCTCGAGCTCCAAATCTGTACCCTCAAGCTTACGAACAATCTGCTCAAGTTCAATAGAAGCGTCTTTAAACGTCAGCTCTTCGGTCTTCTTAGTATCCATGTTGTTCCCCTAATCTATGAGAGCTCAATATCAGAAACAGTTGCCCTGATTGTTCCATCCGTCATTTTGACCAGCAAAGAATCTCCAACTGAAGCATCTTTGGCCGTTTTAATGACAGAACCCTTTTCATCTTGAACATATGCATATCCCCTTGTAAGAACCTTTAAAGGAGAAAGCGCATCTAGTTTTCCCGCAAGCGAAGAAAAAGAAGCCTCATATGGATGAAGCATGGCTGCACTAGCTCTGGTAAGTCTTTGCGACTCAACAGAAAGCATCTCTTTCTTTCTTAAAAGAAGCGCTGGTAGAGCGTCCATTAATCTTTGCTCTGTCTGATTAAGATCTTCTGTTCTTGTAGAAATAATATACGCAGGGTCTTTCAAACACGGACGATCAGACAGCTTCTCTAGCTGGAATTTTTTACTTGATAGGGCATTTCTCATTGCCAAGTTAGAACGCTGTTCAACAGCAGTTAGATCCGTCTTATAGAACTGCAAAATCTTTCTTGTAGCATTTCCAAGGCGAGAAATTCTGTTGTTAAACGTAGTTTGTAACTCACTAATGGCAGGAGCCACAGACTCTGCAGCAGCTGTTGGCGTTGAAGTTCTTCTATCAGAAACCATATCTGCAATGGTGGTATCGGGCTCATGACCAATGCCTGTGATAACAGGAACTGGACATGCAGCAATAGCGCGAGCCACTCCCTCGTCATTGAAGCACATAAGGTCTTCAAATGAGCCTCCACCACGCACCAGCAAAATTGCATCTGGCCGTGTAGTTGCAGCAACCTGGAGAGCTCTAATAATAGTTGCAGGTGCATGAGTACCCTGAACAGCACAGCCAGATACCTCAAGCTCTACAAGAGGGTTTCTGCGCGCAAGCGTACGCTTAACATCATCAATGACGCTGCCAGAAAGTGAAGTAACCACACCAATGCGTGTACAGAACTCTGGAATGTAGCGCTTTCTGGAAATGTCTGTAAGACCTTCTTTTTCTAGCTTTTTAGCAAGCTGAGCAACCTTTTGGCGAAGGTCTCCTTCCCCAGCAATCTGAATGGTGCGGGCATGAAAAGAAAGCTTGCCACTTGAAGCGTAAATATCAAACTTTCCAGTCATCTGAATCTTCATACCGTCTTGCAGCGTAATGCCGCTAGCAGCATAAATCTTTGACCAGACAATAACCGCCATAGAGCTCACAGGGTCTTTTACGTCAAAGTAGCAATGACCGGACTTATAGTTTGGACCCCTAAATCCAGAGACCTCTCCAACCACCGTCATAGATGGCATTAAGGCAACTTCATTTTTTGCAAAGAGCACCGCATCAGATACTGAAAGAACAGAATCTTCTTTCTCTTGAATCTGATCCATTACTAATTCCTGCTTCTGGAAGAACCAAGCAGATACAGTAGCTGAAGTGCAGAAACCATTGCAGCAGCTACATACGTAAGAGCAGCAGCAATTAGTACCTTTTTAGCGCCATTGTAGTCAAAGCCTGCGGGAGCGTTTGCCTTCAAAAAAGCCAATCCACGCCTTGAGGCATCAATCTCTACAGGAAGCGTAACTATATGGAACAAGAAGGTAAATGCATAGAGCCAAATTGCAAGCACAGTCATACCTGAAACATTGAGCAAGACGCCAGCGATAAAGACATAAATCCATGCTGCAGATGCTAAATTAACAATAGGAACAAGAGCGGAACGAACGCGAGATGGCATGTACATCTTAGCGGTCTGAACAGCATGACCTGCTTCATGACAAGAAACAGCAACTGAAGCTACGCTACCCTCAGAGAAGTTTGCATCAGAGAGGTGCAGGCAATTGTCACGTGGATCAAAGTTATCGGTGAGCTCACCAGAAATTCTCTTAATGCCAACATTGGCCGCTCCGTTAGTGTCCATCATGGTACGAGCAACAGAAGCGCCAGTGGCATTAAACCCTGAAGGAACTAGAGAATACTTTTTAAATTCATGTTTGATGTACCACTGAGTACCCAATCCGAGCACCAACGAGGCAACTACTAGAACAACGTATGGGATAAACGCACCTGAGTAATACATGTTTTTCTCCTATCTATGTATAGAGATGAGTATACCCAACTCACCGGACAAAAAGTCAGGTTTGTAAGAGTAATCATGCTTAATCCTAGGTAATACGCTGCTTTTACAATAGCTCTACTCGACCGTTTTTAACTGTTAGCCCTACCTCGCCATTGAGTAGTCCAACAAGCTGCTTGCCTACTAATTGATAGCGCCATCCGGTTTTAAGTCTTGCGTCAGACCTATCCAAAAGCAAATCAGTAAGATCATCTTTATTGGCAATTAACGGAGATGCAATTCCCTCTTTTTCTGAAACAATCCTGATAAGAGCATACATAAGCTCAACAACACCTTCAGAGCCAGCTGAAGGATGAGCATGATGTTCGATTTTTGGACACTGATCTGCGGGTGTCTTTTGTCCACACTTAATTGCATCTAGTAGATGCACTACCCCACCTTGAGAGATTTGCTCAGTGCCGCGGATTTTGCGCAGTCTATCTGGTGTTGTAGGAACACGGCGACAAATCTCAATAATGAGTTCGTCTGAAAGTACCCACTTACGTGGAATATCTCTTTTAGCAGCAGTTTCTTCTCGCCAGGCACACACCTCTCGAGCAATAGCAAGTTGTCTACGCGTAAGCGAGCCAGAACGTTTTAAACGGAGATATGCCTGATAGGGGTCTCGACGATACTGCTCAATATTAGTATGCTGGTCCATCTCTGGCTTTACCCAGCTCAGACGATCAAGCTTGATGAGCTTCTCGACCATTTGATTGTAGATTGCGGGAAGATATCTCACGTCATCCTCGGCATATACCAGCTGCTCTTTATCAAGAGGTCGCTTTGACCAGTCTGTTAAAGACTCAGCCTTTGCAAGCTTAACGTTAGCAAAATTTTCTACCAGACCAGCATAGCTCACCTGCTGACGCATACCCAAAAATGCAGCTGCTACCTGCGTATCAAATACAGGAGCGCATGCGCAATCCATTTTTTCTAGCAAGACTTCAAGGTCTTGTGAGCACGCGTGAAAAATCTTGATAATCTGCGGATTTTCCAGGAGGTCTTTAAGCGGAGTTAGGTCGTCGATAAGCAAGGGATCAATCGCAGCAATCTCTGAACCTGTGGAAACCTGCACCAGGCAAAGCTTGGGGAAGTAGGTTTTCTCGCGAAGAAACTCCGTATCAACTGCAAGGATATGCGAAGTCTTTGCTCGCTCACAAAATGCGGAAAGTTCTTCTGAGGTTGCTATATACAATGCGTCCATCCAATTGCCGATTAAGTACCTAACATAAAGCGATACACTCATACGTATCAAAATGATATACCAGCTTGTCGCAAATCTTCGGAGGATATATGAGAACCCTCATCATTCACAATCCTTGCTCGGGTTTTAGCTCTGACGCAATCTTTGAATTTGAGCGCGCTCTTCTGAAAAGCGGCGACGAATGCCTGGTAAAGCTAGTTGAAAGCCATTGGCGCACAGATGAGGTTCTGAGTTCTGTTCAGCCTGAAAGTTTTGACGTAGTGGTGCTCTCGGGCGGAGATGGAACCGTATCTAGCCTGCTCTATGGCCTTAGAGGATGCCAGACGCCTATTTTGGTCTTCCCTTCTGGAACCGCTAATCTTCTGGCAGCAAGTATTGGAAACGCTCCTGAACCTAACGCACTGGCGCTAGCCTGTAGAAACCTTCAGACCGCTCAGCTTGACCTGGGTGAGATTACCTGGACCACAGTATCGGGAGAAACCCATGTAGCTGGAGTTCCTTTAATGGCCGGTACAGGCCTTGACGCAGAAATTATGCGTTCAGCTATCCCCCACAAACAAACCTTCGGAGAAGCCGCGTATTTTACTGCGGCCCTAGCCAACCTTATGCCGCCAGTACACGACTTCAAAATTACTGTTGATGGCAAAGTGCATGAGCTTCAAGGCATTGGCTGCCTTATTGCAAACAGCTCCATGATGCAAGCAGGAATTGAACTAGCCCCTGGTAATCGCATGAATGACGGTCTGCTTGAGGTTATTGTCATTGAGACTCACATGACTGCAAAGCTGGTACGCCCACTGCTTTCTGGTTTCTTTGATCGCACGGGAGACTCGCTTGGTAGGCCCTACCTCAATAGCTTTAGCGGCAAAGAAATTACCGTTGAATCAACTGCGCCTATGCCACTGGAAGTAAATGGCGAGGTCACTTGCCACGACATCTACGCCTATTCTGCTAGGTGTCTTCCTGGCGTAGTAAACGTTGTGGTGGACCACATGAGCCCCTACAGTGAGAAAGTATAAGAGCAGTTAAAAGGCACTTTCTATACTCTCAGGGAGCGTGTTTTCTTTTCTTTCGTTTTCGTAACATTCAGCCAAAATGATTGCACGTAACCGCCAGATTAACTAATCTTTTATAGATACATTGCTAAGGTACGCACGCAAAATTCTGATGTGTGCGCACAGTTGATGGGATATTTTTTGGTTGACGTTTCTAAAATTCGCGAGAGGTTCGATGAGCTTTCGACTCCTATTCTGAAGTCCGGAAGACTCTACCAACTTGCAACTTTTACACAACATGGAACTACCAGCACTCTCGACCACGTTATTGCGGTTGCTTATAGCAGCCTTGCTTTTGCCATGAATACTGGTATCAAAGTCGACGAGCAAGCCCTTGTACGTGGCGCGCTTCTTCATGACTACTACCTCTATGATTGGCACGATCACGAGGCCGCACCAGACAACTGGCACGGATTTACGCACCCTCGCCATGCACTTGATAATGCCCGCGAGGATTTCCCTGATTTAACCCCTGTTGAGGAAGACATCATCTTGCATCACATGTTTCCTCTGGTTCCTATTCCCCCTCATACCAAAGAGGCTTGGATTGTAACAACTTGCGATAAAGCTTGTTCAACTGCAGAAACACTAACAGGCAATCCATACAAAAAAGAGGGTTTCCGCCCAACGGGTTTCTCGACACCTGAAAGCGATTTTCAGGGCACAACAAACAGTGAGTCGGATGAGTTTAACGGCTACATGGATTACGGAAACCTCTCGTGAGTACCATGACTGAGACGCTACGTACACTCTTTGCACTCGATAAGAATATTGAGCTCTTTGTGCAATATCTGCCTCAGATGGTCATAATTTTTGCGCTGATTTCTTTTGGTGGTTGGGTGTACGAGACCATTTATTGCTCCGTTGTTGAGGGAGAATTTACCAAGCGCGGTTTTCTTTTTGGTCCTACCTGCCCTATTTATGGTATTGGAGCACTTGCGGAATGGCTGGTACTAGGCCAGATTTCTAATCCAATTATTGTCTTTATCATTGGTGCAGTTTTAGCCACCGTTATTGAGTACTCGACCGGACTCTTTTTGGAGCGTCGTTTTAAAAAGAAGTGGTGGGACTACTCTATGTTTAAGTTCAACTTGCATGGTCGAATTTGTCCCCAGGCCAGCGCGGTATTTGGTGCGTTTTCTGTTACCTCAGTTTTTGTGCTGGTTCCAACGATGCTTAATATTTTGATGCTTTTCTCCAAGCATACTGTCTCGGTTGTGGCGTTTATTGTGGTTACGCTTTATTTTTTGGACACGGTTGCTAGCCTTCTTTGGAATGGGCCTACTACCCATCACAAAGTTGAAGCCGCAGCTCAAGATGCATCAATGAAGGTTGAAGAAGCCGCACAGAATGCTTCGCAAAAAGTAAGCGCTGCGGCACAAAACGCATCGCAGAAAGCAAATGCAGCTGCTCAAAAGGCAAATGCGGCGGCCCAAAAAGCAAATGCAGCCGCTCAAACTGCAACCCTTCTTGCCGCTCAAAAGGCTAAAGAGGTTTCCCAGAAAGTCCAGGTAACCAAGCAAAAGTTTGACGACACTACCCAGAAAGTCAAAGATCACCTGCCAAGTTCGTTCCCCTGGGACAACTAAACGGGCTTCTCGACATACCATAATACCTCAGCAAACGCTGATTTCGAGTTTGGATTTGTATGTACACCATTGAAAGTAGAGTTAGATACAGCGAATGCGATGAGACGGGCAAGCTTTCCCTGGTAGGCGTTATGAACTACCTTCAGGATTGCTCGACGTTCCATTCAGAAGATATTGGCCGCGGCTTTAAGCAGCTGACCAGCGAGGGATACGCATGGGTCCTGGCAACTTGGCAGATTCAGGTTGACCGACTCCCTCAATTTGGCGAGAAGATCTGCGTGGGTACCTGGTCATATCAGATGAAGGGTCTTCAAGCATCAAGGTCATTTGTCATCAATGATGCAAGCGGCACAAACATCGTAAAAGCTGATTCTACCTGGTATTTAATGGATATTAAAGAGGGTAAGGCAGCTCGCGTTCCAGAGAGTGAGAGCATTTACATTACTGGCGAACCTCGCGTAGATTTACCGCCTACACCTCGCAAAATTGCACTTGAGGGAAACGCTGTTGAGGGTCCAGCCATTCTAGTTTCTCAGCAGCACCTAGATACAAACAAGCATGTCAACAATGCTCAATACGTGCTCATGGCTGTCGACACGCTTGTGGCCCTTGGTTATTCTCACAAGCTGCGCCGCATTGTGGTTCAGTACAGAAGCCAGGCGCACTTAGGCGATACCATTACTCCCCAGGTATACACCGATGAGACGGGTTTCTCGGTAGTGCTCAAAGATGCCGAAAATTCCACCATCTTTGCAACAGTCAGACTGGAGGGATAACATGTCCGAGGCCAAGACAGTCAATGTAGCTGCGGCAATCTTCTATAAGGACAACAAAATCCTTGCCGCTTGTAGAGCTGACGCGGATAATGCTGGCTTCTGGGAGTTTCCTGGTGGAAAAGTTGAGGCCGGAGAGACCTCTGAGCAGGCACTACGCCGAGAAATTCAGGAAGAGCTGCACTGTAGCGTGCAGGCGGCGTTCTTCTATGACACAGTAACTTACTCCTACCCTACCTTTGATCTGCACATGGATTGTTTTGTCTGCACCCTCGGCGAGTCTGAAGAGCCTGTTGCAGATCCGCAGGTTCACTCAGAGCTTCGTTGGCTTGCTCAAAACGAGTTGCTTGACGTGCAGTGGCTTCCAGCGGACATTGAACTTATCAAGCAGCTTGGCACGTTCTGGAACGATATCTTTGCATCGCAGCACCTGTAGGAGCTGCAGGCGCGGATGCTGCGGGTGTAAGCGAGCTGCAGGCGCGAACAAGTCGTCGTGTTCAAAATACTTTGCAGAGAATGTGGAGTGACTAAAAGAGGGGTTTCTCGCCATGAAATCCTTGGGCGATGACGGGTATCATCAAAGTGTAAGCGTTTGATTGAGGATTGATGGCAAAGAAAGACGACAACCAAGATACCAGGCACAACAGGCATGAATTTGGCGGAGAGGGCCCTGACTTTGACCCAAACGATCCGTCGCAGATGCCTGATGGCTCTCCTTTTCCTGCGGGCTTGCTATTTTTTATAGTTATTATGCTGCTCTCGGGACTGGGACGTTCTTGTGTTTCGAGCAATCAGACTTCCTCAAGCCCGCTTTTTGGGGACCCCTACAGCGCTTATACTGACAGCAACTGGTAATGTGTTTAGCAGAGACTTGATAGCAGCTTGTCACACGCGCAAATACCAGGTGTTTATTGCAATTTGAACAGTAATTTTAAGGATTGAATATGAGCAAAGCAGATCGTATTTTTATTGATATGTGCTCCGACATTATTGAAAACGGCACTACCACCGAGGGCGAAAAGGTTCGTCCTACCTGGGAAGATGGCACTTCCGCATACACGATCAAGAAGTTTGGCGTCTGCAATCGCTACGATTTGCGTGAGGAATTTCCTGCACTGACGCTTCGCCGTACCGCTCTCAAGAGCGCCATGGACGAGGTTCTATGGATTTATCAGAAGAAGTCCAACAACGTTAATGACCTCAACTCTCACATCTGGGATTCATGGGCTGATGAGTCCGGCTCCATTGGCAAAGCTTACGGTTATCAGGTTGGACAGGTTTCTCACTATGCTGACGGCGATTATGACCAGATGGATCGCGTGCTCAAAGACCTCAAAGAGAATCCTTTTAGTCGTCGTATTATGACCAATCTGTACACCTTTGCCGACCTCTCCGAGATGAACCTCTACCCTTGCGCATTCAACGCAATCTATAACGTTACTCAGGAGCCAGGCAAGGAAAAACCAACGCTTAACCTGCTACTTGTTCAGCGTAGCCAGGACATTCTTGCTGCTAACAACTGGAATGTTTGCCAGTACGCCATCCTGTTGATGATGGTTGCGCAGGTTAGCGGCATGGAGGCCGGCGAGCTTGTTCACATGATTGCCGACGCTCACATTTACGATCGCCACGTGGATATTGTTAAAGAATTGATTTCTCGCCCAACCTTTGACGCACCAAAGGTGAGCTTGAATCCTAACGTCACCAATTTCTACGACTTTACTACTGACGACCTCATTGTCGAAGATTATCAGCACGGTCCGCAGATTAAAAACATTCCGATTGCCGTTTAAACACGGCTGCTGCGGACGCGGTTGGTGCGGCAGACACATCCGAGCGGATGCGGCTGGGTGTGGCAGACATGCTCAATCGGACAGTCAAGCTAACATCATTATTTCTTTTAAGACGATACTTGCCAGGAGAACCACATGAACGCAATTGTTTCTGTAACACGCGATTGGGGCATCGGATGCGACGGAGACCTTCTCATCCCCAACAAGGCCGACATGAAGTACTTTGTTGAGCATACGCGCGGCTGCACAGTTGTCATGGGCAGAAAGACGCTGGAGAGCTTCCCTGGCGGACCGCTTAAAGGTCGCCGCAACATCGTCATCTCTAGAAACGCCGATTACCAGGTCGAAGGCGTAGAGGTTGTGTCGTCAGCTGAGGAAGCGCTTCGTTTAGTTAAGGATGAAGCTCCCGAGAAGGTCTGGCTTATTGGTGGAGCTCCGATTTACCGCGCCCTTCTCGACAAGTGCTCTTACGCGTACGTCACGAAGCACGACACCGTGGTTGATGCGGATACGTACTTCCCCAACCTGGACGAAGATCCTGCGTGGGAAGTTTGCAACGAGGAAGATGGCGGCGTGACTCCAGAAGGTATCGCTTTCAAGTTTGTGACCTATCGACACGTTTAGGCGTTGTGGGGGCCTACCAAGAGCGTTTTTGTTGTTGCGCACTAAACTCGCATTATTGGAGCAATGTATAGCCTTTTTTGACAGATTAAGTGACATAGATGTGTTTTGAGAATCTCTAGCAACAGTTTCAATCGAACTTGCGCATCAGACAATCAGGCAGTAAGTTCAGAAGACTAGAAAAAGAGCCGGTTACCTGGGGTTTAGGTAACCAGCTCTTGTTTTGTGCTTTATGCGCTACAAGTCGGAAGCTGTGAATGCGTGACGCAATGGATGCGCTACGTAGCGGCCGCAGCTGTGACGCACGCGAGAATTAGTCCTCGTAGAAGCCTGGCTCACGGCCGTAGTAAGCATCCAAGTAGAGCTCGCGAATCTCGGAGACAAGTGGATAGCGTGGGTTTGCGCCAGTGCACTGGTCATCAAATGCCTGCTCAGACATCTCGTCAAGGGTATCGAGGAAGTACTTCTCATCTACGCCGTAGTCCTTGATGGTCTCCTTGACGCCGATGTATGCCTTGAGCTCCTCAATCTTCTTGACAAAGTTCTCGAAGACCTCGAGGTCATCCTTGCCGGTAACACCGCAGAAACGACCAGCCTCGGCATAACGTGCAAGGGTATGTGGGTGATCGTACTGTGGGAAGGTACCCATCTTTGTTGGGCGCTCAGCTGCGTTATAGCGCATAACGCGAGTAAGGATAACTGCATTTGCCCAACCATGTGGAATGTGGTGGAAAGCGCCCAGCTTGTGAGCCATGGAGTGGTTAACACCAAGGAATGCATTAGCAAATGCGAGTCCGCCCAGGCAGGAAGCGTTTGCCATGTGATCGCGTGCCTCGACATCGTTTGGATTGTCATAAGCACGTGGCAGGTACTCAAAGACCAGCTTCATGCCGCGAAGAGCCATGCCATCTGTGTAGTCAGATGCCATCATGGAGACAAATGCCTCGAGGCAGTGAGTAAGAACGTCGATACCAGAAGCAGAGGTCAGGCCCTTAGGCTGGCTCATCATGTTGTCGGTATCAACAATTGCCATGTTAGGCAGCAACTCATAGTCTGCAAGTGGGTACTTAACGCCGTTGTCAGCATCAGTGATGATGGCAAATGGAGTTACCTCGGAACCAGTACCAGAAGAAGTTGGAATAGCAACGAAGAATGCCTTTTTGCCCATCTTAGGATAGTTGTAGACACGCTTGCGGATATCCAAGAAGTCCGCTGCCATGTCCTCAAACTTCTCCTCTGGGTTCTCGTACATGGACCACATAATCTTACCTGCGTCCATAGCAGAACCGCCGCCGATTGCGATGATGCAGTCTGGCTCGAAGGAGCGAATGCGAGCTACACCCTCAAGAGCGCACTGGAGGGTTGGATCTGGAGCAACATCCCAGAATGAAGAGTGAACAATACCCAGGGAATCCAGGGTTTCCTCGATGGTCTTGGTGAAGCCACTCTTGTAAAGGAACTGGTCTGTGACAATGAAGACGCGCTTCTTGTTATAGACCTCTTTGAGCTCACGGAGAGCAAGAGGCATGCAGCCCCTCTTGAAGTAGACCTTCTCAGGTACACGAAGCCAAAGCATATTCTCTTGCCTCTCTGCAACAGACTTGTAGTTAAGCAGGTGCTGTGGGCCAACGTTGCCGGAAACGGAGTTGCCGCCCCAGCTGCCACAGCCAAGGGTTAGGGATGGAGCCATCTTAAAGTTGTAGAGGTCTCCAATACCACCCTGAGAGGAAGGAGTATTGATCAGGATACGGCAGGTCTTCATTGCCTCCTGGTGCTTAGCAATCTTCTCTTTCTCGTTAATGTTGACGTAAAGAGAACTGGTGTGACCATAGCCGCCATCAGCAACAAGACGCTCAGCCTTAGCAATAGCCTCGTCAAAGTTCTTTGCACGATACATACCAAGAACTGGAGAAAGCTTCTCGTGAGCCATCTCCTCTGAAGGCTCAACAGAGGTTACCTCACCAATAAGAACCTTGGTCTTCTCTGGGACGTCGACGCCAGCAGTCTTTGCGATGAAGTGAGCAGACTTACCAACAATAGCTGCGTTAACAGCACCGTTGACAATGACGGTCTTACGGACAGCGTCAAGCTCCTTACCGTGTAGGAAGTAGCAGCCACGATTAGCAAACTCCTTCTTAACCTGGTCATAGATACTATCAAGAACGGTAACAGACTGCTCGGAAGCGCAGATCATACCGTTATCGAAGGTCTTGGAGTGAATGATGGAGCTAACTGCAAGCTTGATGTCAGCGGTATCGTCGATGATAGCAGGAGTGTTACCAGGACCAACGCCCAGAGCAGGCTTACCAGAAGAGTAAGCTGCGTTAACCATACCTGGACCACCGGTTGCCAGGATGATATCAGCGTTGCTCATAACTGCTGCGGTCATATCAATGGTAGGAGCTGGTACCCAGTCGATAATACCCTTGGGGCAGCCGGCCTTCTCGGCAGCATCGCGAACAATGCGAGCAGCAGCAATGGTGCACTCTTTTGCGCGTGGGTGTGGGGAAATAATAATGGCGTTTCTTGTCTTCAGAGCAAGAAGTGTCTTAAAGATTGCGGTAGAAGTTGGGTTAGTAGTTGGAATAACTGCAGCTACGATACCCATTGGCTCGGCTACAACTCGATAACCTGCAGCTGGATCATCCTCTACAACACCACAAGTCTTCATGTCCTTGTATTTGTTGTAAATATACTCTGCTGCGTAATGGTTCTTGATAACCTTATCTTCCATTACACCCATGCCAGTTTCTTCAACTGCCATGCGAGCAAGAGGGATACGATTTTTCTCAGCCGCAAGAGCAGCTTCATAGAAAATCTTATCGACCTGCTCTTGAGTGAATGTTGCAAACTCTGCCTGTGCTTCGCGCATCTCTTCGAGGCGCTTGAGCAAAGTATCAACATCCTCAATTTGAGTAGCCTTCTTTGCCATAAAATCCCCTTCTGTTTAGGAACATTAATTCAAATTATACCAAGGTCTGCTAAACAAATGCTTACCGTTAACCAAGTCTCTCAAAATTTATAATCTGCGTTCTGGCGTCTTCATCAGTTGCTGTAAATCTATGCCATTCACCTGGCGATTCTCTCCACATGTAATCCACGTACGGACCAAATCCACCCACCAGCTGCGATGTTGCGCGCGTAAAGCTCGGGTCCGTCTTGAGACCCGGATAGCGCACCGCCTCGACGCGCGGATGACACGCCAGGTACGCGGCAACCACCTGCGCCGCGTCGCACGCGGCGTGGCGAGAAACCCGTGCACTCGCCTGCTCTTCCGCTCCCGTGGCAGAAATCGTCACGTCCTCTGCAGAGCACGCCTTTGCTTCAACTGCCTCTGCTACCCACGGTATGCAGCACTTCCGCATGCACACGACAACATATCCCGGCACCCGAGCGTCCTCGGCAACTGCAAGCTCTGCCCCTAGACGGCACGCGGGGCTGAACTCGGCACCAATCGTACGCACGTCCGCCACAAGCAGCTCCCCTGCCGCAGTTCTGCCTTTGATGTCGCACACCTCAATGGGCATGCCAGCAAGCGGATCCACGACGGTTGCACCGCCCGAAACCAGTGTGACGAGAAGTTCGTCTACATATGAAACAGGGACAAGCCGCGCACGGCCTGCCCCTGTCATTTTTACGTATTCAGCTACAACATCGGTTGCGGTTTGCGTGACAACGTCGGTTGCAGTTTGCGTGACAACGTCGGTTGCGGTTTGCGTAACGCCGTCGATTGCGCTGACACTCTTCGTGCCGCCTGCGCCATCCTGCGCGGTGCCACCCATAACCTGCACTTTGTCTGAAACCCTATTAACCAACACGCTCCGCATTCTCTTTGACAACCTGAGCAATAAACTCGTCAAGCTCTGCGACGTGAGTCTCGTTGGAGCGATCGCGGACAGAAATGTTTCCTGCCTCTACCTCCTGCTCACCAAGGATGAGCATATAAGGAACACGGTCAAGGGAGCGAGCCTCACGAATCTTATAGCCGATCTTCTCGTCACGGTCATCAACCTTAACGCGAATACCAGCGGCTGCAAGCTTATCGGCAACCTCATGAGCATAAGGACGAGACTTCTCGGAGACAGGAAGAACCTTGACCTGGCATGGGCTCAGCCAGACCGGGAACTTGCCTTCGTAATTCTCGGTCAGAATACCAATGAAGCGCTCAAAAGAACCAAAGCCAGCGCGGTGAATCATGATTGGCTGCTTCTTGGTACCGTCGGAGTCAATGTACTCAAGCTGGAAGTTGTGAGGCAGTTGGAAGTCAAGCTGGATGGTACCGCACTGCCAAGAGCGACCAAGGCAGTCGGTCAGATGGAAGTCAATCTTAGGACCATAGAACGCACCATCACCCTCGTTAATGACGTACTCAATGCCCATGGCATCAAGTGCATCACGCAGGCCCTGCTCAGCGCGCTCCCAATCCTCATCAGAACCCATAGAATTCTCTGGGCGCGTAGAAAGCTCTACACGGTATGGGAAGCCAAACTGTGCATAGTAAGCAGTGATGAGGTGAGACGCATCTGTGACCTGCTCAGTAATCTGATCAGGGCGGATAAAGAGGTGTGCGTCATCCTGAGTAAACTCACGAACACGGAACAGACCGTGCAGGGCACCCTTCATCTCGTAACGGTGATCAAGACCAGCCTCAGCCAGCTTCATAGGAAGATCCCTATAAGAGCGTGGCTTAGACTTATAAATTAAGCAAGCACCAGGGCAGTTCATAGGCTTAATGGCAAAGTCCTCTTCATCTACCGTGGTGGTGTACATATTCTCTTTGTAGTGGTCCCAGTGACCAGAAGTCTCCCAAAGGGAACGCGAGAGGATCAGTGGAGTCTGGACCTCCTGATAACCAAAGCGAGCCTGCATCTCATGCCAGTAATCGGTCAGAGCGTTGCGCAGAGCCATACCGTTTGGAAGCCAGAATGGAGAGCCAGGACCAAAGTCGGACATCATGAAGAGCTCCATCTCGCGGCCAATCTTCCTGTGGTCGCGCTTCTCGGCTTCTTCAATCATCTTGAGGTACTGAGCAAGCTCATCTTTGGAACCAAACGCAACACCATAAATTCTGGTGAGCATCTTGTTGTTCTTATCGGCCTTCCAATAAGCACCAGAAATGCTAGTCAGCTTAAAAGCCTTAACACCCTTGGTATAGAGCATATGAGGGCCAACGCACATATCAACGTATTCACCCTGCTTGTAGAAGGTGATGTGTGCGTCAGGAGCAAGATCGCCAATGTGCTCAACCTTGTAAGACTCGCCGCGCTCCTTCATGTAGGCAACAGCCTCATCTCGAGGAAGCTCAAACGTCTCAATCTTGAGGTTCTCTTTGACAATCTTCTTCATCTCAGCTTCGATAGCTGGGAAATCGTCCTCGTTAACCTTGGTGTCTCCAAGATCAACGTCATAGTAAAAACCGTTTTCGGTTGCTGGACCATAGGCAAACTGTGCGTGTGGATATAGACGCTTCAGAGCCTGAGCAAGCAGGTGAGCTGCATCGTGGCGAATAACCTCAAGCTCTTCAGCTGCATCGTTAATCTCGCCAACATGGCCGTCGTTATATAAAACCTTCATGTAAAACCCCTCAGAGGTAGCTACTCATAGAAACAGGCACGGCGCCTACTCTGCTCACACGGGAGCTTAGGAGCAGACGCCTACATAGTCTCTGTTGTAAAACACCAGATTGCCATCATAAAGAACAAAACCAAACGTTATTGAATGCGAGTACGGCAGTAAGGGCAAACCTTCCAGTCTGCGTTCAGTGGACGATGGCATGTTGGGCAAACGTTTCTAACCTGCGTATTGCAGATTGGGCACACGATAAAATCGCGGTCAATTGGAGCGGAGCACTTAGGGCAGATGCCGTAGTGAGACAGCTGGTGCTCACGAAGGGCAATGTCAAGGTCCTGCTCCTCACGGTCAATGAGGTAGCTGCTTGGACGCAGAATAACGTATGCAAGCAGACCAACAACAGGAACAACAGAAATGACTGCCCACATCCACCAAGGCTCTGCGCCACGACGCTGAGCATCGCGAATAACGTAGATGATGGAAAGGATATAAAGCATTACGACGCAAATAACCATGAGGTAAATAACCATACGTACCTCAGGTGTAATAATCTGATCAAGAATCTCCTGCATCTGACAGCCCCTTCTGCTGGCTTTTTGTTCTCTCCTAAATCGTACGACAAACCGCCTCAAAATGGAGCGTAATGTCGCAGATAAATTTATTTTACCAAAGCATCACTAAATTGTGCAGCAACCTCGCCAGCAAGTGAAATTGTTCCACATGCTACAAAGCCCTTCTCGCGCAAGGCGTCCATTGCTTCGGGAACGCTTCTATACACAGCTACCACGTTAGCGCCGCAGGCTTTGTACAGCTCAGCAAGCTCATCTGCATCCATGGCGCGATCGTTATCTGTCTGGGTTACCGCTACCTCAGGGAACTCTTTGGCGAGAAGTTCTGCGATGCCCTTAACATCTTTATCTGCAAAAACAGCAGTCAAAAGCATAGGACGGTTGGTAACTTCTGGCTCAATAGAGCGGATAGCAGTTAAGAATGTCTCAATTGACTGAGGGTTGTGAGCCGCGTCGATAAGGACTAAAGGCTTTGGCTGAAGCAACTGGAATCTACCGGGTGTAGGGCACCTGGTTGTGGAGAAAAACGCTTTCTCAGCATCAAGTGGACGACCAAGAAAATCCTCAGCCAAGCAGGTTGCCAGGGCAATGTTTGCTGCTTGGTAGCTTGGCTTCAGTGCGGCAAGATCCTCGTAGGTTGCACGCGGTGTTACAACCGTAAGCTCAAGAGGAAAACCAATGCTCTTAGGCTTTTTGGTAATGAAGAAGTGAGCGTGAGGTAGCTCTGGATGGTCAGTAGCCTTACCAGCAGAAACTTCTCCTTCAACATCCTCAGGCTTGTCAGCTACAAGAAGAGTTGGAACAACGCCTGCAGAAGCTGCCTGGGACAAGAATACGTCTTGGACGCTCTGGGGAGTTGTCGTTCCCACTCCAAGAACGCAGGTACGACCAGGCTTGATGATGGCGGCTTTCTCGCCAGCAATAGCCTCAAGGGTATCGCCTAGGATGCGCGTGTGATCCAGGCCAACGCCCGTGATGGCAACGGAGGTGATGTTTTGAGCAGCGCTTGTTGCGTCCCACCTGCCGCCCATGCCACACTCAAGCACACAGACGTCAATCTCTGCCTCGGCAAAAACAATCAGAGCTGCAACGGTCAAAAGATCAAACTCGGTGATGTCATAAGGACGCTCGCCCAAGGCAGCTCGCTGAGCGTTGACGCGCTCCCCTGCTACTTGAGCTGCAGAGACACCGTGAGCAAAAGCCGCCTCAGAGACGGGAGTGCCGTTAATCTCCATGCGCTCGGTATAGCTGATGAGCTCGGGAGACGTGTACAGAGCGGTCTTGAGACCCTCTCCCTTGAGCAGGGCTGCAGTGTATCTAGAGGTAGACGTTTTACCGTTAGTGCCCGCAATTTGAACACTCTTAAAGCAGAGATCAGGGTTGCCCAGCTCTTTGAGCATGTCTTCCACGCTCTCCAGCAGGGGCTGAATACCAAACTTCTTTGTATCGTGAAGTACCTTTAAAGACTGCTCGTAGCTCAGCTCAGGCACAGAAAAAGGAACAGAATAACTCATTGCGAACATACCTCTTATAGACCAAGCAGACGCATAGCCTCTGCACGGGTTTTCTCGTTAGTCTTAAAAATGCCGCGAACTGCAGATGTGGTGGTAAGAGCTCCCGATGCCTTAATGCCACGCATGCTCATGCACGTGTGCTCGGCCTCCATAACCACCAAAACGCCCAAGGGATCAAGCTCTTCTACCATAGCGTCTGCAATCTGGCCCGTTAAACGCTCCTGTACCTGCAGACGGCGAGAAAATCCGCTAACGCAGCGAGCAATCTTGGAAAGGCCGGTAATGCGACCGTTTTGTGGGATGTAGCAGACGTGTGCCTTGCCCACAAATGGCAGAATGTGATGCTCACAGGTAGACGAGAAAGGAATGTCGCGAACAATAACCATCTCTTTATTGCCCTCTTCATGGAACTGCTTACGCAGGTGGACTGCAGGATCTTCCTGCATGCCGCCAAAAAGCTCCACGCAAGCGCGAGCAACACGGTCTGGTGTATCAAGCAGACCTTCTCGCTCTGGATCCTCACCAATAGCAAGCAAAAACTCCTTGACCGCGGCTTTTACGCGCTCTTGGTCAAGCTCTTTATAGTTATTTTCCGCTGCCATGAGGCAACCTACCTTTCACTCTTATGCAAGCGTTCTTTGAGCTGCGGCGATAACATGGCGAGCAAGAATTGCTGTAGTTACGCTACCCACACCGCCAGGAACAGGAGTATAAGCACTCACCAGAGGTGCCACCTGCTCTGTATTGACGTCGCCAACCAGTTTCTGAGTTGCTTCATCCCAGTTAATGCCCACGTCAACGATGGTTTGTCCTGCTCTTACGCAGTCAGCTCCAATAAGGTGCGCACGACCTGCAGCCACAACCACAACATCTGACTGCTTAAGCGTAGCAGCAAGGTCCTTGGTCTTGCTGTGACACACCGTTACTGTAGCGTTTCTTGCACTTAATAGCGCAGCTACCGGACGACCAATGACATTTGAGCGACCAACAATTGCAACAGACGCTCCCTCAAGGGGCACCTGATAGAAATCGAGAAGCGCCAGAACTGCTTCTGCGGTACAAGGTCCCAGTGCACCAGGAGTTCCACAAAGTGTTGCCAGCAGCATTGAATCAGTTGCGCAATCAACGTCTTTTTCTGGAGCTAGATGCTGAAGCGCTTCATGCTCGTCAATTCCAGCAGGAAAAGGACGCATGGGCAGACAACCATGTACCGATGCGTCGGCAGAAACCTTGTCAAACGTAGCATTTACCTGCTCTTGTGTAGCGTCTTCTGGAAGCTCAATGGTCTCAACTTCAAAACCTACCTTCTCTGCACGCGTATATGCCGCGCGCTCATAGGTAAGGTCATCACTTTTCTGTCCAATGCGAACAATAACCAGCTTAGGAGTTACGCCTTGTGCGCGAAGTTCCTGAACCTGAGCAGCAAGTTCTTCAGTTATCGCCTTAGCAACAGGGGCGCCACGAAGCTCCTGTGAAGTAGTCTCTGAGCTCATGTTATGCCTCCTGTCTCAGCTGTGCGCTCACCGCATCACTTACAGCGTCAGCTCGTGATACATAGGTGTCCAGAAGCTTGTCTGCCTCATCAAGCAATGTTTGAGCATAGGCCGTATCATGCATGGAGCGCGTGTTTACAAACAACGTGTGAGAAGCTGCAATCAAAGCACCGCGTGCCAGAGCGGCACCACAACCTACATCGGATAGAAGCATGCGGGACCCCTTGATAAGCATCTCTTCGAGAAGCTCAATGGACTCGCACACTTTTCTCATAACCTTCAGCGGAGGTTGAGCTGCTTCTTTAAGAGCATCCTCAACAATCTCTGCGCGCTTTGGATCATCTTTAGACACACTAAACGCGCTGGAAACCAGCAGGAACTGGCGAGAGTCCTCATCCATAAGCTCCATGAAGTCTTGGCGAAGAGCTCCAGCTCGGGCGATGTATTTTGCAAGATCATCTTCATGCTGAGCATAGGCAGGTTTTCCTTGTGCATACACACCAGCCATTGAAGCCAAAGATACTGCAAGCGCTCCTACATAGGCAGCTGCACTACCACCACCAGGAATAGGCTCTTTAGCAGCAAGATGCTGAGCATAAGAGTCAGCGCTATAGGTTGTAAACGCAACTTCTTCTGGTGAAGAGGGATAAGACATTAGAAAAGACCCACAATTCTTCCATCATCAAGAACATCAATGTGCTCTGCAGCAGGAACCTTTGGAAGTCCTGGCATGGTCATAATGGAGCCCGTAAGGCAGACTACAAAGCCAGCACCTGCAGAAACACGAACTTCTCGCACGGTAATCTTAAAGTTTTCTGGAGCACCCAATTTGGTCTGATCATCAGTAAAGGAGTACTGAGTTTTTGCCATACAAATAGGAAGCTCGCCAAAGCCAAGCTCTTCAAGCTGCTGAAGTTGCTTGGCGGCACTTGGAGCAAATTCAACACCATCGGCGTGGTAAATCTTGGTAGCAATGTCAGTAATTTTCTGCTTCAAAGACTCTTTGACATCGTAAGCAAAGGTGAGCTTAGACTCAGTCTGGCAAAGGCGCATGACCTCTTCTGCAAGAGCCTGGCCGCCCTTTCCACCCTTTGCCCAAACCTCAGACAGGACAACATTTACGCCACGCTTCTTGCACTCCTCCTCTACCAGAGCAAGCTCTTCAGTGGTATCTGTCGGGAATGCATTGATGGCAACAACTACAGGAAGACCGTAGACCGTCTGGATGTTATCAACGTGGCGAAGCAGGTTAGGAATGCCCTCTTTAAGCGCCTCAACGTTTTGCTGGTTAAGGTCTGCTTTGGCAACGCCTCCGTTGTACTTAAGTGCACGAACGGTTGCCACCAGAACAACAGCCGATGGAGCAAGACCTGTAGCTCTACACTTAATGTCCAAGAACTTCTCGGCACCAAGGTCTGCGCCAAAACCAGCTTCGGTAACAACGTAATCAGCAAGACGCAGAGCAGTCTTTGTTGCCTCAACGGTATTGCAACCGTGAGCTATGTTGGCAAAAGGTCCACCGTGAACAAGAGCAGGTGTGTGCTCAAGCGTCTGGACCAAATTAGGCTGAATAGCGTCTTTGAGCAGCGCTGTCATAGCGCCCTCTGCGTGGATATCGCTGACGGTAACAGGCTTACGGTCATAGGTGTAGGCAATAACCATTCTGCCCAGGCGCTCTTTAAGATCTTTGATGCCCGAAGCAAGGCAGAATACAGCCATGACCTCGGAGGCAACGGTAATATCAAAGCCGTCTTGTCTTGGCATGCCGTCTGCAATGCCGCCAAGTCCGTCAACAACGTTTCTGAGCTGGCGATCGTTCATGTCTACGCAGCGCTTCCACACAACACGACGTGGATCAATGTTAAGACTGTTGCCCTGCTTAATATGGTTATCCAGCATGGCTGCACACAAGTTATTTGCAGCGCCAATAGCGTGGAAGTCACCGGTAAAGTGAAGGTTAATGTCCTCCATAGGAACTACCTGGGCATAGCCACCGCCCGCAGCGCCACCCTTGACGCCAAAGACGGGTCCCAAAGAAGGCTCTCTAAGGGCCAACATGGCAGACTGTCCCAAGCTGGTCAAGGCATCCGCCAAACCTACCGAGGTAGTAGTCTTTCCCTCGCCTGCTGGCGTTGGATTAATAGCGGTTACCAGCACAAGCTTTCCACGAAGAGGCTTGTCTTCCAGGGCACGTGCATCAAGCTTTGCTTTATAACGACCATAAGGCTCAAGCAAATCCTCTGAAATACCTGCGCGCTTTGCCACCTCAAAGATGGGAAGCATCTCGGATGATTGAGCAATCTCGATATCGGATCTAACCTCAGACATGTTGTTCCTAACCTAAAGTGGACTGTTTGCACGTACTAAACACAAGATGCGGCCGTTACGCCGCATCAAGTTTTACTTATGAGAAGTCAGCAATCTGCTGTTCTAGTTGAGCAACAAGCGTAGCAAGTTCTTCTGCGCGTGCACGTTTCTTCTCGATAACTTCAGGTGCTGCCTTAGCAACAAATCCCTGGTTAGCAAGGGTACGCTCCACACCAGAGAGTTCCTTCTGTGCAGACTCAAGGTCTTTCTGAAGACGCTTGGCCTCTGCGGCAAGGTCAACAAGCTCGCCAAGAACAACATACATTTCAAGGCCAGCATCGGTGACAGAAACAGAACCAGAAGGCTTCTGAGGAGCCTCAGCAACCTCAAGCGAGCTTACGCGACCAACGTTCTGGATAAAGGCTGCCTGCTCCTTCAGCGCTGCAACATCCTGTGCTGGAGCTTTAACCACAACAGCAAGGTCTGTCTTTGGAGACAGCCTGTAACGAGCGCGAGAAGAACGAACAGCAGAAACAACAGTCTTAGCAAGCGAGAAGTTATGCTCAGCTGCCTCGTCAACAAAGCTAGCAAGCTTCTCTGGATCTGGCCACTCAGAGATCATCAGGAACTCTGCATCATGGCTTAAAAGACCAGATGCAGGAAGGGCATCCCAAACGCTCTCGGTAACAAATGGCATGGCAGGGTGCAAAAGCCTCATGCTGACATCCAGGACAAAGACAAGGTTGCGCTGAACCTGCAGGCGCTGATCAGGAGTTCCGTCAAGAAGACGACCCTTGCAGAGCTCAATATACCAGTCGCAGACATCATTCCAGAAGAAGGACTGAATGTTGCGAGCATACTCACCAAAGCCGTAGGTCTCAAGCTGCTCAGTCGTCTCTGCAACAACCTTTGCAAGGCGCGAGAACATCCATGCATCTTCTGGTGTCTCTGCCTTTGGCATGCCAGCTGTGTAGCCGTCAAGATTCATCTGAACAAAGCGACTTGCATTCCAAATCTTAGTAACAAAAGAACGTGCCTGATCAGTTCTTGGAGACTCAATAAGCTCACGGGTCTTCTTATCAAGAACAGCATCAAACTTAACGTCCTGATTGTTAGTGATAAGTGTAAGCAGGTTATAACGCATTGCGTCTGCACCGTACTTAGCAATCAGGTCCATAGGATCTACGCCGTTGCCCTTTGACTTGGACATACGGCTGCCGTCCTTGGCCAAAATAGTTGCGTAGATATAAACATCGTGGAATGGAATCTCTTTGGTGAAATAGAGCGAGCTCATAATCATGCGAGCAACCCAAAGAGCAATGATGTCTCGAGCGGTTACCAAAACCTGTGTTGGATGGTGGCCCTCAAGCAGCTCAGGATGGTTTGGCCAGCCCTGTGTTGCAAAAGTCCACAGCTGAGAAGAAAACCAAGTATCCAGAACGTCCTCATCCTGATGAACATGATGTCCCCCACACTTTGGACAGACATCAGTATCTTCCATAAGCGCATCCTGCCAGCCACAATCATCGCAGTAGAACACAGGAATGCGGTGTCCCCACCAAAGCTGCCTGGAGATATTCCAGTCGCGGAGATTCTCCATCCAAGTAAGGTAGGTCTGAGTCCAACGCTCTGGGTGGAAGGTAACCTGACCGTCTTTAACTACCTGTGCTGCAGACTCTTTGAGCTTATCGACAGCAACAAACCACTGCTCAGAGAGCCATGGCTCAAGAGTTGTGCCGCAGCGGTAGCAATGCATAACAGAGTGATCAAGGTCTTCGATGTGATCAAGCAGGCCATGCTCTTCAAACCAAGCAACAATAGCCTCACGAGCCTGATCCCTATCAAGACCAGAGAACTCACCATAGCCGTCAACAACAACAGCATGCTCATCAAAGATGTTGATCTGCTCAAGGTTATGAGTCTGACCCATAGCAAAGTCATTAGGATCATGAGCTGGAGTTACCTTAACAAAACCGGTACCAAAGCCTGCATCAACATGCCAGTCAGAGAAAATTGGAATCTCTCGATTAACAATGGGCAAAATAACAGTCTTTCCAACAAGATCAGCCTTTTCTTGATCTTGAGGAGAAACAGCTACGCCAGTATCACCCAGCATAGTCTCTGGACGAGTAGTTGCTACAGTAATGTATTCAACGCCATTAACAGGCTCTTTGAGCGGGTAACGCAGGTACCAAAGATGGCCCTTCTCGTCAGCGTACTCTGCCTCATCGTCAGAGATAGAAGTCTCGCAATGAGGACACCAGTTTACGATGCGCTTACCGCGATAAATGAGCTGGTCATGATACCAGTCAACAAAGACCTTACGCACTGCCTGAGTGTACTCAGGAGACATAGTGAACTTCTCGTCATTAAAATCAATGGAGCAGCCCATGCGCTTAATCTGAGAAACAATGGTTCCGCCGTACTCGCGCGTCCAATCCCAGCAAGCCTCCAGGAACTTCTCGCGACCAATTTCCAGGCGAGAAATACCCTCTGACTTAAGCTTCTTATCAACCTTAGTCTGGGTTGCAATGCCTGCATGGTCGGTTCCAAGAATCCAACGAGTTGAATAACCGCGCATGCGAGAATAACGAATGTAGGTGTCCTGGATGGTGTCATCCATGGCATGGCCCATGTGAAGGATGCCGGTAACGTTTGGTGGAGGGATAACTACCGTACGGTCTTCAGTTCCCTTACTACGACCATAGCAATCTGCCTTTATCCACTTTTCAATGAGCTCAGGCTCAGCTGCCTGAGGATCATAATTCTTGGGCATTTCTTCCACAGTAATCTTGCCTTTCATATGCTGACAACATCGTCAAAATTTGCTTCATTTATTCTACTAATAAAAGACGACTTATGGGGCGCTTTCTTACCATTAGTTAAAATTACTATCGGTCTACACTTCTTGAAGCGTAGGTAAAGTAACAAGCTATACTATCTGCAGATACTTTTTATGAGGAGCTCTATGTCTGCCACAATTCCTGAAGCCACTGCTCGACTTGAACTTGTCCTGGGAAAGGATCGCCTTGGACAGATTCAAAATTCCTGCGTCATGGTCTTAGGGCTTGGCGGTGTTGGTTCAAACTGTGTTCAAGCGCTGGCCAGAGGCGGTATAGGCTCGTTTGTTTTAGTGGATGCCGATGCAGTAGAAGCATCCAACCTTAATAGACAGGCTATTGCCTATGTGAGCACCATTGGAAAAAGAAAAGTTGACGTTACCAAAGAGATGATTCTGGACATTAATCCAGACGCTCATGTGGTCACACTTGACGCGTTTTTGCTTAAAGACAACGTTGACGAGCAGCTCTCTGCTCTTCCAAAACCAGATGTTGTAGTTGATGCTATCGATACCATTTCTGCCAAATTAGCTGTTGTGGCATGGTGTCAGAAAAACGATATCTACCTCATCTCCAGCATGGGCGGCGGCAATAAAATCCACCCAGAACTCTTGGAAATTACTACGCTTTCAAAAACGCATACCGATGCTCTTGCAAGGGTAATGAGAAAAGAGTCCAAAAAGCGCGGACTTGCCGACTTCCGTGTTCTCTACTCCCCTGAGCCAGCGCGACCAGTTTTTGCACCAGAGGGCGCAACGGGCAAATCTGCCAAGCTAGGAACTATGTCCTACTACCCTCCTATTATGGGACAGATGATTGCCTCAGACGTCATTCTGCATCTTTCGGGACTTGATCATGAGTAACCTTACGTACTTTGATGCGCACGTCCATGCCAACCTTATGGACACTCCACTCAATGTAGCGAGAAGTTCCCATGACGCCGGATTAGGTTTCTTTACCTGCGGTGTTACTCCTCAGGACTACCTAGAACTTGCTCCTCAGCTTACGCAAGACAACATCCGTGTGGGACTAGGAGCACATCCCTGGTACATCTCTGATGGGCGCGTTACTGAAAAAGATATAGAGCTCCTGCTAGAGCTTATGGAGCAGACGCCTTACCTTGGCGAGATTGGACTAGATTTTTCTTCTCGCTATTGTGTTGATGGGTTGCAAGATTTGCAGGTTAAAGCTTTTACGCAGATTTGCAAGCGCGCAGCAGAGCTTTCACGCAACGACCAGCCACGAGTGCTCTCGATGCACACCGTGAGAAGCGTTGATGCGGTATTAAACACTCTTGAGCAGACAGGAGCCGCTCAAGAGTGTGTTCCTATCATCCATTGGTTTAGCGGTAGCTCAGAAGAGCTCCAAAGGGCTATTAAGCTTGGCTGTTGGTTCTCTGTTGGTGAGATGAGCCTAAAGACTAAGCGCGGTCGTGAATACGCTAAGGTCTACCCAAAAGATAAACTCCTTACCGAGACTGACCTTCCCTCCAGTGATCACACAGATATTGACGCACTTGACATTGTGGACAGCCTTAAGCGAGCTCTTCTCGGGCTCAGTGAGGCCCGTGGATACTCTGTGCAAAGTGAAGTAATGGCAAACGCAGCAGGCGTTTTTGGCGTCTAAGTGTTAAAGTCTTACGTATGAGAAGATTACGTAAAATACCCACACAACGCCTTGTTGGAACAGGCAGGGCGCAACTTTCTGGAGCAATGCTTGCAAGCTCATCCGATGAGCTGGGACTTGCTCTTAATGACGTTGTGCTTGTATTTGCCTGCAGCGATAACTTTGTGCCGTATTTGTCTGTAGCAATTCAATCTATCATTGAGAATGTCAATCCAGAGCGTCGCTACGATATCATTGTTTTGACTCGTGACCTCACTCCTACCAGCATGATTACGCTTACTCGACAGGCTCAGCTTGTTGATAACGTCCATGTTGGTTTCTTAGATGTTGACGCTGCTCTTGGTGATATTGAGCTTCCTCATCATGGCCACTTTAGACCAGAAACTTACTACAGATTGCTTGCTCCCTCGCTGCTTCCCAACGTCAATAAAGCCATCTACCTTGATTCTGACCTGGTAGTCAATACCGATATCGCTGAACTCTATGATATTGATGTTACGGGATATTTGGTAGGCGCTACACGCGACGCAGATACTATTGGCCAAATTGATGGCTATGACGCTACGGTTGGCCCCTATCTCAAAAATGAACTGGGCATGGACGATCCTCACGATTACTTCCAGGCAGGCGTCATCTTGATGAACCTAGAAGAAATTAGAAGGCAGATTTCTCCTGAAGAGTTTCTTAAGGTCTCAACCATGCGTGCATGGCGTTGGCTTGATCAAGATGTCCTTAACAGATTTGTAAACGGTCACTATCTCCGCATTAACATGAAATGGAATTACCTGGTAGATTGGCAATTCCTTCGCCGTGATCACATTGTTGCTCAGGCGCCAAAAGATGTGCGAGAAGAATACGAAGAAGCTCGCAAAAATATCTGCATTGCGCATTTTGCAGGACCAGACAACAGACCTTGGCTCTATCCAAATTCAGACCTTGCAGGTTTATTCTGGTTCTATGCTCGCCGCTCCCCTTATCTTGAGGAGCTCCGTTCACAGCTTGAAGAGTCAAGACGAACGGTAAGAGGTCTTTCTCACCGCGTGCAAAGTGGTGTACTTTTCCGTGGCATTATGCCTTTGTTTGACACCGTTTTTCCACCAGGCACCAAAACTCGCACCAAAGTTATAACGTCATACAACAAACTTGGTGGCGGTAATCTATAACGCAAAAGTAAACCTCTCATTTCTCCTATCAAAGAAATGAGAGGTGATTCATTTTGACCTTCTTGTTATATTGCTATTTTACGACGTCAGTTAGTTTTTCTCGAGTATTGAGATTTGCACTCTGAGCAATTTGGTTAATTCTATTAATCCACTCAGTGTCTTTATTCTGAAACAGTTGATTACGCTGATATTCTTGCATTTCCCCACTCATGGATTGAGAGTATGCCATCTGATTACCAATACACAAATCAATATTGTCTGTTGTCGCTCTTGTATCAGATGTATTGATTATCTTTAGACATACACAGGTATTACTCTGACTATTTTGCGTTGCAGCATTAAAAATATCGGTATTCTTAAATTGAATGTGATATGCCTCTGCATTTCCTAGCAGTGCATTTATGGCGTGTGGTCCAAGGTCTTGCATCACATAGCCAATAAACTTTCCGTTTGTTGAAATCATCCAATACACGGAGTTACAAAAAAGCTCTCCGTCTTTTGAATAGACAAATTGAACCGGACCAGAGATTTGCAAGTCTTCAACTTTCAAATCAGTTAATCCTGACTGACTTATCCAGACTGAATCTTCCTGCTCTAGCTCAGAACGCCAATTATCAATAAAATACTGAGCAGCATTACGCCTCATTGCTGGAATGCACCACTCAAATAGATGTCCGTGGTAGTTATATTCCACAACGCCATAGAGAACAGAAACAATTACAAGTACCAGCACCACAATTCCTGCAGCTACTTTTTTGGCTTTCATTGCTCCTCTTTTCCTCATTCTCCCCTTAAAACAATTTTGGATTAAAAGATAAAAAATAGGGAGAATACCGTTGCTTTTTATCCTTATGTTGTCTGAACGGTATTCATTTAGCTGTAAGTGGTATTTAGCTTGTAAAATTTAATAAACACAAGGTCATCAGTTTGTTTTCTCATATTTGATATTACATTTTGTAATAGAAAAACGCACCGCCGAAGCGGTGCGCAAAATAAACAAGCAATCAATTTTTACTAAGCTATTAGCCTTTTTTACCCCTAATGATTTCTGGAGCGTTTTCTCCGCCAACACTTTCTGGAGTAACCACAACCTTGGTGATATCCAAATCTGAAGGCAGATCAAACATGGTCTCTTGCAGCGTAGACTCACAGATTGCACGAAGACCACGAGCACCAGTACCGCGAGCCAAAGCCTTCTTGGCAATCTCTCTTAGTGAATCCTCAGTAAACTCCAAATCTACACCCTCAAGCTCAAACATGCGCTTGTACTGCTTGGTAAGAGCATTCTTTGGATCTGTGAGGATACTCATCAGATCTTCCTCACCAAGCTCACGAGTAGAAGTGATAACAGGAATACGGCCCAAAAGCTCTGGAATCATGCCAAACCTGTGCAGATCCTGAGGCATTACCTTGGCGATAAGCTCAGACTCGCCTTCTTTGACATTCTGAGCAACATCAGAGTTAAAGCCAATTCCCTTTTTACCAATGCGGTCAGCAACAATCTTATCCAGGCCAACAAAAGCGCCGCCACAGATAAACAAGATATTGGTGGTATCAATGTGAATAAGCTCCTGTTGAGGGTGCTTACGGCCTCCTGTTGGCGGAACACTTGCAACGGTACCCTCAAGAATCTTCAGAAGTGCCTGCTGAACGCCTTCACCAGAGACGTCACGAGTAATAGAGAGGTTCTCGGCCTTGCGAGCAATCTTATCAATCTCATCGATGTAGACAATACCTACCTGAGCGCGCTCAACATCGCCGTCAGCAGCGGTAATAAGCTTAAGTAGGATATTCTCGACATCTTCACCAACGTAACCGGCCTCGGTAAGGGTTGTTGCGTCAGCAATAGCAAACGGAACCTCAAGAAAACGAGCAAGCGTCTGAGCGAGTAGTGTTTTACCAGTACCAGTTGGACCGAGCAGCAAGATGTTGGACTTTGCAATCTCAACATCCTCCTGGCCTTCCTGAGGCTCATCGTTACCTGAAAGAATACGGCGATAGTGGTTATACACCGCTACCGACATAGCACGCTTTGCGTCTTCCTGACCCATTACATACTGGGACAGCTCATCGTAAATCTCATGCGGAGTTGGCAGGTCTTTGATGACAGGCTCATCAGAGTGAGTCTCAATCTCTGACTCTTCATCAAAACCAAGGGACTCATCAATCATATCCGAGCAGGTAGAGACACATTCATCGCAAATGCAGACGCCACCTGGGCCCTGGATAAGCTTATTTACCTGCGACCTACTCTTTCCACAGAAAGAGCAGTGCATCTCATCTAATCCGCCAAAAGGCGAGAAGTTCTGGTCATTAGCCATAACTTAAACCCTCAATACAAGAACAATTATTGGTCGTTACGAGAAGAGATAACGCGGTCTACCAGGCCGTAGTCACAAGCCTCCTGTGCACGAAGATAATTATCGCGCTCGGTGTCTGCATTGACCTTCTCGATAGGCTGTCCAGTATAATCCGAAAGCAACTCGTTGATGTGCTGACGAATCCACTTTGTCTCATCTGCAACAATCTGAATATCAGTCTGCTGGCCCTGAACGCCACTGGATGGCTGGTGAATCATAACCATAGAGTTAGGAAGCGCAAGACGCTTACCCTTTGCACCGGCTGCAAGAAGAACAGCGCCCATAGAAGCTGCCATACCAACACAGATAGTAGACACGTCAGGCTTGATGAAGTTCATAGTGTCAAGAATGCCCAGACCTGCATAAACGTCTCCACCAGGAGAGTCAATGTAGAGAGAAATATCCTTGTCTGGGTCCTGGCTCTCAAGATGCAAAAGCTGAGCAATGACCAGGTTTGCAGAATCGCGCGTTACCGGCTCACCCAAGAAAACAATACGATCATTGAGCAGTCTGGAGTAGATGTCATAGGTACGCTCACCACGAGGAGTCTGCTCAATTACATACGGAATGGTAGGAATGTTTGTTGGATAATGCATAATCCTCCTTCAAAGGTCTTTTCTTAGAAACATACCCCGGGAAGCATGTCTCTAACCCGGGGTATGAAAAATTCAAAGTAACTGCAACTTTTGGCGCAGTCTTTCTGGCGAAAAACCCAACCAGTTATGGACTACTCAGCGTCCTTCTCTGCGTCCTCGTCCTTCTTAGCTGCCTTCTTCTTAGCAGGAGCCTTCTTAGCAGGCTTCTTCTCCGCCTTCTGCTCTTCCTTAGCAGCCTCAGCAATCTCATCGACAACGGTGACAGTTGCGTTGTCACGCAGCCAGTCAAGAGCCTTAGAACGACGGATGGACTCACGGATTGCAGGAAGACGGCCAGCCTTGCGCCACTCCTCAATTGCAGACTCAACGTTAGGAACACCAGCGCGCTCAAACTCTGCACGGATGTCCTCCTCAGTTGCCTCAAGCTTAAGCTCTGCAGCTACTGCGTCAAGAGCCAGGGACTGACGTGCGCGCTCCTCAGCCTGAACACGAAGATCAGAGATGAAGTCATCGGTCTTAATGCCGCGTGCAGCCAGGAACATATCAAGGCTCATACCCTGCTGCTGAAGACCGTTCAGGAACTCCTGAGCAATCTCGTTGAAGACCTCGTTCTTGTACTCCTCTGGGACCTCCTCAAGCTGAAGGCGCTTGCCTACAGCCTCAACAACGCGGTCCTCTTTAAGAGTTGGAAGAGAATTCTTCTTGTCGGACTCAATCTCAGACTTAACAGCCTCGCGGAGTTTCTCGACAGTGTCATAACCAAAGGTGTTCTTTGCAAGCTCATCTGTCAGCTCTGGAGTGACGGACTTCTTGTGAGCAACAACCTTAACGTTAATATCGTAGTCATGGGAGTGAACCTCATCGCCGTGAGTGTGGCTGTGAGTCCACTTGACCTCTTTCTCCTCACCTGGCTTCATGCCGATGAGTGCCTCCTCAAGCTCCTTTGGAGCCTGGGTGCCATTAAGGGTAAGAACGCGGTCCTCGCCCTCCATGTGAGCAGCGCCCTCAATGTTCTTGATGTCTACACCAATGGTGTCGCCCTCTTTGACAGCGCGCTTCTCCTTGGTGTTCTCAAACTTAGCCTGATAAGACAGAAGCTGCTTAATCTGGTGATCAACCTCAGCCTCAGTTGCCTCATTTGGAGGCATGTTGATTGCAGGAGCATCGTAAGAGTCAAGCTTAGCCTCAGGACGAACGTTAAAGACTACCTCATAGGAGTAATCCTGGCCCTCAACAGGAAGGTCTGCGTCCTGGTTGTAATCACCACGGCCGATAGGAACAAGGTCAAGCTCCTCAAGAAGCTGTGGCTCTGCTGCGCCGAGAAGATCGTTGGTTGCCTGAGCAAGGACTGCCTCGCGGCCAACAATGCCATCAATGACAGGACGAGGTGCGCGGCCCTTGCGGAAACCCTGGAAGGAATACTTGTTTGCAATGTCCTTGTAAGCCTGCTTAATGGCAGCGTCTACCTCTGCAGCAGGAACTGTAACCTTGACGGTGAGTTTCTCGTCAACTGGCTTATCTGCGGTAACGGTGATGTTCAACGTTCCTCCAGTGTCTCGTAAAAAATGCTGGTGTACCAGCTCTTAACCAATTTCTGCATGGTGCGGGCGGAGGGAATCGAACCCCCACGGACTTAGTCCACTAGAACCTAAATCTAGCGCGTCTGCCAGTTCCGCCACGCCCGCATATTTATGCAGCCTTGCAATAATAACAAACTTTTGCGCTCTTCACTAGGAGAAGTTCGCATTCTAAACACTTCCCTCACGAAAAAAGACCGGCCTTTTTCAAGACCGGTCTTGTTCAAGTAAAAACTAATTTCCCAGTCGCGTTTTAATCAAGCGCACTTTAAAGATCTTGCAATGCAAAAGTCTCAGGCTCGCTCTTTCTTGCTGCCGCAAGCGCCTGGATAAGAGCGGTAGCTGCAGACATTGCAGTTACACAGGTAATACCCTGGCTGACAGCCTCTGCGCGCATCTTAGCGCCGTCACTATGGGCCTCGTGACCGTGAGGAGTATTGATAATAAAGCTGACGGTCTTATCGCGCATCAGGTCAACAACATTTGGATAACCATCTGAAATGCGATTAACGGTGGTGCAGTCAATTCCTGCTGCGCGCAGTGTCTTTGCCGTACCGCCCGTGGTGTAGATACCATAGCCGAGGTTCTCCAAAGCCATAGCAACTGGAGCAATGGCGCGCTTATCGCGGTCGCACACGCTGATGAAGACAGAGCCTTGCTCAGGGAGCTTGTTCTCAACAGCTTCGCGAGTCTTTGCGTACGCCGCTGGGAAGGTGCGAGCAATGCCCATGACCTCACCAGTTGACTTCATCTCTGGGCCAAGGATTGAGTCAGCGCCAGGGAACCTAGACCAAGGCATAACCGCCTCTTTGACCGCGTAATAGTCAACGCTGCGGTTCTCATCAGGGAGCAGGCCTTCGTTTCTGAGCTCGCTGATCTTCTCGCCAGCCATGATACGAGATGCGTATTTAGCCAGGGAGACGCCAGTTGCCTTGGACGAGAAAGGCACAGTTCTAGAAGCGCGAGGATTGAGCTCGATGACAAAAACGTGCTCGTCGCGGACAGCGTACTGGATGTTCAAGAGGCCTCGAATGCCGCAGGCAAGCGCCAGCTTTTTGGTGATAGCCCTAATCTGGTCAACAATCTTTTCAGAGAGCGAGAAGGGCGGCCAGCAGCAGGCGGAGTCGCCAGAGTGAATACCGCACTCCTCGATGTGCTCCAGAACGGCGCCCACATAGCACTCCTCGGTGTCGCAGAGAGCGTCAACATCAAGCTCAATGGCATCCTCAAGGAAGGCGTCCAGGTAGACAGGACGGTCTGGCGTAACGTGAGTAGCGGACTCCATGTAGGTGACCAGGTCAGAATCGTCGTAGACAATGGCCATACCGCGACCGCCAAGAACGTAGCTTGGGCGGACAATCAGCGGGTAGCCAATGCGGCGAGCGGCATCGCGAGCCTCATCCATGGTAGAAGCAACTGCCGATGGTGGGCAGGCAATGTTCAAGCGATCAAGAAGAGCTGCAAAGCGGTCGCGATCCTCTGCCAGGTCAATTGCCTCTGGCTGGGTGCCCATAATAGGAACGCCGGCGTCCTTGAGGGCGCGTGCCAGCTTGATTGGCGTCTGGCCGCCAAGGGTAACAATAACGCCTTCTGGCTTCTCAACCTCAATGACATCCATGACGTCTTCAAAGGTCAAAGGCTGGAAGTAGAGTCGATCAGAGGTGTCATAGTCTGTAGAGACCGTCTCTGGGTTGCAGTTGACCATGACCGTCTCATAGCCCTGCTCGCGAAGAGCATAGGCAGCATGAACACAGCAGTAGTCAAACTCAATACCCTGACCAATACGGTTAGGACCAGCGGAGAGAATCATGACACGTGGCTTTTCTGCCTCAACGTACTCTGTAGCGTTGCCTTTCTCATAGGTAACGTAGTGGTACTGCGTGGTTGCACCAAACTCACCTGCGCAGGTATCAACTGTCTTGACCTGTGGGCGAACACCCAGCACTTCCCTCACAGCGCGGACAACGTCTGTCTTGGTACCAGTAAGGTGTGCAAGCTGCTCATCCGAGAAGCCCAGCTGTTTGGCAGCAAGCATGTTATCGGTGGTGAGACCAGAAAGTCCCAGCTCCTTGATGCGTTTCTCAGCGTTGATGATGCCTGCCATACGATGCAAGTACCATGGATCGATGCCAGTCATATTATGGATGCGTTCAACGCTCCAATTTCTGCGCAGTGCCTCAGCAACGTAGAAAATACGCTCTGGTGTTGGCTTGCTGACGAGCTCATCAAAGTTCTTCTCGTCAAAGACATCGTGACCGTCAGCGCCCAGACCAGCACGATCTTGCTCCAGAGAACGAAGCGCCTTCTGCAAAGCCTCCTCAAAGGTTCTGCCCATGGCCATAGCCTCACCAACCGACTTCATGCGGGTAGTCAGAACGCGGCTGGTGCCCTTAAACTTGACAAAGGCAAAACGAGGAACCTTGACCACGCAGTAGTCGATGGAAGGCTCAAAGGCGGCAGGAGTTGCCTTGGTGATGTCGTTGGTAATCTCATCCAACGTGTAACCAACAGAGAGCAACGCAGCCATCTTTGCGATTGGGAAACCAGTTGCCTTGGAAGCCAGCGCAGAGGAGCGGCTGACACGAGGGTTCATCTCAATGACAATGACGCGGCCGTTAGTTGGGTTGACCGCAAACTGAACGTTAGAACCACCGCAAGCAACACCTACACGCTCGAGAATAGCGATGGAGTAGTCGCGGAGATTCTGGAGCTCTTCATCGGTAAGCGTCTGAGCTGGCGCAACGGTGATGGAGTCTCCGGTGTGAACACCCATTGGATCGAGGTTCTCGATGGAGCAGACAACAATACCGTTACCTGCGGTATCGCGCATGACCTCCATCTCAATCTCTTTCCAGCCCTCAATGGACTCCTCTACCAGCACCTCATGCTCTGGAGAAAGCAAGAGTCCCTGCTCCACAATCTCTACGAGCTCTTCTGGAGTATGAGCAATGCCGCCGCCTGCGCCACCAAGGGTGAAGCTTGGGCGAATGACCACGGGATATCCCAGGTCAGCAACAATGCGCTGAGCGTCTTCCATAGAGTGAGCGATGTCTGCACGAGCAACCTCCAGGCCAATGTCTTGGACTGCCTCGCTGAAGAGCTCACGGTCCTCACCGGTACGAATGGACTCCAGGTTGCAGCCAATGACCTCGATGTTGTACTTGTCAAGAACGCCCGCCTCACCAAGGCCGATGGTGCAGTTCAGAGCGGTTTGTCCGCCCATGTTTGGCAGAAGCGCGTCAGGACGCTCGCACTCAATGACGCGGGTTACAGACTCAACGGTGATTGGCTCAACGTAGGTTCTATCTGCAGTTTCTGGATCTGTCATGATAGTTGCTGGGTTTGAATTAACCAGAACAACCTCAAAGCCCTCTTTACGAAGGGCGCGGCATGCTTGAGTGCCGGAATAGTCAAACTCGCATGCCTGGCCAATAACAATTGGGCCAGAACCAATGACCAGAATCTTCTTAATATCAGTACGCTTTGGCATTAGAAGCGCCTCCCCTCACGAACGTCGATGGCAAGATAGTCAGACTGTCCCTCCATCAAACGAGCAAATGCCTTGAACAAGTAGGATGAATCGTGAGGTCCTGGGCTTGCCTCAGGGTGATACTGAACGGAAAACGCTGGAATATCCAGGAACTGAATGCCCTCTGGAGTTCCGTCGTTAAGGTTTACGTGGGTGAGCCTGACGCGACCAAAATCCTTTGTCTGGACAACAGGAGCAATACGCCTTGCGGACCACTCGCAGAGGTTATCAAAGTGCTCGGAGATTCCACCGGACTCCTCTGCAATAAGCTTGCCCAAGCTTGGGAAAACCAGACCGTAATTGTGGTTCTGAGCAGTAATCTCTACCTTGCCGGTCAGAAGATTCATGACTGGTTCGTTGCCGCCATGGTGTCCAAATTTGAGTTTCTCGATATCTGCACCTGCAACAATGGAGAGCATCTGGTTACCCAGGCAGATACCAAAGACGGGAACCTTGCCCAGAACGCCGCGAGCGGCCTCCTGCGTAGCGTCAACCTGCTCTGGGTCACCAGGGCCGTTGGAGAAGAAGATGCCGTCTGGGTTGTAGGCCAAGGCTTCCTCTGCAGGTGTATTCCACGGTACAACCGTGACCTCGCAGCCGTTTGCCGCAAGACCCTGGAGAATGCCGTTCTTCTCGCCACAGTCGTACGCGACAACGTTGAAGCGCTTCTTGGTCGTAGCGGAGACCACGTGAGGCGCGTCGACGGAGACGTCGGGGACAAAGTTGTGCTCGGAGATGTTGGGCGACGCCTGGACGCGAGTGAGCAGATGGGCAGGATCCAGGTCCTCGGTGGAGATGGCTGCCTTCTGTGCGCCATGGTCGCGCAGGTGCATGGTCAGCGCGCGGGTATCGATGCCCTCGATGGCAACGACGCCGTTTTCCTGCAAAAACTCCGGCAGGCTCTGCTTGGACGTCCAGTTGCTTGGCTCGTAGCACATGTCGTGCACAACAAAACCACGCAGATGCAAGGTGTCTCGCTGCATAACTGCGGGATTGATGCCGTAGTTGCCTACCTGAGGATAGGTCAGCGTGACAATCTGGCCGGCATAACTTGGATCGGAAATAATCTCCTGGTAGCCCGTCATGGACGTGTTGAAAACAATCTCGCCGAAGGTTTCTCCGCTCGCACCACAGCACCTCCCCTCGAAGGTTGTTCCATCTTCGAGAACAAGCAGCGCGCGAGGCTGCGAGGTGGCGCTTGCCAGTGGATTCATATACTCTCCGATCTGCGCAGGAGCATGCCGAGCCATAAAAAAAAGAGCACTCCTTGTGGAGGCTCAACAGCGAACATGCGCACTCAACGCTATGGGCCTTGCCGGTGTCTCGCACCGTCCTTAAAGGTTGGTAGTATTGTAGCGCATAACCAATAAAGGAGATGGCATGTTTCCAGATTTTCTAGAGAATCCCTCAGATGTTGCTGCCCCACTTCTTCTGGGATGTACTCTGACAAGGACAATTACGCTTAATGGCGAGAAACACAAACTAGTTGCAAGAATTGTGGAGACCGAAGCTTACGACCAAGATGATCCCGCAAGTCATGCGTTTGGCGGTCCTAGCGAGCGCAATGCAGCCATGTTTGGACCTGCGGGCCACCTCTACGTTTACGTTTCGTACGGAATGCATCACTGCTGCAATGTAGTGTGTGGACCTGAGGGTTTTGGCAGCGGATGCTTGATACGTGCGATTGAACCTCTTGAGGGCGTCGAGGTTATGCGCGAGCTCCGTGAGGCTGGACGCGCGCACAAGGGACTGCAGGCAGTAAGCGCAGGCATCGACTGCGATGAAGCGCAAGCGGGACGTGCTGGCAAGGCGCATACGGGACGTGCAGGTAAAGAGCAAGCGGAACGTGCTCGCAAGCATCCGCTCAAGCTGCGCGACCTCACCAACGGGCCAGGTAAGGTGTGCACTGCACTTGGCATTGACAAGGGGCTTTATGGACATGACCTAACAGTTGAGCCGCTTGTGCTGGACTTTGCTCCCCTGCTACCAGAGGAAACAATGGGGAGTTCACCTCGCGTAGGCATTAGCAAAAACATTGATGCTCCAAAGCGCTTTTTCATCGAGGGAAACGAGTTTGTTTCACGAGCTTAGTGCATGAGCAAAAAGGACCTTGGGAGACCAAGGTCCTTTTAAATCTTACGTTAAAGCCAACAATGTAGTTAGCTCAAATACGTGCTGCAACAACGGGTTTCTCGCCAAATGCGATGCAATCTAGCAGACACCCTGCGCCATCATTGCGTTTGCAACCTTGAGGAAACCGGCGATGTTTGCGCCAAAGACCAGGTTGCCGGGGTGGCCATACGTTGCTGCGGCCTCTGAAGCAGCAGTGTAGATGCTCTCCATGATTCCCTGCAACTTGGAGTCTACCTCCTCAAACGTCCAGGAAAGGTGTTCGGCGTTCTGGGACATCTCAAGACCGGAAACAGCTACGCCGCCTGCGTTTGCAGCCTTGCCAGGTGCGAAGAAGACGCCGTTTTCGATGAGGTAATTGGTTGCCTCGAGGGTGGTTGGCATGTTAGCGCCCTCAACAACATACTTGGTGCCGTTAGCAACAAGTTTCTGCACGTCAGCAAGTTCGAGCTCGTTTTGAGTTGCGCACGGCATGGCGATGTCGCACTTCTGGCTCCAAGGACGCTCTCCTGGGAAGAAAGTAGCGGAAGGACGTGCGTCGGCGTACTCCTTGATGCGGGCGCGACGAACCTCCTTGACGTCTTTCAGCAGCTCAACGTCAATGCCCTCAGGGTCATAAACATAACCTGAGGAGTCAGATACGGTCACCACGGTTGCTCCCAGCTGCTGTGCCTTCTGGGCAGCGTAGGTAGCAACGTTTCCGGAGCCGGAGATGCAGACCGTTTTACCTGCAAGAGCATCGTTCTTCTCGGCAAGCATGTGGGTGAGGAAGTAAACCGCTCCGTAGCCGGTTGCCTCGGTGCGAGCAAGGGAGCCGCCGAAGGAGAGGCCTTTGCCGGTCAGGACGCCGGTCCACTCGTTGCGAAGGCGCTTGTACTGGCCAAACATGTAGCCAATCTCGCGCGCGCCAGTGCCAATGTCACCAGCTGGAACATCGGTGTTTGGGCCAATGTGGCGAGCAAGTTCGGTCATGAATGACTGGCAAAACGCCATAATCTCGCGGTCAGACTTGCCCTTTGGATCGAAGTCAGAGCCGCCCTTGCCGCCGCCCATGGGAAGCGTGGTCAGAGAGTTCTTGAAGATTTGCTCAAAGCCGAGGAACTTCAAGATAGACAGGTTAACTGTTGGATGGAGACGAAGGCCGCCCTTGTAAGGTCCAATTGCGGAGTTAAACTCGATGCGGTATCCGCGATTAACCTGAACGTTGCCAGCGTCGTCAATCCAGGGGACGCGGAACATAACAATGCGCTCTGGCTCAACAAGACGCTCAAGCAATGCGGCTTTCTCGAACTCTGGATGTGCGTCAAGTGCGGGCTGGATAGTGGTAAGAACTTCTTTTGCTGCCTGGATAAACTCAGGCTGATCTGCGTAACGCTCTTCAAGCTGTGCGATTACCTTAGATGAATAGCTCATGAAACCCCTTTCGAAGTAGTTACGAATAGCATAGTCATGCATTGTTTCAATTACATAACAAAATAGAAAAATCTGATAGACAAAAATTAGTTCAAAAAAGATTGCAATTTATTCTTGCTCTTGGGCGATTTGTCACCTATACTTTTCTCTCGGCTCGGGGTGTAGCGCAGCTTGGTAGCGCAACTGCTTTGGGAGCAGTGGGTCGCTGGTTCGAATCCAGTCACCCCGACCATTTTTTCTTTTTGCTTTACCCTTGCGGCGGTAGTTCAATTGGTAGAGCATCAGCCTTCCAAGCTGACTGTTGCGGGTTCGAGTCCCGTCCGCCGCTCCATAAAATTTTCTATTTTAAATCCCCCCCCTGTTCAAGGCATAATTCTTAATATTTATCCCGCCTCTTGTTTCATTATGGGTGTTGATGGTTTTTAGACGAGTTAGCGATTTTTTCCGCGGTTATCTCTGTTTTCACAGACATTTTATTAGCAATTTTCTTCTTTACTTGTCATGATCAACTTTTGATTTATTAATTTGAATATTCATGCAATTAAATTCATTTCCATGAATACGTAATTTTCAGGCTCAAAATTATGTGCCAAAAAAGGTAAAAAACGCGTTTAGTTGGAAATGAAAACTTAAAATTAGCCAATTTATCTCCAACTAAGACGATTTTTTACCGCCTCAAAAACTTTTATCTGGGCAAACGTTGTATGCAAAAAAATGAAATCTCCAACTAAACGGATTTTTTACCGCTTGAGGATATGTTTTGCCTCAAACAGCGTTGATTGCACAGACTGCGCAGGCCAACACCTAACTAAGCGTCTA
Organism: uncultured Atopobium sp.; assembly: GCA_938028565.1. GTDB lineage: Bacteria > Actinomycetota > Coriobacteriia > Coriobacteriales > Atopobiaceae > Lancefieldella. The sequence goes on along the minus strand of CALIZS010000005.1, from coordinate 132,356 downwards.
CCTTGCTCTACTTTACCAGCAAAAAAGAAGGCTGTGCGAAGCACAGCCTTCTTTGCACTTGTGATCTATACGCCAAAACTAACGGCGAGCCTTTACAGAGTACGCAAGACCGGAAGCAATAATACCTGCAGCAGCAAGTGCGCTTGCAATGGACATTGCATCGCCAGTATCTGGTAGGTTAGACCTCTTCTTTTTAGGAGTCTTAGGCTTTGGCTCTGGATTAGGATCCGGCGTTGGGGTTGGTGTAGGAGTAATTGGCTTATCAGCTGTAGCAACTTCCGTAGGAACAATGGTCTGGTCTGCAGCATTGAATGTTGCAGGAGCTACCGTAAACGGAATCTGATTTGCATTAAGTTCATATCCCTCTGGAGATGCAGTCTCAACCAGGTAATAGTCGCCTGGCGTCAGATAGAATTTATCTCCATCCTGATAGATACCCTTAGTCAGCAAATCTGCAGTTGCCGCAGTGTTCTGAACCAGTGTAGTCAGCTCAGTCTTTGTAAGAATATCTCCGGATGTAAAGGTACCGTCTGCACCAGTAGTAAGCCCCTCTTTAACCAGTGTGCCATCAGCCTTGTACAGGCTATAGGTTGCACCAGCAACGGGCTTGGAAGCATCATCAGAGTCAGTCTTCACAAGCTTCAAAGGAGAAGGAACTGCACGATACGTGAGGTAATACTGCCTGGTACGGTTTACAGAACCGTCTGCGTTGAAGCCAGGGGCCAAAACCGAATTATCGAGAGGGCCAGAGTTATACGCGCCAATCGCAAGAGATGCTCCCTCTGGAACGTCAATATCGTTTGCAATATAGACGTAAGAATCACCAGGTCCCGCAGCCTTAATCTCGTCAACCGACTTACGAACAGTAGTCAGCAACAGATTGGTTGAAGGATCAGTCTCAAACTTATTACCACCAGATACTGAATCATCTGCATCGACACCAGCGTATTCTGGCATATACACGACGTGACTCTTGGTATTGTATCGAGCTGAGACCTGACGATCCTCAAATGCTGCGGAGGTTGTATATGTAGCAGCAAGATCATCAAGACCAAGAACACTCACTGCACCGTTACCATAAATAGGAAGGCCAGCATTTCTTTGCGCAATAGGATCACTTAGACCAAGACCATTAAGCTGCCTGTATGCCAGATCGTCGACATAGTGATACACAGCCGTTGCTGTATCAATAACTCGCGCAGGATAACGTTTGGTGTATGCGTGAGTGCCTCCCCAAGATTTCTTAATACCACCATTAATTCCCAGTTGATAAGACCTATCAGAAATGTTCAGTGGTGCGGAGAACTCAATGTACTGACGAGCTGTGACTGGTGCAGTAAATACAGCAGCAGGCTCTTCATATGAAGTGCCACCCATAATAGACCGACCATTGACCTTGACAGTAAACATCAAATTAGTCTTTGGACCACCACCCGAAAGAGCACCTGTTGCATCCATTGGCTTGTATGTATCAACGGCTGAATGAACAGAAACGGCCACCTTACGCAGGCCATAACCATTTGGATCATTGTGTGGGAAATTGAGCAGGTTATCCGTATCGCCGAGAAGAACGTAGTAAGCGCGAATTTCTCCGCCTTCAGCAATCATCTGCGCAACGGAATACTTAGTTGGATTCATATCCAACTTAAGCGCAGTACCATCGGGCTTTACCCAGTAATAACGAACGATGACACCTGTACGATCCTCTCGCGGCTTAGCCGCCTGAGCGGTAATCTCAGCCTGGATTTCAGCATCAGAAATAAAATCTGGGAACGGGTTGGCAACGGTCTGAGTTCCATCAAGCGGCGCACCGTCCACATCATCGGAATAAATTGCTGGGTCAGCAGCAAATGCTGTGTGTGGCAGAGCAAACGCCAAAATTGCACCCACAAATAGCATGCAGATAGCTAAAAACGTGAAGCGAGAAAACCTAGCGCTTTTTACAGAAGTGCTGTTCATACATCCTTCTTCCCTCGTGAAGGGTGAATATTTATATATACCATAGCTCATTTCTTGTCATTTATGCAGAAGAGACCAAAACAGATGATATTTTTGCTAATAAAATTGGTAAAGAAACACATCAAGCAGCCTAGACTACTGGTCTAGACTGCTTGTTTAGAATGCTTGTTTAACAGCCACTGGTTAAAGCAACTGACTCGCTGGTTTGTACTACGTGTCTTTACTTATCAGGAGTAAGGTGCCAAATCTCATTGTTATATTCAGCAATAGTCCTATCCGATGAGAACGTTCCTGCCATAGCAATATTTACAAGAGACTTCTGGAGCCACGCTCTCCTATCCTCATAATCATCAAACACGTGCTCTTTTGTTGAAATATATGCTTCCAAATCAAGCAACGTCATAAACCAATCTTTTGAGGACAAGTTTTTGTGAAGACGCTCCAGGCGCTCCTCATTTCCAAGAGAAATAAACTCTGGGCTAATTAAGAAATCAACGAGTGGCTTAATCTGGGGTTTCTTATAAAACTCTTTTGCTTTGTAACCTTTGTGCTCATAAAGGCTTACAACCTCATCACTTGAAGCACCAAACGCGTAGATATTCTCCTTGCCTACCAAGTCGGCAATTTCTACATTTGCACCATCAACTGTGCAAACGGTAACAGCGCCGTTAAGCATGAACTTCATGTTGGAAGTTCCAGAAGCCTCCTTGGAAGCCAGTGAAATCTGCTCAGAGATATCTGCTGCTGGAATAACGTGCTCAGCGGCAGTAACGTTGTAATTCTCGATCATTATCACCTGAAGATATGGTGAAACATCTGCATCGTTTGCAATCAAAGACGAGAGAACAAGAATTGCATGAATGATATCTTGAGCAGCCACGTATGCTGGTGCAGCCTTACCACCAAAAATGACAGTAATAGGATGCTTTGGAAGGTGTCCGGACTTAATATCAAAATATTTCCAAATCAAATAAAGCAATAGCATTTGCTGACGCTTATATTCGTGGAAACGCTTCACCTGGACATCAATAATGGAGTCGGCATTAACTTTTGTATCTTGATTGTCCAGCAAAAACTTGCTCATTCTATCTTTGGCTATATGCTTTATCTCTTGCAGCCTATTAAGAACTTCATCGTTATTCTGATACTCTAAAAGTCCCTCGAGATTACCAGTTGTTCTCCAGCTATCTCCTATCAACGCATCAAGATACTCGGCAAGCTCGGGATTACAACCCATGAGCCAGCGACGGAAAGTGATTCCATTAGTTTTGTTAGAGAATTTCTCTGGGTACAAATCAAAGAATGACTTGAGCTCTGTCTCTTCCAAAATCTTAGTATGAAGCGCTGCAACGCCATTGATACTAAAGCCGTAATGAATGGCAAGGTTAGCCATGTGAACTTTCTTATCAATGATGACTTGTACACTTGGATCCGCAACGGTACTACGGATATGCTCGTCAAGCTTTTTGATAATCGAAGCAATCTTTGGAGAAACTTCCTCGATAAATTTAAGAGGCCATTTCTCAAGAGCTTCTGCCAAAATCGTATGATTTGTGTATGCAACTAGTGAAGAAACAATGGTTACAGACTCTTCGAACGAGATATCGTATTTCTCGGTCAAAATACGAATAAGCTCTGGAATTACCATTGTGGGGTGCGTATCGTTAATCTGAATCACAACATAGTCAGCGAGGTCATGAACATTACTGCCGCGCTCAACCGCCTCTTTAACAATCAGCTGTGCAGCATTTGAAACCATAAAATATTGCTGATACACACGAAGAAGCTGACCGTCTTCGTCCGAATCATCGGGATACAAAAAGAGCGTTAGATTCTTTTTCAAAGCAGTCTTATCAAAATCAATAGCGTCATCAGAAACTAATGATTCGTCGATACTTTGCAGGTCAAACAAACGAAGTCTGTTTTTCTTTGTTCGGCCATATCCCAAAACATCAATGGAATAGAGCTCAGATGTCACCGAGAAATCTCTAAATTCCACGGTAAATGATGTCTTCTCGTCTTCAAGCCACCTATCATCAGCAAGCCAAGCATCTGGAACGGCAGTTTGCTGTCTATCTAAAAACTGCTGATGAAAGAGGCCAAAATGATACTTAAGGCCTACACCATCGCCTGGCAGACCAAGTGTTGACATGGAGTCGATAAAGCATGCTGCCAATCGACCAAGACCACCGTTACCAAGCGAAGGCTCAACTTCAAGCTCTTCGATGTCTTCTAACGAATGACCCGCCTTAGAGAGCTGCTCTTTTACCTCATTATAAATACCAAGATTAATGAGGTTATTTGAAAGCAGCTTGCCAATCAGAAACTCTGCGGAGATGTAATAGAGCCTCTTCTTACCATTATTTAACGAAAGACTTTCCGACTTACTCTTAACCACTTGAAGCAGTAATTCAAAAACCTGCCTGTCAGTTATTTCAGACAGAGGTTGGTTAAATTGTTGAAGAGATAAAGTGTCTAAGTTCATTACTTCTCCTCTTTGTACACTCTGAAGTACATCTCAGTAATAGTTCTTAAAAAATCTTCTATGTGACGCGTGATGGCTCCCTGTTTCATACGCCAACACCAATTACCGCCAACAGTGGCCGGAATATTCATTCGTGCAGAATCATCTAAGCCGAGAAGATCTTGCATAGTGTGAATACACGTGTCGCTCACAGAAGCTGCAATTCCACGTGAAAGCGCCTCGCCAATTGGCTCATCTTTTGAGCGATGAAGGTAAATATCTGCCTGTTCACGCTCTCTATCAGTAGCCTGAGTTTCATACCAACCACGAGCAGTTGGATTATCATGCGTTCCCACATAAGCAATAGTATTTGCAGTGTAATTGTGAGGAAGATCTCTTGAATCATGCTTTCCATCAAATCCGTACTGCAAGATTTTCATTCCTGGGAAACCAGTTTTGTCTCGCATGGCGATAAGCTCTGGCGTAATTAAGCCAAGGTCTTCCGCAATGATTGGAAGCTTGCCCAGCTGCTTTTCCAGTTCCTTAAACAAATCCACATCTGGACCTTTAGTCCATTTGCCTTCTGTAGCATTTGCAGCTCCGTAAGGAATCTCCCAATAGGCTTCAAAACCTCTAAAATGATCAATTCTAAGCACATCAAACATCTCAAGGTTTGTCTGTACACGCCAAACCCACCATGAATAGTGCGATTTCTTCATATACTCCCAGTTATAAATGGGATTTCCCCAATATTGACCGGTGGAAGAAAATTGATCAGCAGGAGTGCCCGCAACCGTAACGGGACGTCCAGTTTCATCAGTCTTAAACAGTTCTGGCTGTGCCCACATCTCTACAGAATCGCGCGAGACATAAATGGGAAGATCGCCAATTATAAGTACTCCCCTTTTATTGGCATAAGTCTTAACTTTTGCCCATTGAGTAAAGAAGAAATACTGAGTCATCTTGTGATACAAAACTGACTTTTGCAGTTTCTTAATTTCTTTTGCAGTAGTCTCGTTTCTGTGCTGATAAAGTTCTGGCCACTCCCAGTAGGCTTTATGTCCAAACTCTTCCTTTAGAGACATGAACTCCGCATATGGATCAAGCCATTCTGCATGATCATGACAGAACTTCTCAAAATCAGCAGGAATATCTTGCATAAACCTATCAAAGGCACGATTAAGTAAACGACGATGATTTACAAAAAGCGTGCCATAATCAACGCAAGTATTGCTAGTTCCAAAAGAAATATCTTCAAAGTCATCTGACTTTAAATAGCCAAGTTTCTCAAGATCTTTTAAATCTATATAGTAAGGACTTCCCGCTGCAGCAGAAAAAGATTGATAAGGAGAGTCACCATAACTAGTGGTAGTAAGAGGTAAAACCTGCCAATACCTTTGTTTTGTTCTGACGAGAAAATCAATAAAATCGTAGGTTTCTTTGCCAAACGTGCCAATCCCATATGAATTTGGAAGAGAAGAAACGGCCAAAAGTACTCCGCTTGCTCGTCCCATAGTTGCCTCTTTCACAAAAAGAGTACTGGCTTATCTTTTCAAGATAAGCCAGTACAAAGCTTTAATACTTAACTAGATTATCCTGTGTATTCTTATCAAAGAGATGAACGGCATTGTCTTCAAATTTAAACCACACCTCATCACCAATTTTAAGGTTTCGTTTTGAAAACTCAGTTGCTGGAACGATAAGAACAAAGTTGCCGTCACTGGTATGAACATGAAGGTGCACTGTGGAACCCATAAGCTCGCTTACCTCGAGGTTGCCCTTAAAAGCGCCAATTTCATTTGGCTCAGTCAAATAAATTTGCTCGGGCCTAATGCCGACAATGACTTCTGTTGCTGGCGCAGCAACCCAAGACTGTGCTAACAGATTAGCCATCTCAGGAGAAATTTCAAATGACATGTTATCTGTCTCCACATGGAACTCATTGTCCACGCGAATAAGATGTGCGTCAAAGAAATTCATTTGAGGCATACCAATGAAACCAGCAACAAAGAGATTAGCCGGTCTATTAAACACTTCTTGTGGTGTTCCAATTTGCTGAACAAAGCCATCCTTCATAATGACAATGCGGTCGCCCAAGGTCATTGCCTCTGTTTGGTCATGTGTAACATAGACAAAGGTTCCATTAACCTTCTGACGAAGCTTAATAATCTCTGTACGCATTTGATTTCTCAACTTTGCATCAAGATTCGAAAGCGGCTCATCCATCAAGAAAACTTTTGGATCACGGACAATTGCACGGCCAATTGCAACGCGCTGACGCTGACCACCAGAAAGTGCCTTTGGCTTACGGTCAAGATATGCTGTAATGCCAAGTGTTTCTGCAGCTGCACGGACCTTCTCGTCAATAACTTTTGGATCAACCTTTTTAAGCTTAAGCGTAAATGCCATGTTTTCATAAACGGTCATATTTGGATACAGCGCATAGCTTTGGAAGACCATTGCGATGTCTCGATCTTTTGGCGCAACATCATTGACAAGCTTTCCATCAATATAAAGCTCACCAGCAGAAATATCTTCTAGGCCTGCAATCATACGCAATGTAGTAGATTTTCCACAACCTGAAGGACCAACAAGCACTACAAACTCATGCTCATTGATAGTGAGATTGAAATCTTGAACAGCAACAACACCCTCTTCAGTCACCTCGAGATTACTCTTTTTCTGCTCAGTTTTCTTATCAAAGAGTGACTTACGCTTTTTCTCATTTGGATAGATCTTTTTTATATTCTTTAAAACGATTTCTGCCATGATAAAACCTTTCAGAAATGCCTATAGCTTGCTGCAATACATTAAGATTTAGCCTTTTACAGCACCAGAAATAACACCATTGATGATGTAACGCTGGCACAGCAAATACATAATGACAATTGGAATAATAACCATCATAATGCAGGCAAACATTGGACCCATCTCTACACGTCCATATCCACCTCTAAAGTACTGGATCAAAATTGGGATAGTTTGGTATTTGGTTCTATCCAGTACAAGATATGGAAGTAGATAGTCATTCCAGACCCACATGGTTTCGAGAATACCAACAGAAATATATGTTGGCTTCATAATAGGCAAAACAACATGGAAGAATGTTTGAAGTGGATTGCAGCCATCAATAGTTGCGGCTTCCTCAATCTCAACTGGAATAGTCTTAACAAATCCAGCAAACATAAATACTGCTAATCCAGCACCAAAGCCCAAGTAAATGAAGCAAATATTGAAAGGAGTGTTAAATCCAAGTGTATTTGCCATATTGGACAGAGTAAACATAAGCATCTGGAAAGGCACTACCATCGAGAAAACAAATAGGTAATACAAAATGTTACTAATGCGATTTTTCACACGGACAATAAACCATGCACACATCGAGCAGCAAACCAAAATCAGTGCTACGGAAGTGATGGTAATTACTAGAGAATAACCAAAGGCTGCTAAAAAGCCTTGCTTCTCTACAGCAGCAATGTAGTTAGCAAAACCCGCAGAATTCTCTGAAGTAACAAAATCAAACGCCGTGGATGTGGTAATAGTTGTTTCTTCCTTGAATGAATTCATCAAAATCATAACCATTGGATAAATCCATGCAAGAGATAGAATGGTAAAGAATACAGCTAAAATTTTATTAATGATTTTTTCGCGCTTCATTATTGCTGCACCTCCCTTGACCTGGTGGCTCTCAGCTGAATCATGACAATACAAATAACTAGAATGCAGAAAATAACAGCTTTCGCCTGGCCGATACCCATCCACTTTGCTCCCTGTCGAGCGTAGAAGGTATTGTAGATATTAAGAGCAAGCATTTCGGTTGCGTGCTTAGGCTCACCTGCAGTAAGTGCTAGGTTCTGATCAAATAATTTAAAGCCATTTGTTACCGTCAAGAAAAGACAAATAGTAATGGTAGACATAAGGTTTGGAATTTTTACCTTCCAAAGTGTCTGCCAAGCATTTGCTCCATCAACTCTCGCTGCTTCAAGATAATCACTTGGGATAGACTGCAGGCCAGCAATATAAATGATCATCATGTAACCAACTTGCTGCCAAAGAGTAAGAAGAATCATTCCCCAGAATCCAGCAGTGCTATTAAGCGCAAGAAGCTGCTCGCCCACAATAGAAAGCGCGCAGTTAATTAAAATATTCCAGATGTATCCCAGAACAATGCCGCCAATAAGATTAGGCATAAAAAAGACAGTTCTAAATGAATTGGTACCCTTAAGATTCTTCCTTGTTAAGGCAAGCGCAATTGCAAGCGCTAATACATTAATAAGAACTGTTGAGACTAATGCAAATAATGCGGTATACCAAAAAGCATTAGCAAACTGTGGGTCAGAGAAAGCTGCTACATAGTTATCTAGACCTACCGGTTTAGCATCGCTAATGGTAATAAATTTACAAAACGAAAGATAAAATCCCTGCACAAACGGAATCATAAAGCCAAATAAAAAAGATAGCGCAGTAGGCAGAACAAATAATGGCCACCACCGCTTCAACATCTTAGCCATAGAGATACCCTCCAATAACAAGAGACGAGAAGAGAGATCTCTCTTCTCGTCTCTCACCAATCAAAACATTACTAGAAGGGCTACTATGCGTTAGCCTCTTTTTCAGCCTTCCAACCATCAACGAATGCAGACTTAACAGCATCCCAGTCCTCTGTTCCTGCTGCATAGCTCTTAAGTGCACTGGAGAGATTGTTCTTCCACTCCTGAGAAGGAATGTAAATGAAGTCCCAAGCCACAGACTCATTACCCTTCTTTGCGTACTCAGCTGCAATGTTTGCAAGAGCGTTCTTTGTTGCCTTTGCATTCTTGAATGGAATGGTGAAGCCCATATCCTCAGCAATTGCAGTGGTAGCAGTATCAGAAGTTACGCACCAATAGATAAAGTCAAGTGTTGCCTTCTGTGAAGCGTCATCTGCCTTGGAGCTTACGCACCAATAGTTCTCGCCACCAGAGCACATACCCTGCTTCTCTTCACCCTTTACGCCAATATAAATTGGAATCATACCAAGAGCATCGTCGCCAAGCTTCTTGATGTCATTGTATGCCCAGGTACCGTTCTGGTAGAAGACAGCGTCGCCATTGACAAACTCTGCAACAGCATCATCACCGGTCTTGCCAGAAAGCTCTGTTGGGCTGCATGTAGCATTGTTGATATAAAGATCAAAAATCTGCTTGTAGTTAGGAAGATACGTTCCCTTAATTTCCTTAGCCTCAGGCTTACCAGTATCCTTGAACTCATAGTACAGAGGAAGATTTGCAAGGTGTGTAGTAAAGCGCCAGTCAGAACTGGAATCAAGACCAGCGCTGGTGAATGCGCCCTTAACGCCAAGCTCTGCTTTGCGAGCCTGAATATCCTCAACGACCTTCTTCAGTGAAGCAAAGTCCTTGATGTCGTCACCCTTATAGCCAGCCTTCTCAAGCAGCTTCTTGTTGTAGATAATGCCGTAGTCTTCCTCTACATAGTCAACACCATAGACAACGCCATCCTCCTGAAGCTTAAGAGCGTCATTGGTGAGCTCATCCAGAATCTTGGCACCCTTAAGGTCAACGCAGTAATCCTTTACACCAATAAGACCGGAAGGACCATTTGTCTGGAACAGTGTTGGAGCTACAGAAGCGTCCTTGTTAATCTCAGACTGGAATGTCTGTGCATAAGTATCAGAAGCAGCGGTTACTACCTTTACAGGAACCTTTGTTTCCTCAGTATACTTAGCTGCAAGATCTTTCCACTGCTGATCAGACTCAGGCTTGAAGTTTAGAAAGTAAACTGAGCCGTTTGCAGAATCAGACCCTCCCTGCTTTTTGTCGTTAGTTCCTCCACATGCGACAAGACCCAGCGAACAAAGAGCTGACGCACTTAAGGTGACAAACTGCCTACGATTAATACCGGACATAAGACTCCTCCTTAGAGAGCGTTCCTAACTCTTTGCTAGGTTGACGCCTCTTCTCATGATTTTCATAAGCCATGCTTTGACACACGTTCAAAACAATTTTGCTTACGTCTACAAAGTAATAGTATACTAGTACTAGCGAGTTGTTTAAACAACTTATTTCTGAGCGGTATGAAATTATCGGTAAATGGTATGAAAGGAATCATTTTATGTAACTTTCATTTTATAAATCTACTATCTAATCAAGAGCAACTTGAACATGCAACTCCAACCTTCAACAGCACGTTAAGGAAAAATATGCCAAGCGCACGGTTTAATACGATTTATCATGATTTAAAAAATAAGATTTTAGATGGAACATATGCGTATGAGTCCTATTTACCAACCGAGATGGAGCTTACTAAGATATATTCCTGCTCCAGAAACACCGTTCGACGTGCGCTCACACTTCTGTCCGATGAAGCTTTTCTTCAGCCTATTCACGGTAGAGGCGTACGCATTATTTGGCAGAAAAAGCCAAGTGAGGTTATTGGCTCATTAGAAGGACTTGAGTCCTTTCAAGAATATGCCCACAGAAACAATCTTGTACCTGAAACAAATGTCATTGTCTTTGAGCACGTTCCTTGCACAGACAGTATTTCTCATCAAACTGGTTTTAAAGCAGGAGAAGAACTTATCCACATTGTTCGAATCCGTAAACTCGACGGATCTTCTCGCCAAATAGATAACGACTACCTTTTAGCATCTGCCGTTGGAAATCTAACCATTGCTGATGCATCAACGTCTATTTATGCATATCTAGAAAACACGCTTCATATGAAAATTCTAAAGAGCAAAAGAACAATCAGTGTTGAGCTGGCAACTGAAGAAGACCAGCAACATTTAGAGCTTGGAGATTTTAACTGCGTTGCAGTGGTGGAAAGCCATTCATTCAACTCAAAAGGCGTTATGTTTGGCTTCACACAAACTCGTAGTCATCCAGAAACGTTCTGCTATAAGGTTATTTCAAAAAGATAATCTGCGGTTAAATGTGCAGAATAAATTTCTTCTCTAGTTTGTGGAAGACGATATAGCCAATTACGAGGGCAAGAACTGCAGAAACAAGACAGCCTAAAATGGTGCTTGTTGCAGGAAACTTCTGGAAAAGAAGGCAGTCTCTAATAAATGTTACAAAGTGGAACATTGGATTAAAGCGTTCAATCTGAAGCATCCAAGGCGACATGATATTAACGGAGTAAAAGAGCGGTGTACCATACATCCAGGCGGTGGTTACAACACTCCACAGGTGGATAACGTCTCTAAAGAAGACTGCAAGGGCCGAGAGAAGCATTGCAAGACCAATGCAAAAACAAGCCAGAAGCAGCAAAGCAACAGGTGTGAGCAATGAATAAATTGTCAGCGGAATGCGAAAGACAAGCATAACAATGCCAACAGCAATGAGCGAGAAAAGATAGTTTACAACCGCAAAAAGCACCTTCTGAACAGGGAAAACAACACGATTGATGCGAACCTTCTTAAGCAGGCTAGATGCATCAATAATTGAGCGCATTCCCATGGTAGTTGCATCGTTCATCAGCTGAAAAGCTGTATTACCAAGAATAAGATACAGAGGATAGTTCACAACATCCTCGGCGCGGTTGCCTAAAAAAGTAGAAAAGACAACTGCCATAACGGTCATCATTAAAAGCGGGTTCAAAACTGACCACACAACGCCCAAAATGGAACGGCGATATTTGAGCTTGAAATCCTTACTGACCAGCTGACGCAAAATGAACTGGTCACGCTGATGTGTTGGATACCATGCATCTCGAGCAGAAACAGCAACAAGACTTGCACTTGCACTATTAGTATTTGCAGAAACTACGCTTGTGTCCTGCGCATTATTAGTTTGTGTTGAAGACTCGCTCACGCGCTATCCTTTTCTACCGATTTCTGTATGGTTTATCCTAGCACAGACAGACAAAGCCGTTTAAACTTGAAACGTTGTTGAACTGTTTTCTCCACTATTTTATTTTGATATGTGGTGACAAGACTATTTAGTAACAGCGCGCTCAACAGCAGCGCTTGTAGAAATGGTGCAAAATGTCTCAATCCCCTCTTGGACGCACGCTTATCATAGCTAATCCTGCTGCTCATAGCGGTAAAGGAGCCGCTGGCGCAGAGTTTGCTCGCCACTTTTTAACCAGCTATTCTGCTGCAACCGACGGATACGAACTCAAGCTCACCACAGCTATGGGAGACGCGCGTGTCATGGCCGCAGAAGCTGCGGACTTTGACACGGTTGTCGCACTTGGCGGAGATGGCGTCATCCACGAGGTGGTCAACGGCCTCATGACCTTATCGCCAGAGGTGCGTCCAGCGCTTGGCATTATCCCTATGGGCTCGGGAAACGACTATGCACGCACCCTGGGCATGAAAATTAACGACCCCGAAGGTGCGTTTGCACAGCTGGTCCGCGGAAAAGTCAAACAGCTAGAGATTGGTCGCATCAACGACGTCTACTTCATGGAGACCATGTCGTTTGGACTTGATGCAGCTATTGCGGCCGACACCACAAAGCGTCGCGCGAACAACTCCTCTACCGAGGGCGAGGCGCTCTTCTTAACCTCAGGTCTCAAGTTTATGGCTGCAGGTAGCAAGGGTTACCCTTGCACCGTCTCGTTTGATGGCGAGAAGGACATTGATCTTCAAGCGCTTATCATGGCCTTCCAGATTGGCCCTACGTATGGCGGCGGCTTTAAGGTCTGTCCGCATGCGCAGCCTGACGATGGCCTTCTTACCGTCTGCTACAACACTAAAGTGCCTATCATTCCTCACCTGCTGGCTCTGTTTGGCCTGGCAAGGGCTGGTAAACACGTCAACTCCCGCATCATTGAGGAGCGTCACCTCAAGCAAGCAGTGGTAACTTTCCACAAGCCTGTCCCAATTCAGGTAGATGGCGAGGAGCTCCCCTTTGCAGAACAGTTTGTCATTGAGGTTATTCCCGCTGCGCTTTCCGTGATTGTTCCCTAGCGTGCGGAGCAACTCGCGCGCCGTAGGTCGCGCTTCGAGGCTCGGGCTTTGCTGGTTGCGCATTGCGAGAAGATCGGTCTTCTCGCCAAAAGGTTTAGCATTAAAGAAACAGGGGCACCTGCCAGCGCAGATGCCCCTGAATTTGTATCGTGTAAGCTAAGACTTTACGACTAGAACTTAGCGAGCTTCACGCTCAAGCAGAGCCTTAACCTCAGCTGCGGTATCAAGCTCCATAACGCGAGCAGTAAGCTCATCTGCCTCAGCCTTTGTCCAAGCAGCAATAGTCTTGCGGGTACGCAGGACAGATGGTGCAGAGACGGAGAACTCGTCCAGACCGAAGGAAAGAAGGACTGGGATGAGCAGTGGATCTGCAGCTGCCTCGCCGCACATACCAACCATGATCTTCTCCTTGTTGCCCTCGCCGATGAGGAACTTGAGAGAACGGAGAACGGATGGCTGGTAAACCTCGTAGAGGTAGGCAACGCGATCATTGCCGCGGTCAGCGCACATGGTGTAACCGATGAGGTCGTTGGTACCAATGGAGAAGAAGTCGCACTCACGAGCCAGCTTATCTGCAATCAGAGATGCAGATGGGGTCTCAATCATGGTGCCGACCTCAATGTCCTTGTTGTAAGCTACGCCCTCAGCGTCAAGCTCACGCTTGCACTCCTCAACAAGAGCCTTTGCCTGGCGAACCTCGTCAACAGTGGTAACAAGAGGAAGCATAATCTTGATGTCGCCAAATGCAGATGCGCGGAGAAGGGCACGGACCTGGACCTTGTACTGCTCAGCATTGTTGAGGCAGTAACGGATAGCGCGGAAGCCCATGAATGGGTTCTCCTCAGCCTTCATGTTGAGGTAAGGAATCTCCTTATCACCGCCGACATCAAGGGTACGGATGATAACAGGCTTATCCTTTAAGCGCAGAGCAACCTTCTGATAAGCAGCAAACTGCTCTTCCTCACTTGGAAGCTCCTTTGCGTCCATAAACAGGAACTCGGAGCGGAACAGACCAATGCCTTCAGCGTCAGCGTCAACTGCGCCGTTAGCGTCATCTGGGTTGCCGATATTAGCAACAAGCAGAACCTTGATGCCGTCAGCAGTTACGGTCTCCTTGCCACGATAAGCCTCAAGAGCGGCCTTCTCTGCAGCATAAGCCTCAGCCTGAGCCTTGTACTCAGCAAGCTCAGTCTCAGAAGGATTAACAACAACCTTGCCGTTGGCGCCGTCGACAACAATAGCGTTGCCAGTTGCAACCTCAGAAGTGATGTTAGGAACAGAAAGAACTGCAGGAATCTCAAGAGCACGAGCAATGATTGCGGAGTGAGAAGTACGACCACCAGTCTCGGTAACAATACCTGCAACGTGGTCCTTATCGATGTCTGCGGTCATAGAAGGAGTCAGCTCATGGCAGACAATGACGGAGTTCTCTGGAAGTGTGGAGAGGTCAACAACCTCTTTACCAAGAAGGTCAGCGAGAAGACCGGTCTTTACGTCAGCAACGTCTGCAGCGCGCTCACGGAAGAGCTCATCCTCCATGCCCAGGAACATGTTGTAGTACATGTCGTATGCGTCACTTACAGCCTGCTCAACGCAGGTGCCACCGTCAATTGCACCGTTAACAGCCTCTTTGATGCCCTCATCCTCTGCAAACTCAATGTGAGCACCCATAATAGCAGCAGCTTCCTCGCCCACCGTCTTGGTCATGCGCTCAATCTGCGCATTTGTCTGTGCGATGAACTTAGTTACAGCCTCTGCGTAACGAGCCTTCTCTGCAGCAGTGTCTTCAACAGTGTGTGGAGTAAAAGTAAGATCTGGATCTACGGCAACCTGAGCAGTACCGATTCCGATTCCGTTTGACGCATTGACTCCCTCAAACATACTTGCTCCTATCATTGTCCGTTTAGCAGTGTATAACGTTCTGCAAGCCTATCCACACAGGACAATAGTCGCAGAAACAAACTTATCTATGTACAGAGTAACATTTTTTTGACCTGTTACGTTGTGAGTATCTTTAAATAAAATTTTAATTAAAAACACTTGGCGAGAAAATCTTTCTTGCCAAGTGTTTATACGTTCACGATAGTAAAGACGCTCTGGTTACTTCACGCGATAAGAGTGCACCATCTGAGGGTTTCTCGCCAAAAGAACTACGTGTTCTAGCTGCGATTACTACTCAGAATCTGCAAGCCAAGAAGACTTACCCTCGCGGCTCTCCTCTTTCTTGCGAGCAAGCTGAATCTCTTCTGCGATAGAAGCAGGCATTTCTCGGCCCATCTTCTTGTAGAGAGCAGTGACAACACGATCGATGGTTGCGCGCTTTGCGATTCCTCGGCTTGCTGCAGTTGCCGTACCGCAAGCAGAAGCGTAGATAAGCGCAGTGTCGTAATCGTAGCCAGCGGTAGTCTTTGCCAAAAAGCCTGCAACCATGGAGTCACCAGCGCCAGTTGCGTTAACAAGGCGAATCTTTGCAGTTGGGACAATGTGCTCAGCACCGTACTCGTCCAGGAGCAGCGAACCTGCACCGCCGCAAGAAACGATAACGTTGCGAGCGCCGCCGTCCTGGAGCTTCTTTGCAAATGGAATGCACTCTTCTGGAGTCTCTGGGTTGGCGCCAAAGATACGGCCGACCTCGTGGTTGTTAGGCTTGATCAGGAATGGTTGAGCCTTAATAGCCTCCATAAGCAGCTGACCAGGAGCGTCAACAACAAACTGAATACCGCGACCAGCAAGCTGAGCCATAAGACGAGTGTAGATATCCTCTGGAAGCGAGCTTGGAATAGAACCGGTAAGAACCAGGGTGTCACCTGCGCCAACAACATCCATGCGCTCCAGCAGCTCATCAACCTTTTTCTCTGGAATGCGTGGGCCATTGCCATTGACCATGGTCATAACAATGCCGTTAAGCTTGACATTAATGCGGGTAAAGCCTGAATCCAGCTTGACGAAGTTACTTGGAATGCCCTGACGCTGAAGATCACTCAGCAGGTATTCACCAGTAAAGCCACCGACAATGCCCATAGCAACGGTGACCTTATCAAGCTCATTTAAGAGCGTGGAGACGTTAATACCATTACCACCGCAGTGCAACTCTTCTGATGAAGAGCGGTTGGTAAAGCCCATGTCCAATGTGTTTGGATGCATGACATAGTCAAGCGCGGGATTAAGCGTCATTGTGTAAATCACGGCGAGTCCTCCGAACTACAATAAAATCATGGAGACTTTAGTATGACGCAATCAGTCGCAACAAACAATTAGAAACTAGCGACTTACAAAAAAATAAAAACCCCGACGCATGCCGGGGTTTGAAATTCAAATGGTGGATCGTCAGGGGTTCGAACCCTGGACCTTGGGATTAAGAGTCCCCTGCTCTACCAGCTGAGCTAACGATCCAATTAACGTTTCGAATGGGGTGGGAAAAGGGGCTCGAACCCTCGACCTACGGAGCCACAGTCCGTCGCTCTGCCAACTGAGCTACTCCCACCATTTGGCCACCTCATGAAACGCAGCTAAATCATTATTACAGAATCAGAAAAAGATGCAAGCGAGAAACGCAGATTTTTCAAACTCTTTTTTGATTTTCTTAGAAATCTGCCGGTGCAACGGGTTTCTCGCCAAACAAAATGCGGAGAAGAACGAGCTTCTCCGCAGGTGAAAGTATGCGTTCTATGGAAGGCGTACGAGGTATATGTGACCAGTCAGCGAATCCTGTGAAATTAGACCTAACGTGGCCTGCACTTAAAATCCGTGAGCCGTAAGTGCTGTATCCAGGCGATCCAGCGCTTCTTCAATCTCGACGCGAGGGGCTGCCAAATTCCAACGCTTGAAGCCCTGGGCAGCCTCGCCAAAGAAGACGCCGTCGGTGAAGAAAATCTGGGCCTCAAACTGCAACAGGTGGTCGAGCTCTTCTGGAGTAAGGCCAAGATCTCTGAAATCAAGCCACTGAAGATAGGTTCCCGTAATTGGTGCGAGTTTCACGCGAGGATGTTTGGTGGCAAAGAAGTCCAGGACCAACTTCTGGTTATCGTCAACAGCCTTGATGCATGCGTCCAGCCATGCCCCACCCTTGCTATAAGCCAGCTCACAGGCCTTGAAGCTGATTGGATTGCATGAGGTGGTCTCTCGGGCCTGCAGGCGCTTCTCGAGGCGGCTACGCAGTTCTGGGTTGCTCACGATGATGTTGCTGAACTGTGTTCCAGCCAGGTTGAAGCTCTTTGAAGCGCTTGTGCAGGTAATGGTACGCGCTGCAACTTCATCGGAAATTGTTTCAAAGACGGTATGCGTAGAGCCTGGCATGATGAGGTCGTGGTGAATCTCGTCAGCGACCACGATGAGGTTGTGCTTAACCACAATCTCTGCGATGCGCGTGAGCTCTTCTTTGGTCCACACGCGACCGCTTGGATTGTGGGGTGAACACAGGATAACCATGGTATTCTTTGGCTCGGCGGCAAGTTTCTCAAGCAGGTCAAAGTCAATGTCGTAGTGAGGACCCTCTGACAGGATAAGCGGGCACTCTACCAGCGCACGGTTATTCTCCTCAACTGCCATGTAGAACGGATGATAGACAGGAGTAAACAGGATGACACCCTCGTCTGGCTGGGTGAACTCGGCAACAGAAGCAAAGAGCGCAGGCACCACGCCTGAAGAGTTGAGCAGCCACTCTGGTTTTGCATCCCAGTTGTGGCGGGTCTTCATCCACTTGCACACAGCCTGCTTCATCTGATTGGTTGGCATGGAATAGCCAAGGATTGCGTCATTGATATATTCCTTGAGGCCCTCGACAATCTCTGGGGCTGTGTGATACTCCATATCAGCAACAGAAAAAGGTGGAATACCAGGAGCTACATCAGGATTAACGTCATACATGACGTTCCATTTTCTAGAACCAGTACCAGCGCGATCAACGCGTGATTCAAAATCGTAAGACATAGTGTCTCCATTCACGTAAGCCTGTAATCAGTGTAGCTGCTTTTAGTGTAGCTACTTTTCTTTTCCTTTGGCATTCTTCTGATAAGAAAATCTTTGATGGCACGACGTATTTGCAATCCTTATTGCTATAATGAACAACGCTATATGTCTCCTTAGCTCAGCTGGATAGAGCGTCGGTCTTCTAAACCGCAGGTCGCGCGTTCGAATCGCGCAGGAGGCACCAAAAACCCAAGGTAGATGGCTTGCCGTCTACCTTTTTTGTTAGGCTAACATCGCAAGTGCCTCCATTTTGCCCCCAAACTGTATGGCTGCTGTAAAAGTAGAATACCCGTTCGAATAAAAGTTTTAACTATTTAGATAGGCGATTTTTGCATAAACGCTTGCCAATATGCAGGAAAACTAATCAAGAAATTGATGTATCAAATTAGAGGTGCTGTTTTGGGTAAAAAATCCGTTTAGTTGGAGTTTATTTTTGGACTTCGGAGTTTTGGCACTTACGTTTTCCCAGTTCAGAAATTTTGTGATAATTTCCGTAATTTTGTCCACGTAAAATTGCTGGTAGATGGCTTGCATAAAACCTAAGCATTTCTGGATATTCCAACTAAACGCATTTTTTACCACTTTGTCGCCGAATGGCACTCTACCGCTGAAAAATTTCACTCGGACGCACAAAAATACCCGTTCGATTCCACGAAATAGAATCGAACGGGTACTTGGTCAACGAAAATGATGCGAGCGTGGCTGCACGCCAGATATTACAGCAGGTACTCTGCAATCTGAACAGCGTTTGTTGCGGCGCCCTTCCTAATCTGGTCTCCGCAGCAGAAGAATGTCAGCGCATTGGTATCTTTATCAGCGGAAAGATCCTCGCGAATACGACCAACATAGATAAGGTCCTGGTCAGAAGTATCAAGAGGCATTGGGTACTGAAGCTCTGCTGGGTTGTCCACGACCTTGATTCCTGGAGCATCCTCAAGAATTGCGCGAGCCTCATCTGGACTCAAAGGACGCTCAAGCTCAACAGTGATGGACTCAGAGTGTGAGCGCATTGTTGGGACGCGAACACAGGTGCAGTTAACGCGCAGCTCAGGAAGGTGCATGATTTTGCGACCCTCGTTTTGCATCTTCATTTCCTCAGAGGTGTAGCCAACCTCGTCAAAGCCGCCAATCTGTGGAATCAGATTAACTGCCAGCTGGTATGCAAAAGGAGCGGTCTCGGTTACTTCCCTACCTGCAACAACGTCAGCCATCTGATTCTTCAAGCTCGTAAGACCAGGAAGGCCAGCGCCTGATGCAGCCTGGTAGGTTGATGCAATAATACGCTTTGCGCCTGCCGCCTTATGCAGAGGATACAGAGGTACCAAGCCAATAATGGTTGCACAGTTTGGATTAGAGATGATGCCGTTATGGTTCTTGATATCCTCGGCATTAATCTCTGGGATTACCAGCGGAACGTTTGGGTCCATTCTGAATGCATGGGAGTTGTCAACGCAGACGCATCCACGCTTAACTGCTTCAGGGAGCAGCTCTCTTGCCTGCTCGTCGCCAGCTGCGCCAAGGACAATATCTACACCCTCAAAAGCCTCTGGTGTTGCTTCGCGAATTACAATCTGCTGGCCAGCAAATTCGATAGTTTTACCAGCGCTTCGAGCGGATGCCAGAAGCACCAGCTCCTTGATAGGAAAATTACGCTCTTCAAGGCACTGCATCATCTGGGCACCAACAACGCCGGTAGCACCAAGAATTGCAACGACCTTACCGTTTGGATCAAAAGTCATAGTTACCTCGAAACCATTTCGTCACGAACAAATCCGTTATAAATGACGCCAATTGTGCGATCAAAGTCGGCATTATCGACGCCCACAATAATACTAATCTCTTCCGAGCTCTGTGTAATCATGCGAATGTTGACGCCCGCATTGCCCAGCGCGCCAAAAATCTTACCAGAGGTGCCGGAACGCCTAGACATATTACGACCAACAACAGAAACAAGAGCTAAGCGGTCTACCATCGTAATGTCATCAGGCTCAATCTCGCGACGAATATCGCTGATGATGGAATAAACCGTATCCTTTACGTCGGAGGCATTTACCACAATACCAAACGAATCAACGCCTGTTGGGATGTGTTCAACAGAGACGCCGTAACGCTCAACAATATTGAGTGCGCGGCTGATGACGCCAACCTCGTTGGACATGTGAGCCTTCTTAACGTGAATAGCCAAGAAGTCTTTCTTGCCTGCAATACCTGTAATCAAGTGCTCGTTTGTATCGCCATCTGCGGTCTCACGAATAACCGTGCCCGCATCTTCTGGACGGTTGGTATTCTTAATCTGAATTGGAATGTTTGCCTCGCGAACAGGGAAAATTGCCTCTTCCTGAAGAACAGAAGCACCCATATAAGAAAGCTCGCGCATCTCATCAAAGGTAATGCGACCAATAGCACGTGGATTCTGAACAATGCGAGGATCCGCAGAAAGGAAGCCAGACACGTCAGTCCAGTTCTCATACAAGTCAGCGTCTAGGCAGCGAGCAACAATTGCACCGGTAATATCGCCACCACCGCGCTGGAACAACTTAATTGCACCGTCAACGGTAGCACCGTAGAAGCCAGGCAGCACAAACGAGCCGCTGCGAGCAACAACCTCTTTAAGCCTAGAAGCAGTGCGCTCCATATCAATGGTGCCATCATGATGGAACAGCATAACGTCAGCAGCATCAACAAAGGGCAGACCAAGATACTCAGCAAGAATCTGGCAGGTAAACCACTCGCCCCTACTTACTACATACTCTGGCGAGAAGGACTTGATGTTTGTAGCAAACTTCTCAAACTCCTCGGCGACTGGCCATGCAACTCCCAATTCATCAGCAATCTCCACAAAGCGAGCCTCGATGTCTGCAAGTAAAGAGGTGCAGTCAACGTGATACTCAATATGGGCATTTACCAGCAGCAAAAGATCCGTAATCTTGTTGTCAGTTGAATGGCGCTTTCCCGCTGCAGACGAGACAATAAAGCGTCTATCAGGGTCAGCCTCAACAATAGCTTTAACTTTTTTGAACTGCTCTGCAGAAGCAACACTTGAGCCGCCAAATTTTGCAATTTTGATCATTTCTAATTCCTCTTTTCAAGTGCAGCCATAAAGGTTGTAGGGTCTTGCGAAAGTGCGCTGGTAAGAAGATCACAGGCCTTCTCGGCACTTAGATTTTTAACCAACTGAGCACCCGGCTCCCAGAACGTACCGCCTGGAATATCGGCCTGCGTCCTAAACACATAGTCGGAAACAAGCAACTCAGGATTATACGAAAGACCTGCCGAGAAGGTCTGCTGACCCCCAGCAGGAACCGTGGCACAGTCAATAATATCCTGCACGACGGCGTTTGCCGTTGGGTCGCCACCGGCACCCTGACCGTAAAACTTGAGCTCGCCAATGGTATTTCCCACAGCAGTTGCAACGTTAAAGTTAGTTGGAACGTGAGCCTCTATGGTTGAGAGCGAAACCGCAACTGGCTCAACAGCTACCGCATACGATGAACCGTCAGAAACACCACGACCAAAGAGCTTGATTGTCATATCGTGACTGCCAAACATGGCAAGATCGCGCTTAGTTAAGTTTCTGATACCAGACATAGGAATCTGGTCTGTGCAGATTACGTCGAAGGCGATAGATGCAGAAATCATAGTCTTAGAGCGAACATCAATGCCGTCGATATCGCTTGACGGGTCTCGCTCGGCGTAACCCAGCTCCTGAGCCTTGCTCAGAACCTCAGCAAAGTCCGTTCCGTCTTTGAGCATGGAATAGACAATGTAGTTGGTGGTTCCATTCATGATTCCCCAGAACGCAGAAATCTCGTCAATACGACGAACTTTCTGAATTCCTGCTATCCAAGGAATACCACCGCACACGCATGCCTCGATCTTAAAGTTGACGCCCGCTTCAGCGGCAAGTGTCATAAACTCCTCAAAATGAGCAGATACCACGGCTTTATTTGAAGTGACTACATTTTTCTTAGCAGTCAGCGCAGCTTTGATGTACTCATAGGCTGGCGTGAGGCCACCCATGCACTCAACAACTGTATCGAGCGCAGGGTCAGACAAGAGCGCATCAAAATCAGATGTTGCCCGAGGGTCAACGTGCTCTTTACCAGCTCTAACCAAGATGGACATCAGGTTAACGTCAGAAACGCGCTCATCAAGAATGCGCGCAACTGAAGCACCAACCGTTCCAAATCCAAGTAGGGCAACGTTTTGCATATAACTCCAAATCTAGCAGTCATTTTGCGAGAAAACCGATTGTCTGCAAGGCTAATTGCAGAGCAAGGACAACCGCACGCAAAGGTGACTGCACTGATAACAATCTCATAGACAAAAACTACCAAAAACCTAGACAGAATCTAATCGTCAGTTTTTCTCGTCTTCATAATGCTATGAACAATTCTATGTTACAAGCGACATTTACTTCTCACTGTTAAAATAATAGAAACGCAACACGCGAGACGCGAAATTTGCGCGTGTACAACGCGCGAGACGCACAACACGCGACACATTCTAAAGATTGGTGGTTTCATGGCCGTCGCATATCACAGCACAAGAAGCTCTGACCATACCGTTTTAGCTAAACAAGCCATTTTGCAGGGAATTGCCCCTGACGGCGGCCTTTATATCCAAGATTCAATTGGCGAGAAACCCCTCGATCTTGCAAAGGTTTGTACTCAGGGCTTTAAGGCTACTGCTTTCGATGTGCTTTCTGCTCTGCTGGACGACTACTCTGCTGAAGAGCTGACTCGCTGTATTGAGGGCACGTATGGCTCTCAGTGGGACACCCAGGCTATCACGCCTGTTTCTGCTATCGGAGAAGACTGGCTGCTTGAGCTCTTCCATGGTCCAACGTCGGCTTTCAAAGACGTTGCGCTTCAGATGCTCCCTCGTTTGATGAGTGTTGCTCGCGAGGACGCGGACGTAGCTGGTGCTGTCGACGCTGAGGGTACTGCGGGCATGACTGCCACCGCCGGCAAGAACATCATGATTGTGACCGCTACCTCCGGAGATACTGGCAAAGCTGCACTTGAGGGCTTCAAGGATGTGCCTGGTATGGGCATCACTGTCTTTTATCCAGAAGGCAAGGTTTCTGATATTCAACGCCTGCAGATGGTGACTCAAAAAGGCTCTAACGTAGCTGTTTGCGCCGTTAAAGGCAACTTTGACGACGCTCAAAACGCTGCTAAAGCAATCTTTGCTAACAAAGATTTGGCACGTGAGTTGGCCGGTAAAGGCACAGTACTTTCCAGCGCGAACTCCATCAATATTGGTCGTTTGGCCCCACAGGTAACCTACTACTTTGACGCATATGCCCAGCTTGTTGCCAAGGGTGCCATCACCCAGGGTCAAAAAGTTACTTTCTGCGTGCCAACTGGCAACTTTGGCGACGTCCTCGCAGGTTACTTTGCAAAAGAAATGGGACTTCCTGTTGATCGCCTCATTGTGGCTTCTAACAGCAATAAGGTGCTGACTGATTTCTTGGAAACAGGCGTCTACGATCGTAGACGTGCATTTGAAAAGACCATCTCTCCATCAATGGACATTCTGGTTTCATCAAACCTTGAACGACTCCTCTATCTTGCGTCCGGCAAAGACTCCGAGCTTGTCAGCTATCTGATGAACCAGCTGGTAACCAAGGGTATCTACACGGTTCCTGCTCAGGTGATGGACACCATCCGCGAAACCTTTGATGCTGGCTTTGCCACCGACGACCAGACGCGTGAGACTATCCGTTCTACCTGGGAGAATTGTCGTGTGCTGATTGACCCTCACACAGCCGTCGCAAAGCACGTTCTTGACAGGGTTTCTCGCCAGGCAAACGACGCGCGCGTTTGTCTGTCTACTGCTAGCCCGTATAAGTTCTCGTCCGACGTGCTTGCCGCGCTGGACCACTCGACCGCTGGCCTGGATGACTTTGCGTGCATGCATACGCTCGCCGAAATCACGGACACTAATCCGCCAATCCAGCTTTCATCGCTGAATGATAACGTTATCATTCATACTGACGTTCGCGAGAAGGAACAGCTTGCTTCATACGTTTCCGAAGCATGCGGGCGTATTTTTGCTTGTTAGACTCTGAGAAAGCAGGTTCTACATGCTCGACAACACCATCTTGACCGTTTCTGTACCTGCTACCTCTGCAAACATCGGCGTCGGCTACGATACGCTGGGTCTTGCGTTTAACCTGCGCGCAAAAATTACGTTTAGGGAATCTCCTACGCTCATCATTGACGGCTGTCCCGAGCAGTTCAGAAACGACGACAACCTTGTCTGGACGTCCTATGTTCGAGCCTGTGAAAAGCTGGGCGAAGAGCCTACTCCCAAGCACATCACTATCGACTCGCCTATTCCGCTTTCTGGTGGACTTGGCTCAAGTTCTACCTGCGTAATTGCTGGTATTGCAGCCGCGATGACTG
Organism: uncultured Atopobium sp.; assembly: GCA_938028565.1. GTDB lineage: Bacteria > Actinomycetota > Coriobacteriia > Coriobacteriales > Atopobiaceae > Lancefieldella. The sequence continues at coordinate 107,638 of CALIZS010000005.1, read as the reverse complement.
AGTCTCATGGCGGCTGGGATCCTGAGCGTGCGCTCGACTTTGCGTGCCATTTTGAGGGCCATCCCGATAATGTTGCTCCTGCAATTTATGGTGGCCTGACCTCGTCATTTGTTGAGGGCGGGCATACCGTTTGTACTCGAAGGCTCGTAGCACGCGGTCTCTCTTTTGTTGCAATTGCACCGCCGTACTCTATCAATACCGAGGAAGCGCGTAAAGTTGTTCCGCAGAATATTTCTCTTCAGACCGCCGTTTACCAGATGGGACGCACCGTTGCTGTCACTCACGCACTTGAAACAGGAAACGGCGGACTGTTGGCAGCAGCATGCAACGATAAGATCCACGAACCGTATCGCAAGGAGCTCATTCCTGATTACGAGGAGCTTAAGCAGGTAGCTAAGCTTGCTCGTGCTTGCGCCTTTGTTATCTCGGGCTCAGGTTCCACCATGGTTGCAATCTGCGACTCCCCTGTTACAGCTCGCGCTGTTGCCGAGAATGCAAAGCAGGTCAGAGGCGATCTTTGGATTCAGATTCTTGAGCCAGCACTTCTGGGTACCGTCCTTACCTTGGACGACGGTCAGCAACACCACAACACTTTCGACGAAATCTAACATGACAACTGCGTGCGGTTAATGTGTATACCAACAAGCACACCTGCGACAACACGGGTTTCTCGCTAGGAGTGCCAATCCCGTCCGTTCTTCTCGCCAGGTGCGCCTTTCCAACATTGCGCGCCTGAAAAGTGCAAAGAATCTGTATTTGAGGCACAGATTCTTTGATGAAATCAGGCAAATCCACAGTTTCTTTTACGTATTTAGGCAAAAGTTACAGATTCATTGATGAAATCAGGCGCGTGAAAATAGGCTGCGCCGATCCAAATTTTGTGAGCCTGAAAACTACATCAAGTCTGAGTAAATTTACTCAGACATGGCGAGAAAACCGGCAAATAGCTCAGATATGGTGCACTTTTCAGGCAAACTGTTCAGACATGACAACAAAACCCGGCTCCTACGTTGTGTGGGAGCCGGGCTAACGTTTAAGGTACGTTGACGTCAAAGCACGTTTGCCGTAAGCAGCGTTTATGCGCCGAGGTAAGCCTTGCGTACGTCATCGTCGTGGAGAAGCTCCTGGCCAGTTCCCTGCTTGGCAACCTTACCAAGCTCGAGAACGTATGCGCGATCGGCAACCTTAAGTGCCATGTTAGCGTTCTGCTCAACCAGCAAAATGGTGGTTCCTGCATCGCCAAGCTGGCGAATAATCTGGAAGATCTCCTCAATCAGAAGAGGCGCCAGACCCATGGAAGGCTCGTCGAGCATCAAAAGCTTTGGCCTGCTCATCAGAGCACGTCCCATGGCAAGCATCTGCTGCTCGCCACCAGACAGCGTTCCTGCCAGCTGATTCTTGCGCTCGCGAAGACGTGGGAAATGCTCGTAGACTATCTTGACGGTCTTGGCGTTCTCAGAATCAGGCTGCGTATAGCCACCCATTTCAAGGTTTTCAGCAACACTCATACGAGAAAATACACGGCGGCCCTCAGGACACAGTGCCAGACCAGCCTCAACAATCTTATGAGCGCGCTGGCCTACAAGGTTTTTCTCGCCAAGGGTGATGGTGCCAAAATCAGGTCTTACCAGACCAGCAATAGTGTTCAGTGTAGTTGATTTACCGGCACCGTTAGCGCCAATAAGGGTGACAATCTCGCCCTCATTAATATCAAAAGAGATGTCCTGAACTGCATGGATTGCGCCATAAGAAACATTAAGATCCTTGACGGATAGCAGGGTTTTTCCAGCGCCGGCTGCCTGGGTGTTTGTAGTTTCAGCGGTCATTAGCGCACCTCCTGCTTTCCAAGATATGCCTCGATAACGCGAGAATTATTCTGAACCTCTTCTGGTGTTCCCTTTGCAATGATGTTGCCGTGGTCAAGAACGGCCAAACCCTCGCAGATACCCATAACAAACTTCATGTCGTGCTCGATGAGAAGAACAGCGATCTTGAAGTCATCACGAATCTTAAGGACATTCTCCATAAGCTCGTCGGTCTCTGCTGGGTTCATACCTGCAGCTGGCTCGTCAAGCAGTAAAATCTTAGGCTGTGTTGCTAGAGCGCGAAGAATCTCAAGCTTACGCTGAGCACCATAAGGCAGGTTACCTGCAAGGGTATTTGCAAGATTCTCCATGCCAAAAATGCGCAGCAGCTCACGAGCGTTGTCGGCACTCTCTTTTTCCTGCTTCCAATGAGCCGGAAGGCGGAAGACGTCCTCGAAGAAGTGGGACGTCATATGGCTACCCTGACCAACCTGGATGTTTTCGAGAACCGTCATGTTGTTGAACAGGCGAATATTCTGGAAGGTTCGAGCAATGCCCATGTGGTTTGCCTCGACAACGCTTTTACCAGCAAGGTCGTATCCGTCAATCATAACGGTACCACGGGTTGGCTTATAGACACAGGTAAGCAAGTTAAAAACAGTTGTTTTACCTGCACCGTTAGGACCAATGATGCCAGAAATCTCGGTAGGACCAAGAGCGATGTTGAAGTCATTAACAGCAGTCAAGCCACCAAAGTCAATGCCCAGGTGCTCAGCCTGAAGAACTGGAATTGCACCAAGGTCTCGCTCAGGAATGAGGTTAGGAGACTCTTGCCTGATAAGTTTTGTAGTGTTTTTAGTTGCCATCGCTCTTACGCCTCCTTCAAATCAGCTGAGGCTTTTGCCTGCACGTCTGCCTGCGTATCTGCCTGTACACCCGCCTGCGCGTTGACCTGTACACCCGCCTGTTCATCCGAGTCATCTTTGTTCCAAGGGAAATCCTTGTTCATGATGCGCTCAATAATGCGGGACAACGAGAAGTCATACGAGCCAAACAGACCCTCAGGTCTGAAGATCATGACCAGAATCAAGACAATTGCGTAAGCAACCATACGGTAGTCAGCAAAGGCACGTAGAGCCTCTGGGAGCACCGTCAGGACTGTTGCGGCCACAACGGAACCAAACATAGAACCCATACCGCCCAAAACAACCATAACAAGGATCTCAACAGACTTCATGAAGCCAAACTTGGCAGGCGCCATAACGCCGATGCAGCCCGCGTAAAGGCCGCCCGCAATACCTGCAAGAAATGCAGAGAAGACAAAGGCCAAAGTCTTATAGTACGTAGTGTTAACGCCTGATGCCTCTGCTGCAATCTCATTATCGCGGATGGCGAGAATAGCACGTCCATGTCTAGACTTCATAAGAGTATGAATAGCAAAGATGGCAAGCGAAACAACAATTGCTGTGTTCAGGTAGCCTGTATAAGCAGGAATACCCGTGAGGCCTGATGCGCCACCAGTAAGCTTGAAGCCAAGAGCAGAGTCAATGTTTACCAGGACAACGCGGATAATCTCTGCAAAGCCCAGAGTAATGATAGCCAGGTAATCACCGCGAAGACGAAGTGCTGGAATACCAATAATCACACCCATCAGAGCGGCACAAATGCCGCCAAACAAAAGGCCCACAACAAAAAGAATAACTGCTGGCGTAGAGCCGGAAGCCATGGACTGAGCATCCAGACCAAAAAGTGGCATCATGCGAATGATAAAGATTGCGCAGGCATAACCACCAATGGACATAAAGCCAGCGTGGCCCAAAGGAAGCTGTCCCAGATAACCAGTAACAATGTTCAGAGAAACGGTCATCAGAACATACACGCCAATTTGCTCAAAAACAACGGTCTGATAGCGAGAAATAAGACCCTCTCCTACCAGTAAGTTTCCACCAAAGACAAAGAGCGCAACAAGAATTGCATTGATGGCATAGCGAGCAGGCATAGTAAGCTCACGACGCTGGCCATCTTTTCCACCAAATCCCGTAACAATAACCGGATTTTTATCGTTATCGCGTGGATACATTTTAGTCATGTGAGCCTCCTTACACTTTCTCGGTAACTGGTCGGCCAAGCAGACCAGTTGGTTTAACAATAAGAACAAGAATCAAGAGCAAGAAGACTACGGCATCCTGCCAGACAGACAGACCAAAGGCAGCAACAAAGACCTCAGAGAAGCCAACAATGAGGCCGCCAATAACTGCACCCGGAATAGAACCAATTCCACCAAGAACAGCTGCTACAAATGCCTTGGTGCCCAGCATAACGCCCATAGTTGGGGAAGCCTGCTGGTATGCCATGGAGTACAGAATAGCTGCAATACCTGCCAGAGCGGAACCAACTGCAAAGGTAAAGCTAATAGTGCTATTGACGTTGACGCCCATCAGACGAGCAGCGCCCATATCCTCAGAAACTGCACGCATTGCCTTACCAAGACGAGTCTTCTGAACCAAAAGGGTCAGAACAACGGTTGCCACAATAGTAACGGCAACAGTCAAAAGTGCGGTGCCAGAAAGCGTTGAGCCAAATACCTGAACAGTTCCCAGGTCAATGATGCTTGGAACAACCTTAGCGTCAGCACCAAGAAGCAGCTGAACGCCATTCTCAAGCAGGTAAGAAACACCAATTGCGGTAATCAGAATAGAAAGCCTTGGAGCTTCTCTGAGTGGTGCATAGGCAACCTTATCAATAAGAACGCCCAGCAAAACGCAGCCAAAAATGGCGAGAAGAACGGCAATTGCAGGATTGAGTCCTAACTGAACAAGCGCAATCCAAGCAACGTATGAGCCAAACATGATGATGTCACCATGTGCAAAGTTAAGAAGCAAGATGATGCCGTATACCATTGTGTAACCAAGCGCCACCAGTGCGTAAATACTGCCCAATTGAAGTCCATTGAGCACCTGAGTCAAAAACATCTGAGGTTCTCTTTTCTATGAAGGGTCAATCGTGTCATAGATGGACTCTTTGCCATCTTTAAAGGTAATGATCAAGGTAGACTTCACGGGGTCGCCCGTTCCCTGATAAGAAAGGGTTCCGGTAACACCCTCAACCACACCAGACGCAATCGCATCAATAATGGCTTGCCTATACTCATTAGAGTTGTAGGTATAATCGCGTTTCTCGACAGTCTTAAGAGCAGAACAAAGAATCATCGCAGCATCGTAACCCAAAGAACAGAAGTTAGTTGGTGCCTCACCGTATTCTTCGGTGTAAGCCTTAACAAAATGCTGAACTTTTTTATCTGGATTTGAAGCAACAAATGCAGAGCAATAGAAGCAGCCTTCAAGGTCAGCCGCAGAAGCATAGTCCTGTTCGCCACCAATGATGCCTGCCCAGCCGTCTGCGCCCATAAAAGGCTTTTTGCAGCCAAGCTGACGAGCCTGCGTCAAAATCTTACCGTTGTCCTGATAATAGTTTGGTGCAAAAATAGCGTCAGGATCCAGTCCAATAATGCTGGTCAACTGAGCGTTAAAATCAACGGCTCCTGTTGGATAACCCTGCTGGGAAACAACCTCAATTCCCAGTTCACGAGCCCTCTGGACAAAAGCGTTATTAACACCAATCTCATAATCGCCGCCAGAGTTAAAGATAGTTCCTACGCGCTGATAACCTTGCTTTTTAGCAAATTCTGCAAGAACAACGCCCTGGAACGGGTCAGTAACGGTAGCGCGGAACATATTATTGCCGTGAGCAACAACGTCTTCTGCTGTTGCGGAGGCGGTAATACAAGGGATGTTGTCCAGTACCGATTTCTGGGCCAATGCAATAGTTGGCGTAGAGGTAACGTCTCCAAGAATTGCACAGACATTCTCGTCAAGAAGCTTGTTGTAGACAAGAATAGCCTCAGTTGAATCGCCCTTCTCGTCCTCTGCAATAGGAACAATCTGGCAACCACCAGCTCCACCATTCTTGTTGAATTCCTTGATGTATAGCAAAATACCGCTACGCACTGCAAGGCCATACTGAGCAACGTCGCCGGTATACGGCCCCATCACGCCAACATAAATGGAGTTAGGGTCTTGGTTCTTTGACGAACAGCCTGCTAGAGCAAACGACCCCGCAATGGTCCCGGCCACCTCCAAAAAGCGTCGTCGCGTTAGCTTATGTGCCATATTCATCTCCTTTTCTCCATAGCGTTGAATATGTGACACAACACAATATGGCTGCAGTCCTTAAAAAAGAACCACACCCAAAAAATGTTATCTAACTTGAAATAATTTTAGAGAAACCGGATGTTTTTACTGACCCTAGCCTTGTGTGATGATTGCACTGTTGCCTTCAAACCGCTCCAAACGCGTCTGTTTACGCCTCGCGTACCAGCGGAAGCTCGCCTGCAAAGTGACGAGGCTTGTAAGAGGCCTTATCAGAACTGGTCTTCTCGCCAAGATCAAGCGAAGAAATCTTCTTCATCTTGCTGGTGCCGCCCTCAATGAGGCGAAGCAGCTCGCGCGTTGGTCTCTCGTCAGCCGCCTGAAGCTCAGCTGCCATCTCACGCTCAACCGCGTCAAAGATGTCCTGAACATGCGATGACGTATCGTTTGTAGCCTTGATCAGCGGCATTGCGGTTGATTGTGCAACCACACCAGCGTAGTTTGGCTCGCGAGAAGGACATATTTGAGCTGCAGCAACCTTGTGAGACGTAGCAGGTTTTGCACCCGACAACTCCACTGGATTTGCAACTTCAGCCTCAGCAGTGGCCTGACCAATGAGCGGCAGCTGCACTGGATGATACTTGCGCATCTGCTGCTGATCATGGCGAGCTAGATGCTCGTCCATTGCAGCCAGCGCAAGCGTCCAATCATCAGCATGCTCAAGCTCGTCAATCGTACGCTTCTCAGGGAAGACTCCCTGATCAACGTAAGAGATACGGCTAGAAATATCAGCAGCATGGCTGGTAAAGTCTTCAGGAATAGCTTCGGCACCAATCTCAGCAATACCAAAATCGCGCGTAATGGACTCTTCGCCCACAGCCTTAGTCCACCAAGCTGTACCAACGTCACCAACGGTTCCATCAGCACGCTCGATAATGGGCAGACCGTCCATAGGATCTTGCCCTAGGCGCTCAAGAAGTACCGCAGCAGCACCCTTTGCACGTGCAACGGTACGCTCGCGCCAGCTCAAAAGCTTGGTGTAGTTCTCTGCAATCTGCGCGTAGTCGTTTGCAGAGTGCGCAGGAGCCTTCTTTGCGCGAACGGAAAGTACGCCCTCTGCGGCCGTACTTACAACCTGTGACTTCTTTACAGGCAGCTCAGCAGACTGAACACGAATGGAACCAGTCATATCCCACTGAGAAGCCCTCATGTGCTTTGGCTTGTATGCAGCAATTGAGCGCCTTGAAGAGTCCAGCGGAATCACAATGCTCTCTTCTGACGAGAAATTCGATGCAGCTGAGACCTGCTTTGAAGATAGAGCCTCATCTGAGCTCTGGAACGTTCCAGCTGATTGGTTCTTTGCTTCTACCTCATCGTTTTTCTCACCACGATTTACCGAGCGAGAGACTACCAAGGCCACACCAGAAATGACTGCAACCGCGGCAAGTCCCACTCCAATGCCTATAAAGATTGCACCAAGAGGCGTTTGACGAATTTCGTTAGCGGTAAGGGCATACGCAGATGCTGGCTCTGCTACCAGAACCAGTCCACTGAGCAGGCCGGCGACTACTGCCGGATTCCTACCTTCTGTCATACAAACTCCCCCTGCAAACGCTAAGAAGATGTATGAAGACACACGCTAAATTTGCATATGCTACTAAACCCAATACGGGCGACGTGAGCAACGGGTGGGCTTCATTTCATCTTTGTGTAATCCGCTGCAACACATAATTGTGCTGTTAGAAATGACTATAGCGTAATTCATTATTTTTTACAGCGTCTTTAATACTTTTTCATAATTCTTCGGCAGTTATTCAACAAAAATGGCGAGAAAAAAGAAGTGCCTCCCAACATAGATTGGAAAGCACTTCTTGCATCATCTTTAAATCTGGTTAGTTCTGTGGATAGTCAGACTGTGCTGCTTTCTTTGCAGATCTTACCAAGAAGTCCTGATTGTTATCTGTCTGCTTAAGACCGCTGATAAGAGCAGTAGTAGCACGCTCAGTGTTGTTGAAACCTGCAAGGATGCGACGGACACCCCAAACCATTGGCTGAAGCTCTGGCTTGACAAGCAGGTCCTCATTACGAGTACCAGAAGAAACAGGATCAATAGCTGGGAAGATACGGCGATCTGCCAGGTCTCGATCAAGCTTGAGCTCCATGTTACCAGTGCCCTTGAACTCCTCGAAGATAACCTCATCCATCTTGGAACCTGTATCTACCAGGGCAGACGCAATAATAGTGAGCGAGCCACCGTTCTCGATGTTTCGAGCTGCACCCAAGAACTTCTTTGGTGGATACAGAGCTGCGGAGTCAACACCACCAGAAAGAATACGACCAGAAGCAGGAATAGCCAGGTTGTATGCACGAGCAAGACGTGTGATGGAGTCCAGAATAACCACAACGTCTTGACCCATCTCAACCAGACGCTTTGCTCGCTCAATGACAAGCTCCGAGACAACGGTGTGATTCTCTGCTGGCATATCAAAAGTTGAAGCAACAACAGTGCCCTTAATGGAACGCTCCATATCTGTAACTTCCTCAGGGCGCTCGTCTACCAAGAGGCAGAAGAGGTGAACCTCAGGATTGTTGGTGGTAATAGACTGGCAAATGCGCTTCAAAATGGTGGTCTTACCTGCCTTTGGAGGCGAGACAATCAAACCACGCTGACCCTTACCAATAGGAGCCACCAGATCAATTGCACGACCCGTAATGGAGTCTTTACCGTGCTCCATTGTAAGAGGCTGATCTGGGAAAATTGGAGTCAGGTCTTTGAAGCGAGGACGGTCCTTAAGACCCTCAACTTCCCCACCATTGACCTGGGTAACCTTAAGCAGTGGTGGATATTTGCTATTTACGCGAGCAGGTCCCACCATGCCCAAGACGCTATCACCCGGGCGCAGACCAAGATTTCTAATAATCTGCTGGTGGACAAAGGCGTCATCATCGCCTTCCATGTAATTACCTGTACGAATCCAGCCGTAGCCTTCGTTGCTAATCTGAAGAATACCCTCAACAGTCTTAAAGCCCTCAGCAGCTGCAGATGCAGCGTATACAAGCTCAATCAAATCAGACTTATGAACGCCTGCGTACTCAATGCCCAGCTCAGTTGCTTTAGCACGAAGCTCAGAAAGCTTCATCTCTTGCAGAGCCTCTTTGGAAAGCGATGGCTCGCTTGCCTGGCCCTGCTTGCGATTCTTGTTGCGCTGATTGTTCTGTCTACGATCGCGAGAAGGACGCTCCTGGTTGTTGGCGTGTGCGTTTTCCTGTGTCTTCTCGCCCTCCTGAGCCGCTTCTTTTGGCTCAGCATTACGATGTCGACGACGTGCTGCACCCGTACGAGAACGCCCTGGACGCTCTGCCGGAGCTGCATCGGAATCTGCTACTGCACCAGAAGCCTGCTCCTGAGCTGCACCATCCTGCTGCTCAACACTACCCTGCTCTTCAGCAAAGTTCTTCTGAGCCCTATTGGTATTCTGGCCAGCTGCACCCTCTGCCTCTGCTTTAGTGAAGGCAGGAGCCGGGGTTACCTCCGCAGAAGGCTGAGTTGCGTCCTGAACAATCTTGGTAAGGCGATCAGTGTCTACAACATCAGAAGAAACCTTGCCACTTGCCTGGACCTGAGCCAGGACCTCTGCCTGTGCAACTTCAAGGGCACGCTCATGAAGAGCACGCTCTTCCATCTCTTCTTTGCTAGGACGGCCACGACGGCGCTTTGGTGGCTCTGTAATACCTGCTGCGTTCATAGCCTCTGCCACAACAGCCTCTACCGCACGACGTGCCTCAGTCTCTTTTTTAGTTGGACGACCGCGACGACGCTTAGCAGCGGAGGAATGAGAAGTATTTTCTTCAGTTGTTTCGGAATTAGAATTTTCAGAAATACTCTTTTCTGAATTAGTAGTATCACTCTTGCGAGGTCTACCACGTCTACGTGGTGCTGGGGTATTTTCTACATCATTTAAAGAATCATTTTGGACCGAAGATGTTTCGTCCGACATGTACAAACCTCTCTGTTTGCTCATCAAAATAATCTGTAAAAATACGTGAGAAGTATGATGAAGGGATAACAAACAAAATCAAATAGGTGCAAATCCAAAAGAAATATACCACGAAAATGCCCGCCTTATGATGAAAAAATAAATAAAATTCACCATAAAACGGGCAAATGGGGATTTATAACCACTAACTCTTAAACCTCGAGAAACCCATCTTCTAGATTTCTTTAATCTGCATAAATCATTTAAACAACTGTGCGACTCTTTCTTTTTACAACAATATCTTCAATTTGCTGCACAATTTCTTTGATATACGTCTTGCCTTGAGGCGTCAGCTCAACCATAGTTACTCTTCTGGAAAGAGCATCGTCATGTTTGCGCTGTACCAGGCCACTTTCTGCCAAAGCTGTAAGAGACATAGAAACAGTTGGCTGCAAAAGACCAAGTGCATCAACAATCTCTGTAATTGAAAGAGCATCTTTAGGAGAATCTAGAATTGCAAGAAGGACCATATCTGCTGCCCTGCAATACAGAGCTCCCATAGCGTCAACATACATGACTATACGCTCAAATGAAGTACGTGAAAGCGCCTGGCCGGGTGCAATACGAGCACAGGTGAGCTTAGACAGCTCCTCAACTGCTTCTACACCCTTTTCTGTGATAATACACACTACGTTGCGTCGATCAATGGCGCCTTCATCTCTCTTGATGAAACCAAGCCTTGCCAGGTGCGAGGTACGATGAGTAATCGTAGGACGAAGAGCACTCTGATACTCGGCAATTTCTGAAGTCTTAGCAGGGGTGCCCTTCACATTGAGGCGACACAAAATAGCAAACTCTTCAAACGTGAGTCGTCTGTTAGCAGGCACCACTCTTCTAACCAAGTTGTAAGACCTGCGAATGGACATGTACTCGCGAAGTTCCATAGAGACCTCCACTCTTATGCCCGAACCATTTACTATTTGCTCGCATTATTAGTATACCCCTAAAAAATACGCATTAACATGGGAACAAAACAATAGTTAGTTGCAAACATGTTAGAAAATTGTGTGTATATGACATAAAAATAGCATTTTATATGCTGTTATATAAAGAATAGATAATAAAAATTAATTTTATTATCTCTTTTATACATTAAAAATTTTTTTACATAACGGAGAAATATGTAAATTATCTGGAGAAATTCACTAAAGATACCGTGCAGGTATTCAATACTTGCACGGTATCATGACAAAACAACATAGTTAGCTATCGTTTACATTGCTTCAGGAGCAGAAACACCAATCAAATCAAGAGCAATTGCAAGTACGCGACGGGTTGCATCACACGCAGCAAGACGAGCCTTAGAAAGCTCTGCGTCCAGTGGACGTCCTTCAGAAGGAAGCACCTGGCAAACGGTATAGAATGCATGGAACTGACCAGCAAGCTCTTCAATGTAGTGCGTAATGCGGAATGGTGCCCTATCGCGAGCACAACCCTCAACAAGACCTGGGAACTCAAAAAGCTTACGGGCAAGCGCCTGCTCAGCGACATCAGAGAGCAGACCAAGATCAACCTCAGATCCAATAGCCTTATCTGCAACAGCATCCATACCAAGAGTCTTTGCTTCTTCAAGGTCAACGCCAGCAGCGCGGCGCAAAATAGAGCAAATACGAGCATGAGCATACTGAACGTAATACACAGGATTAGAGCTGTCCTGACGCTTTACCTGCTCAATGTCAAAGTCAATCATCTGGTTGGAAGACTTTGAAACAAGGGTATAGCGCGTTGCATCAACACCAACCTCGGCGAGAAGCTCGTCAAAGTGGATACCAGTTCCTTTGCGCTTAGACATTCTGACGGCAACGCCGTTTCTAAGCAGATTGACCAGCTGACCAAGCAAAACCTCAAACTGAGTTGGGTAACCAAGAGCTGTTGCAGCAGAGCGAACACGCTGAATATATCCATGATGATCTGCTCCCCAAATATCAATAACGTGGTCGACACGCTGGAACTTATTCCAGTGGTACGCAACGTCGGAAGCAAAATAGGTATACTCGCCATTTGTTTTGATAAGTACACGGTCCTTATCGTCACCAAAATCGGTAGAACGGAAGAATAGCGCACCCTCGTCAGAACGATACAGGTAGCCAAGCTTATCCAGAGCATCAAGTGCACGATTAACGGCGTCTTTGCCCTGGTCATCTTTGACGTATAGAGAACGCTCAGAGAACCAAACATCAAAGTCAGATCGGGCGATGTGGCAAGTGTTTTTGATGGACTCAAGCATCATCTTGTAGCCGCGCTCGCGAAACTCTGCCATGCGCTCATCTTCAGATTTGTCTGCCCAGACCGCTCCGTCATTTTTAAGGAAGAAAAGTCCCAGGTCAACAATATAGTCTCCAGCGTATGCATTACCGCCAAGAGAGTTAATGAACTCGTCAGTAAAAGGATGTTGCTCTGGATGAGCATCGTCTTCATCTGCAACGTAGGCATTGCGGTCTTCTGCAAGCACCTGCGCAGCTGCATCAGCGTCAATACCGCGCTTCTGCATGATGTCAATAAGCTGCAGGTAGCGCTTAGATATAGAGTGACCAAAGACGTCCATCTGAGAGCCATGATTGTTGACGTAGTACTCGCGCTCAACCTCATAGCCTGCAAAGGCAAGAATGCGGCTTAGAGAGTCTCCAAGTGCCGCCCAACGGCCGTGACCAATATGCAGAGGACCAACAGGGTTTGCAGAAACATACTCTACCTGGACCTTTTGACCGGCACCAAAAGAAGAACGGCCAAAGTCTGCACCCTGCTCGCGAACGGTGTTAAAAATCTCATTGCCCGCAGCGGTAGACAGATAGAAGTTCACAAAGCCAGGACCAGCAACCTCAACGCGCTCAATCTGCGCATCCTCGGCAATATGTGCCACAAGAGCTGCAGCGATATCACGAGGAGCCTTGTGTGCCAACTTTGCAGAACGCATTGCAACCGTAGAAGACCAGTCACCATTTGATGAGTCCTGTGGGCGCTCAAGTCCCACATCATCAATCTGGAATTCAGGCAACTCACCCGCAGCCTGGGCATCTGCCAAGGCTTGACGTACAAGTTCCTCGATCTTCTCGCGCATGGTTCTCCTTTAAATTCAGCGCACGTGTGCAGCGCAATTACGTAGTTGGTTGTGTAGCTTCTAAAGGACTACTCAGTTTCCTCGGAAGATTTTACCTGATGTTGAGCGGCAAGTTCGTGACGCAAATTGGCCAGACCGCGCTCAAGACCCACAGGATAAATCTGAGGATTCAAGAAACGCGTGTATGCCGCGTCCAGGCGCATAAGCGCAGCGTGGCAGCGATCGCGAGCAACCTCAATAGACTCACTCTCCCCTACACGCTTACCTCCTTCTACCAGCCTTACCATCAGCTCGCGAGAAGTTCCTTCAAGCTTGTGGGTTGAGTATGGGTCAATGATGTCGACAACAGTTGCCTTAGACTCTGGACTCTTGGTTACCAGGTAATCTGGGTCGAAAATCATGTCGCCTGCAGGACAGCCGTTTGCATCGTAGAAACGGCGAATGTGCTGAATGCCTGGAACAGTACGCTTGTAGGCCATCTCAGACAGCTTAATAACAGGAGTCCAAGGATCAGCAGCAGACTGACGACGAGCGGTTAGCTTGTAGACGCCGCCAAGCGAAGGCTGAGGATCGCAGGTAGCAAGCTTGGTGCCAACACCAAAGGCGTCAATAGGTGCTCCCTGAGCAAAGAGCGACTGGATGGTGTACTCGTCAAGATCATTTGAAACGGAAATCTTGATGTAAGGAAGGCCCGCCTCGTCAAAAGCCTTGCGAGCTTCCTTAGAAAGGCGTGCAAGGTCTCCGGAGTCAATTCGAACGGCATTTAGGCGCTGTCCGCGCTCTTCCATCTCTTTTGCCACAATAATGGCGTTCTTGATGCCTTCGTGAACATCATAGGTATCAAGCAGAAGTGAGCAGTTAGTTGGGCTAGATTTTGCAAACGCCCTAAAGGCATCAAGCTCAGTGTCAAACGACATTACCCAAGAATGTGCGTGGGTACCAAAAACAGGGATGCCGTAGATTTTGCCAGCAAGGACATTTGAAGTGCTTGAAGCACCTGCAATATAGGAAGCGCGAGCAACTGCCAGGCCACCATCTGGACCTTGCGCGCGACGCAGGCCAAAGTCAGAGACGGGATTACCCTGAGCTGCCTTGATAACGCGAGCGCACTTAGTTGCTGCCAACGTCTGGAAGTTGACCAGGTTAAGCAGGGCGGTCTCAATGAGCTGGCAATCAACAATGGAGCCCTCAACGCGGACCATAGGCTCACGTGGGAAAACAAGCTCTCCCTCTGGGATTGCATCAATGGTTACATTGAGCTTGTGGTTGCGCAAAAACTCAAGGAACGCTGGCTTAAAGAGACGACCGCCACCAGGAGAGTTAATGCTTGCTAGGTAGTCAATATCGTCGTCTTCAAAGATAAAGTTCTCAACTAAGTCAGCAATTTGACCAGTACCACAAGAAATTGCAAATCCACCATTAAAGGGATTCTCGCGGAAGAATGCGGTAAAGCATGCCTCTGCATTAACAAGACCGGCTTCCCAATAACCTTGAGCCATCGTGAGCTCATACAAGTCTGTATTAAGGCTAACGTCTGAGGGTTTGGTACGATCAGTGAGTGACATAGTTGCTCTTTTCGGTTGGTCAAAAACTGACGGTGAGACGATATATCTAGAGTAGCAGTCCTACAAAATAAATTGGCTTACAACAAAGACAACTGCGAGAATTACCACAGTTCCAATAACAATTTTTTGCCCCAGAGGCATTTTGATATCTTCGTCGTCCTCATCTGGCTCCATAAGGGCGCGACCTTTTGCACGCTGCTCCTGAATGCGGCGAATTTGCTCGACCTCCTGCTGAGCTGCCTGACGTGCAGCACGCTGCTGATCTGCAACAAGCTGAGCGTCTTCAGCGGCGGCTGCCTCTGCTTGCTCTTGCGCTTCTGCTTGGACTGCACGGGTCTTCTCAGCACGAAGCGCCTCAAGCTCAGCGCGCTCTTTCTCTGCGCGAAGAGCCTCGAGCTCCCTGCGCTCTTTCTCTGCGCGGAGCGCTTCCAGCTCGGCGCGCTCCGCGTCCGTGAGCGCAGCCGCCTGTGGCGTTAGGGTGGTTTGGAGCTCTTCGGGTTTCTCGACAGACATGGTTACTCCTCGGTTTGCGTATCGGGGATGCTGGTGATGGTGCGGGCTGAAGCGTCGGTGGCGTTGCTACGAGCCGAGCGGAGCTTGAGCGCGGGGCCCTCAACACCTGTTGCGTCAAAGGCAGGCACAAAACTCTCGGAGACGGTTCCACCCTCCTGCCACCACAGGTTCTCAAAGCCCAGGTCATCCGCATGACAGAGCACCAACTCGTACTCCTCGTCAGAAAGCGTTCCGGAAAGCGGACCGCCAGCTGCACGCATGCGCTCATTAGGCGTGTACTGATTCATGATTGATACGTCTACATCATTATGACAAAGATTCCAGACACAGTTGAGCACCTCGCAGGAATCGTCCGCGTGCGTGGGCATGACCAGGTGACGCACAATGATGCCCTGCAACATGCGACCGTCATCATCCAGCTTGCGCCCGCCACGACTCATTACCGAGTTATGCATAACCTCAAGCGCCGCCATAGACATCTCTGGATAATCTGCTGCATACGAAAGCTCTTTTGCCAGCGCAGAGTCTGCGTACTTGACGTCTGTCAGCCAAATATCAATGACGCTCGAGACTTTCTGCACCACCTCTGGCAACTCATATCCCGAGGTATTGCACACTATTGGGAGCGTCAATCCCGCCTCTTTTGCCAGCGTCACTGCTTCAATTATGTGTGGCGAGAAGTGCAAAGGAGTTACAAGGTTAATGTTGAGCGCACCCTGAGCTTGCAGTTCAAGCATCATCTGGGCAAGGCGCTCGGTTGTGACTGGCTTACCAAAGCCCTCTTGCGAGATTTGATGGTTCTGACAGAACACGCATCTGAGCGGGCAACCTGTGAAAAATATGGCGCCTGATCCAGCCTCGCCCGAGATGGGAGGCTCCTCCCAGAAGTGCAGCGCTGAACGAGCCACACGAATGGTGCTTGAAGCTCCACAAAGGCCCGCTTTACCAGCGCTTCTTTGAGCATGGCAACGCCTTGGGCAGAGTTCACAGACGTCGTAGGCAGAAAACGTAAGGGTATGAGGTGATGGTGCACTACCCAAGGGTTTCTCGCCTCCCGTCGTATCTGCCCAGGCAGATGGTGGTATAAAAAACGCGCAGGGTCTCTGCGCGCGTCAAAGTCATGGTGGAGATAAAGGGATTCGAACCCTCGGCCTCTGCCTTGCGAAGGCAGCGCTCTCCCAACTGAGCTATATCCCCGTTGCGGTACTTATTGTGGCAATCAGGGGCAGGTATGTCAATGATTATGCGAGCGGAATGAGCGGCTGTAGGCTTGCGAGGAGGCGCGTGGCATTTCCGCGGACCGTCGCGACTCTTCCACGGACTGTCAGTGTTCTTCCGCGAGCCGTCAGAGCTTTAACACAGGCTACCGAGGCAGAAAAATATCCTTCCCCGCAGTCATTTATGAACCCACCTTCATAAGGTGGGCGCCGCGCTCGAGCGTTCCAGCTTCCTTAACAACGAAGGATGCCTGTACTGAACACGAGATTAGGCTCCCTGAAAAAACTTGTCGGTTCACCCAGTTTAGACCGCGGGAGAAGGACAATTTTTACTATAAAGAAATTATAAAAAGATTAAAGTCTTGACTTGTTTTTTAATGAGCAGCACAATTAAATGGTATGGATTTTAGCAGTTAAATACTGTTTTTTTGGAGGGTATGTAGCTTGAACCTCTGGGTAACCATGTTTTGTGTTTTCCTTGCAGCTGGTCTTGGTTCAGCTTTGATTACCCCTGCTGTTCGTCAACTTGCTTGGAAGCTTGGAGTTGTCGATAAACCCTCTGCACGTCGAGTCAATAAAAAACCTATTCCTCGCATGGGCGGCGTAGCTCTATTCTTTGGACTCGCCGTTGCCATGCTGGTACGTTATGGCGTCGAAGCAATCCTTGGGCACGCCGAGATCAATCTTTCTTCTCGCTATTATCTCAACGTCAACTTCTGGATTGTTGGCGCTGCATTTGCGGTAATTTTCTTGACCGGCTTGCTTGACGACATTTTTTCTCTCAAGCCTATTCAGAAACTCGCTGGTCAAATAATTGCAGCAAGCATCGCGGCTGCGGGCGGCCTGATTATCGGTAACGTTGTTGATCCGTTTTCCGCGTACGGCTTTGTGGATCTTGGATGGCTCGCCTACCCAGCAACCGTCATTTACCTGGTTGCTTACGCCAACATCATCAACCTTATCGACGGCCTTGACGGACTTTCTTCAGGTATTACCTGCATTGCCTCTACCACTATGTTTGTGCTTTCCATTTGGGCAGGTCGCTTCGATGCAGCGCTTTTAAGTGCAGCCATCGCTGGCACTACGCTGGGATTCTTAGTTCACAACTCCTATCCTGCAACAATCTTCATGGGCGATTCTGGTTCGCTAACCTTGGGATTTGCTCTGGGAACAATTTCGCTTTTGTCCGTCACTCGTTGGGCGGGACTCACAACCATCATTGTTCCTCTCGTCGTTGCAGGTATTCCAATCATCGATACCTTCTCCGCGATTGTTCGCCGTACCCGCGCGCACGTCAGTTTTGCTACTGCCGACCGCGGACACATCCATCACCGCTTAATGGCTCACGGTTATAACCAGCGCCAAGCAGTTCTTTTGATGTACGGTTGGACTGCCCTTCTGTGCGTTGGTTCGCTCATTATGACGCAGGTCAATACGATGCCTCGCATTGCAATTTTTATCCTGCTGCTTACGATGTCCGCGCTCTTTGCAAAGTATCTGCACCTCTTTGAGCCAGTTTTGCTGCACCACACAGATCCAAAGACTGGTGAAGACGAACTCATTACCCCTAAAGATCCAGACTTCGACGAAGAGATTAAGCAGCTACACGAAGAAGAGCATGAGCATCTCGAAGAGCTTATCCATAGAGACCACAAGAGCGAATAACCTGGGGGAACGACTGCTCGCAAGCCAACTTTCCGTGAGCTCGCGGTTCCGTTCACAGCTGCGGTTGCGACTGCACGGGTTTCTCGTCAAGTGCGCAAATGACACGCTCTTCTCACTAAGGATGACTTTCCAACTTTGCGCGCCTAAAAAGTGCAAAGAATCTGTATTTGAGGTACAGATTCTTTAACAAAATCAGGCAAATCCACAGTTTCTTTTGCATTTTTAGGCAAAATTTACAGATTGTTTTATGAAATCAGGCGCATGAAAGATAGGAGCTTCGGCCCTGAATTTTTGAGCCTGAAAGCTGCATCATGTCTGAATAAATTTACTCAGACATGGTGAGAAAAATCGGAAAATAGCTCAGATATGGTGTACTTTTCCGGCAAATCGTTCAGACATGGCGAGAAAATCAGGCGCGCTGGGACTTCGACCACGTCGTGGCTTAACCGGACACCGGAACCTGGCTACATGCCGACAATCCCATCGCACACTAAGACCCCACCGGGTTTCTCGCCAAAAAAACCCCGCACATCCGGGATGTACGGGGTGTAGCTATCTAGCTGCGAAGAAATCGCTTGAGCGTGCGAGGTCACTTAGCCGAAGCTAATCAGCGTGTACCAAACCCGCTTAGCTGAGGTTACTCAGCGAGAGCCTTCTTAGCAATCTCTGCAAGATCTGCAAAGCCCTGCTCGTCAGAGTATGCAATCTCTGCGAGAACCTTGCGGTCAAGCTCAACACCAGCGAGCTTGAGGCCGTGCATGAACTTGCTGTAAGAAAGGTCGTTGATGCGTGCTGCAGCGTTGATACGCTGAATCCACAGTGCGCGGAAATCACGCTTCTTGTTACGACGGTCACGGTAAGCATACTGACCAGAATGCTGTGCCTGCTCCTTCATACCACGGAAGGTACGAGAGGAAGTTCCGTAATAACCCTTTGTGCGCTCGACGAGCGTCTGACGCTTCTTGCGGCCAGCAACTGCGCGCTTAACTCTTGCCATATCTAATCACTCCTTGTTATTTGATCTGGTGGGTGGCGCGCTTAGTTCTTAGCGCCCATACGCTGAGAAACTACTGCTGCATCGCCAGCGGAAAGAACAGCTTCTTTACGGAAGCCACGGATACGCTTCTGGGACTTCTTTGTAAGAATGTGGCTCTTAAAAGCCTTAGCACGCATAATCTTGCCAGTACCGGTGCGGCGGAAACGCTTTGCCGAACCCTTGTGCGTCTTCATCTTAGGCATACTACTTCTCCTCCTGTGTGGTGCCATCCTCAGCACCCTCGGGCTTCTCGTCAAACGCTCCCTTGATTGGAGCAACGAGCATGTGCATGTTACGGCCTTCAATGAGCGGTTTCTGCTCAATTGTGGCAAAAGGCTTCAAATCTTCAGCAAGGCGATCAAGTACAATACGGCCCTGCTCTGGGTGAGCCATCTCGCGTCCACGGAACATGATGGTGATCTTGACGCGTGCTCCCTTCTTGAGGAAGCGCAGTACGTGACCCTTCTTGGTCTCGTAATCGCCCACATCAATCTTTGGGCGGAACTTCATCTCTTTGACTTCGATCTTGACCTGGTTCTTGCGAGCTGCCTTGGCCTTGCGAGCCTGCTCATACTTGAACTTACTGTAATCAAGAATCTTGCATACAGGAGGCTCGGCATTTGGAGCAATCTCTACGAGATCAAGACCGTGCTCACGAGCTCTCTTCATTGCATCATTGACGCCAAAAAGACCAAGCTGACTACCATCAGCGTCAATAAGACGGCACGTGCGAGCAGTGATTTCCTCATTAATGCGAGGACCATCGTTCTTGGCTATCTTGTACACCTTCCCTCTTGGACAATTGCTTGTCCGCCAATAAAAAACCCAGTGCACAAGCAACTGGGAGACAATACGCACAGGTAGCGTGCGAAGGTTAAATTGTCTGACCAGACAGCTGCTTTTGCGCTGTGTAGGTGGGGACTCACGTTCAATCCCGCTTCAAAAGTACCTTGTAAGGTTACCTCTAACAAGAAGACATTACAAGTACCAAGTTAGATATGACGAGAAATTCACATCTAGCTTAAACTTTTAGCTGGTGCCCGAGGTGGGACTTGAACCCACACGAGTTTCCTCAAAGGTTTTTGAGACCTCCGCGTCTGCCATTCCGCCACTCGGGCTAAAAAGTTTGCATAGGTACTATACCGCACCTATGCAAATCTGTCTTGCTAAAACATCAAAGTTATAGCTGATTTAATCCTGTAAGAAAGGGTTAGTTGCTATCTCTGCCTCAAGAGACGTTTGATTTCCATGTCCTGACAAAATAATGGAGGTTGGATCAAGCTCTGTCTTGATGCGGTTCAAAGAAGCCTTAAGCGTTTCAAAGTTGCCACCTGGAAGGTCTGTTCTTCCTGCAGAGCCCTGGAAAAGCGTATCGCCTACAAAAACGGCGCCAGTAGCAGTTCCCTCTCCCACCAAAACAATACCGCCAGGAGTGTGGCCTGGAGTTTCCATAATCTTGAACTGTGCAGTTCCAACAGAGAGAACATCCCCCTCGTGAAGAAAACCGTCTGGCTCTGGAGCATCATCATAAATCTCGTTTGAGTTATGAGCCCTCTGCGCAAGCTCATTATCTGCCTCGTTGATGAGGTACTGAGCACCAGGCACAGCAAGCTTCAAAGCTTTAACGCCACCAACGTGATCAGCATGGCCGTGAGTAGCAACAATGTACTTAAGCTCAAGGTTCAAGAGCTGTGTAGCAATCTCTGCACCCGATGCTCCGGCATCAATAATCATGCACTCATTACCAGAAACATAGATATAGCAGTTGGTCTCAAGAGGACCTACTTTAAAGACACCAATCTGGTCTTTTGCGTGATGGCAACCACCGTGACCGTGATGGCCGCAGCAACCGCCATGACCGTGCTCACCATGACCGTGTTCACCATGACCGTGTTCACCATGATGACCGCAGCAGCCACCGTGTCCACCGTGTTCTTCCTCGTGATTATGGCCGCAAGAGCAGCCCTCATTTTGGTTAGCCATAAAGTCTCCTTCTCATCTGATTAGCGCCTTCACCTGGCATAATACGACGAGCGTCGTAGACAGAAGGCACGCGAGTTACAAAGGCAAATAAGGTATCAAGCAGGCTAGTATCAGAGATAGAAACCAAGAAACGCATACGTACTACGCCCTGCTCGCCCACTTGTGTAGCAGCAGAAAGAATGTTTGCACCAGCGTCAGACAGCGCAACCGTGACGTCTTTAAGAAGGCCCATACGGTCTGTTGCCTCAACGACAATCTCTACCCTAAACTCAGTAGCGCCGCTAGCGTCCCAAGAAACAGGAATGATACGCTTTGGATCGTTGAGCAGATCTTTAACGTTAGGGCAATTGGCGCGGTGAACAGAAACGCCACGACCGCGTGTAATAAAGCCCACAATATCGTCGCCTGCAACAGGATTGCAGCAATGAGCAAGATGAACAAGCAAATCTGGATCGCCGTTTACCACAACGCCGCAGTTAGACTTCTTGGGACGACTTCCCTTGGCGGTACGAGAAATAACGTAGGAGCGAACCAAAGGCTGGTCGTTTGCAATTGCCTTGTTCTTCTCCTGTAGACGTGCGGCGTTACGCTCTTGCTCAGTAACAACCTCAGGTTTTTTCTCCTCTAAGATTTCGCTCACGCGATTAACAACCTGCTTGGTAGACTGATTACCTGCACCAATTCCCGCAAACAGGTCATCTACGCTGCGATAATCAAACTGCTCAGTGAGCTGATCAAGCGCCTTGACCGTACGTGTGGCACTGATGCCATAACCGCGCTTACGCAGCTCTTTTGCAAGCTCAGAACGACCGCGCTCGGCATCGTCAGACTTGTTCTCTTGCGAGAAATACTTGCGGATCTTTGCACGTGCGGACGGCGTTTTTACCAGCGTCATCCAGTCGCGAGAAGGGCGAGCATTCTTGTTAGTCAAAATCTCAATGCGGTCACCCATCTGAAGCGTATGCGTCAGTGGAACTACAGAGCCATTGACGCGTGCACCAACACAGTGATTGCCCACCTCGGTGTGGACAGCGTAGGCAAAGTCCAGAGGCGTTGAATTGACGCGCAAGCTCATGACCTCGCCCTTTGGCGTGAAGACAAAAATTTCATGCTCAAAGAGGTCTACGCGCAGGTTATCCAAGAACTCGTGAGGATCGTCAATATCGTCTTCAACGGCCCAGTCAAGACTGCGGCGAATCCAGTTGATAGTTGAATCAATAAGCTTGTCTTCAGAGGACATCTTGCCCTTTGAGTTGCCCTGCTCCTTATACAGCCAGTGAGCAGCAATACCGTACTCAGATGCTTCGTGCATCTCGGCGGTTCTAATCTGAATCTCAATAGGGCGACCATCAGGGCCAATAACTGTTGTGTGCAAAGACTGATAGAGATTTGCCTTTGGCGTTGCAATATAGTCCTTAAAACGACCAGGCATTGGATGCCACAACGCATGTATAGCACCAAGTGCTGAATAGCAATCACCTACGCTCTTGGTAATAACACGCAAGGCAATAAGATCGTAGATGTTGGAAAATTCCCTACCTTTACGGACCATCTTTTGGTAGATAGACCACAGATGTTTTGGACGGCCTGTAATCTGAAAGTCAGTAAGACCTGCTGCATTAAGCTCATCAGTTAAAGTTTTCTTAGCGTTGTTGAGGTCATCCTCTCTTTGTGCACGAGAATCAGAGACCATGCGAGCAACACGTTGGTACTCCTCAGGCTCAAGCCAAAAGAAAGACAAGTCCTCAAGTTCCCACTTAACCGAAGAGATACCCAAGCGATCAGCAAGAGGTGCATACACGTCCATGGTTTCTCGCGCCTTAAACAGACGACGGTCCGGTGGAAGTGCTGCCAACGTACGCATGTTATGAAGACGGTCGGCAAGCTTGATGATAACAACGCGAATATCCTTTGACATAGCAAGGAACATTTTGCGCAGGTTAAGCGCTTGTTTCTCGTCCATTGAACTGACCTCAATGGACGTGAGCTTTGTAACGCCGTCAACAAGCTCAGCGACTGACTTGCCAAAGCGAGAAGATATCTCATCGAGTGAGGCAGACGTATCTTCTACGGTATCGTGCATAAGGGCAGCGCAGATGGTGTCTTCATCCATATGAAGATCGTGCGCAAGAATAAGGGCCACTTCAACTGGGTGGTTGATATAAGGCTCACCAGAACGACGACGCTGATCTTTGTGATAGTCAGCAGCAAAGGCATATGCAGCAGCAATCTTTGCCCGAGCTTCCTCAGGCAAATATGTGCGCACGGCTCCCTCAAGCAGACGGTAATTATCCGCGCCTGGCGCCTTGGCCTCTTTTTTGGTCCTCTCGTCACTCATCAGAGGACTCCCTTCCCCCATCAAACGTTGAACCAATTTCTGGAACGATGGGTTTTGTTATAGCATCTGCCAGCTCATCTGGTGAAGCAGAAAGTACCCACTGAGCAAATGATTCAAACTCAGCGTGCGCTTTAAGCCCCTCAGCGTAGCGTGCAGACTCCAGCAAGTCCATGTGCGAAGCTTGACTGTTGACGGAGATTGTTCGCGTTTGATCAAATCCTTCAATGCTAATAAACCCTAGCTCAGCAAAAACGTCAAGTGCAACACGAACAGTTTGCTCGTCAGCCTTAGATCGCGGGTCAATTTCAAGCGCCATCTGCGCAATATCTTCATCAGTGAGTGCTGAATCAGCTGTCTGAGCACCAAGCTTTGACTGCAATGCCGTAAGCGCACGATAGACTGCCACAAGGGCTTCTCGCTGTGGTGCATGAGAAGAAAGGATGCGCTCGTTAACGCGCATATCATGCGCATCAAATAGCATCTGAATTACAGAAGGCTTACCGTCTCTACCTGCGCGTCCGCTCATCTGATTGAAGGCAACGCGACCAAACGGCAGGTGATACAGAATAACCTGACGAATATCAGAGATATTGACGCCTTCGCCAAATGCACTGGTAGCAATGATGCAACAAACGTCTCCACGCCTAAAAGCGCGCTCAACGTTCTTGCGTATCTGAGGTGTTAGGCCTGCATGATAGAACGCAATCTTGTGACCAAGTTCTGGGATACGATGGCGCAACATACGCGTCAGTGCCTGCGCCTGCTCCCTTGAATTGACGTAGACAACCGTTTTTGTGCCATCTGACACAAGAGAAAGCAGCGCACATTCCCTATCCTTAGCTCCGCGAAGGTCTTTGAGGTCTAGGTTAGTACGAGCTGTTTTGTCTTTGTATACATGCTCTGTTTCAATGGAGAGAAGCTCACAGATGTTCTGAGCCGACTTCGTGGTAGCCGTAGCTGTTGTGGCAAGTACCTGCGGACTCCCAAGCATTTTTAGTACCTGTGGCATTTGTGCGTAGGCAAGTCTACCCTCAGAAGCATTCATGCCCACGTGATGTGCCTCGTCAAACACTACAAATGAGATGTTTTGCACCTTGGCAAATTGATCAGCGTGGAGCGAGAAGAACTCTGGAGTAGTCAGCACAATATCAAGCTCATTGTTTGTCATGCGAGCAAACAGGTCTTCTCGGCTGGAAAGGCCTGTTTCTCCGTTGAGTACCTCGACAGAAATTCCTAGGGGCTCAAAGGTGTTTTTTATGCTTTGAACCTGGTCGTTGATGAGGGCGCGCAGCGGGTAGACAAACACGCTCATTTTATGTTGCAGAAGCGCAACGCGAGCAGCATGAACCTGGAAGATAAGCGATTTACCTCTACCTGTTGCCATGACAGAGAGACAAGACGTTCCTTGAGAGAGAACCTCTAGTGTTTTCTTTTGCAGAGGCAAGAGCTCTCTTGAACCAATCATGGACGTGACCAGGGTCTGGGTAAGCTCCTCAGAAGAAAGACTTTCCAGTTCACGGCGCTTTTGCTGCGCCTGTTCTTGGGAGGCCTCATCAGCCTCTGTAGTCTCCTTGGTAACCACAAGGGGCAAGTCAGCAGCGTTGCCGAGAAGATCTGCTTCAATGGGGCCGTCATCTTCATCGGTAAAGTCTCTGTAGAGAATATCTCTGACCATGAGTTTTGGCTTGGTTCTGCCCTGCCAGGTCTCGTTAACTGCTTCAAAAATCAAATCAACAGCGCCATCATACTCAGCTGCTGCCTCAACATGAGGCGTTCTAAACATGATGGATGAAATTGAAGAAATACCATTTGAAGCCATAAAACAAAGATGAGCTCCGCCTGCACCAACGCGCGAGCGATTCTTCATAACTACGCCTTTAACGCCAAAGAGCGGCTTTTTATTACCCTGACCAAAAGGTTGAAGGGCCTCAAGGGCGTCAATGGAGTTGATGGTAATTTCATCAAGGTTTACCAGGGCAGTAACCTCTCCAGAAGCTTCAAACTCTTCTTCTGGAAGCTCTGCCATAACCTTTGATAAGCGCTTTCTAAATGCGTCAATCTTTGCTGTTTCTACCGTTACGCCAACGGCTCCTTGGTGACCACCAAAACGGACGGTAAGGTCTGCACACTGTTCAACGGCGTGGAATAAATCAACGGAGCCAACAGAGCGGCCAGAACCGCGAGCAACTCCATCTTGGATGGTAAACAGAATGCAAGGCACGTGATAGCGATTAACAATTCTTGAAGCAACAATGCCCTTTACGCCCTCATGCCAACCCTCTTTGGCAAGCACAATAGCATGGCCACCGTCGTAAATTTCTTTTGCCTGCTCAAGTGCTTCATCGGTAAGCTTTGCCTCAATAGCACGACGCTCGGCATTAATCTCTTCTAACTTGCCGGCAAGAATCGTTGCCTCTTCAGCGTCTTCTGTAAGAAGAAGGTCAAGCGCAATATCAGTAGTACCCATGCGCCCTGCTGCATTAAGGCGAGGAATAATAGAAAATGGCAGGTTATCTGCAGAAATCTGGGCAATATCTTGACCAGCAACAGCAGCTAGAGCCACAAGACCTGGACGAAGACCTTTCTGGAGACGCTTAACACCTTCAGAAACCAGCGCACGATTCTCTTTGTTGAGCATCATCATGTCAGACAGTGTGCCCAACATAGCAACATCAATGTAATCAAGCCAAAGCTGAGGCTGATCTTGAAGCTGTCCTAAAACCTGCACCAGCTTAAGGGCAACGCCTGCACCAGCAAGTTCTCTAGAAGGACAATCTTCAACAAGCTTTGGATCAGTGACTGGAACACCCTGGGGCACCAGATCTGCGGGCTCATGATGATCGGTAACAACAACATCAATCCCCTGCTGCAAAAGCCAAGCAACCTCTTGAGCAGCAGCAATGCCATTGTCTACCGTAATAATTAAATCTGGCTTTCTATCTTGCAAAACTCTTGCAAGAGCCTCTTTAGAAAGTCCGTATCCCTCACCAAAACGATGCGGAATATACGGCAAAACATCTGCTCCCAATCGACGTAAAGCCAGGGTAAGCAAACACGTTGAACTCATTCCATCAACATCAAAATCACCAAAAACGGCAATCTTTTTATGCTCAACAATTGCCTTATGAACGTGGGCGGCAACCTCAGCCATTCCAGGAATACACTGTGGATCAAGCCAATCCCTTTGCAAGGATGGCGAGAGGAACTCTTGAGCTGCGGCTACATCCGTAAATCCGCGTGCTACCAACACACGAGCAACAAGTGGCGTAACGTGCAATTCTTTTTTAAACAGCGACTCTAGATATACGTCTTGTGTAAGAACACTCCAACGAGTGCTTTTCTCGATGCCGGGCATCATGTCCTCTTTTCTGTGGCGGCAGAGCCAGCCAGGGGCGCCTTGGGCACCCGCGAATGTTTATCTCTTTCATTCTACCCATGTCACCGGACAAAAAATGACTAGCCCACAAATTAGTGAGCTAGTCATAAAAAATTTAAATCAAAGTTGCTTGCGCAGGGCTATCAAAGTTGCTTATGCAGGGCTATCAAGATTTCTTGCACAGCGCCATCAAAAAGACGGGTTTCTCGCCAGGCGAACTTAGAAATCAACCACGCCGTCAGAGTTTTCCCACTCCTCAACAAAATCGCTGTAGATACCTGCGAGAATTGCTTCTCGTGCCTGACGCATCAGCTCAAGCAAGAAGTAAATATTGTGCATAGAAAGCAGCTGTCCACCCAGCATCTCGTGCTGTTTAACCAGGTGATTGATGTACGCGCGAGAATAACCACCCGTACAGACAGGACAGGTGCACTTGGCATCAATAGGGCCTGCATCTGCAAAGTACTTTGCGTTCTTAAGGTTCATGCGGCCCTCATGGGAAAACGCGGTGCCCATACGAGCAGTGCGCGTTGGAAGCACGCAGTCAAACATATCAATGCCACAAGCAACACCGCGAATAAGCGTAGTTGGATTTCCAACACCCATAAGATAGCGAGGCTTAGTGCGCGGCATATACTCTGCACAAAGTGGAGCTAGTGTCTCAAACATGACCTCGTGAGGCTCTCCAACGGAATAACCACCAATACCATAACCAGGAAAATCACCAATGGACTCAAGGTGCTCAATTGAGCGCTTGCGCAAATCAAGATGCATACCACCCTGAACAATGCCAAAGAGCGCTTGATCGGGGCGGGTATGAGCATTAAAACATCTCTCCGCCCATGCACTTGAAAGCTCAACACCACGCTCAACTTTTCTGCGCTCGGCAGGATAGCCTACGCACTGATCAAGCTGCATAACAATATCTGCACCAAGGTTCTGAGCAATCTGCATGTTTGTTTCTGGCGTCCAATACGACCATGCGCCGTCGTAATCTACCGCACGGAATTTAACGCCCTCATCAGAGAGCTTCATGAACTCCTCGTGGCTAAAGACCTGGAATCCGCCTGAATCCGTCAGGATGGGTCCATGCCACTGCATAAAGTCATGCAGACCACCCATCTGTGCCACCAGCTCATCTCCGGGACGTTGAGACAGGTGATACGTATTTGCCAGAATAATCTTGGCACCAAGGTCACGGACGGTATCGGTCATCAAACCTTTAACGGTTGCCTTGGTTCCAACCGGCATGAAAATAGGCGTTGGAATATCACCATGAGGCGTATGGAAGATGCCAGCGCGCGCATGCGTCTTAGGATCTTCGGCGAGAAGTTCGTAGGTAAACCAAGAATCTTCTTTTTTCTCTGCCCAATTTTCTGTGTGTACGCAGGAAATTTTGGTGGTAAAACCCTGTGCTTTTTTGGAGCCGTCTGGCATGTACCCTCGATTACAACGTGCGAAGAGCATCGACCAAAGCTGTCTTGCCCTCTGTCTTCTGGTCCTTCATTTTTATCACACGTGCAGGACATCCCGCTACCACAGCATTTGCTGGAACGTCCTCGACTACCACAGCGCCTGCTGCGACAACAGCGCCTTCTCCAACACGAATACCCTCGATAACCACGGCATTTGCGCCAATAAGGACGTTGTCCTCAACAATAACTGGCGTAGCAGATGCAGGCTCAACAACACCAGCAAGAACAGTGCCGGCACCAATGTGGCAATTCTTGCCAACGGTTGCACGGCCGCCCAACACAGCACCCATATCAATCATGGTACCTTCGCCAATAACAGCACCGATGTTAATAACAGCACCCATCATAATGACGGCATTGTTACCAATCTCAACGCGCTCACGAATCAGCGCACCTGGCTCAATACGGGCGTTTACGTCCTTCATGTTAAGCAGAGGAACACCGGAGTTTCGACGGTCATTCTCGATGTCAAAATACTCAAATGCGTCTGCGTTCTGCTCAACAACACTTTTAAGCTCAGACCAGTCACCAAAGACAACCTTTGAGCTGCCCTCGCCATACACGCGAGAAGAGCCGTAAGACACAGAAGCACCCTCACGCTCTTTGACGTACAGCTTAATGGGGGTCTTCTTCTCTGAAGTAGCAATGTAGTTAATAATTTCCTGGGCGTCCATGCACGTCCTTTCTCAATCAAACAGGCGCTGACCTATAGAGGCCACCGCGTATATTTATCCAAAAATCAACTCTTCGAAGGTATAGAAACCTGGAGTTTTTGTAAGCAATTTCTGTGCGCACGCAACAGCGCCGTTGACAAAAATCTGACGAGACGTTGCGCGATGTGTCAGGCAGACTTCTTCATCCTGTCCAAAGAAGTGCACCTCATGAGTACCAGCAACAGTACCGCCCCTCAGCGCAAACACGCCAATCTCATCCTTGGTTCGAGCTCCACAGAAACCCTCACGACCAGAAACAACGGGACGAGTACCCTCAGGGTCAATAGCAGCAAGCAGCAGCTTTGCTGTACCGGATGGAGCGTCAACCTTCTGGTTGTGGTGCGTCTCCACAATCTCGGTATCCCAGCCGTTAAGCGCCTCAGCAGCCATAGCAACCGCACGCCTCAACACGGCAACGCCCACCGAATAGTTTGCCGCGTGAATCACCGGCACGCTCTCCCCCAGCTGCTTCAGCTCTGAAAGCTGCTCTGGCGAGAAGCCCGTTGTGCCAGAAACCAGCGCACACCCGCGCTCACGCACAAAGCCGACCACAGCGTCAAAGGCAGCAACACCAGAGAAATCCACAACCACATCAGGCGTCTGCTCAACGGTGCTCAGTTGATTGATATTCTCGTGACCAAACGCACCAAGTACCTCAAAGCCGCGAGCAATCAGGGTTTGCTCGATGAGCTTTCCCATCTTGCCGGTACCAATTACTACTGCACTAGGCATCAAGAAGACCAGCCTTTCTCATAGCATTCTCAAGCACCTTTGCATGCTCTTCTGTCATCTTCCACAGAGGCAGACGATAATTCTCTTCCATAAATCCCATACGAGCCAGAGCGGCCTTGACAGGAATTGGATTAACCTCACAGAAGAGCGCGTGAACCAGGTCAAGATACTGAAGCTGAAGCTCGCGAGCAAGAGAGACCTCGCCACGGTGCCACGCAGTAACCAGATCATGAACCATCTTTGGATCAAGGTTAGACCAAACAGAAATGACACCAGAAGCACCAAGAGAAAGCAGCGGCACAATCATGTCGTCATTTCCAGACCACATAGTAAAGTCATCGCTCAAATAACGAGCAACCTTTGTTGCATACGCAATATCTCCAGAAGCCTCTTTAATGCCCCATGCATTTGGATGTGCCGCAAGCCTCTGAACATTACGCTCAGAAATAGAGCAACCTGTTCTACCAGGAATGTTATACAAAATACAAGGAACATCAACGCGGTCGAGTACATACGAGAAGTGCTGGTAGATGCCCTCTTCATTACTCTTGTTGTAGTAAGGAGTAATGAGCAGCAGGCCATCAACACCCGCCTTCTCTAGAGCCTCTGCTTTGCGCAAAGACTCAGCAGAAGAGTTGGAGCCAGCACCGCCAATAACAGGAACTTTGCCCTGAGCTCTGGCAAGGATTGCCTTAACTACCTCGATGTCCTCCTCATCTGTCATGGTTGAGGACTCGCCGGTAGTACCAAGAGCGAGAATACCGTCAATTCCCTGTTCAATCTGGAAGTCTACAAAGTGCTCAAGTGACTCGAAGTCAACATTTCCCTGAGCATCAAATGGGGTTACTAAAGCGGTGATTGCACCAGTCAAATTCTTCATGTCCATAGTTTTTCTCGCCCTCTAACGTGTAGTGTTTATAGTTGTTTGTTGCGCAAGATCAGAAAAATCGGAGCCATCAAATGCAAGCGTTGCAAAGTAATCGGCCTCTGTCTCAGCGCGGCGAATAAGCTGCACGGATCCATCTTCTAGAAGCAGCAGCTCAGCGGAGCGCAGACGGCCGTTGTAGTTATAGCCCATCGAGAAACCATGAGCGCCGGTATCATGGATGAACAAGAGGTCACCCACAGCCACCTCTGGGAGCTGGCGGTTCTTTGCAAATTGATCGTTATTCTCGCAAAGTCCGCCCACAACGTTGTACGTATGTGTTGCAGGGGCATCCTCTTTGCCCATAACAGTGATGTGATGGTAGGCGTCATAGATTGCAGGACGCATAAGGTTTGCCGCACACGCGTCTACGCCTAGGTAGTGGCGGTACGTCTCTTTTTGGTGCAAAACGCGGGTAACAAGCGCACCGGCGGGGCCCAAAAGCCAACGTCCAAGCTCGGTGTAAATGGCAACGTCTCCCATACCTGCGGGAACTAGAACCTCTTCAAAGGCACGTTTTACGCCCCGACCAATAGCTTGGACATCAGGCTCAACTTGGTCTGGCTCATACGCCACACCAATGCCACCAGAAAGATCAATAAATCCAATATGAATATCAAGCTCTTTGTGCAGTTTAACGGCCAGCTCAAAGAGGACGCGAGCAAGGTTTGGATAGTAATCTTCCTCTTGAGCGTTACTAGCCAGGAAGGCATGAAGGCCAAACTCAGCCACGCCTTTGGTCTTAAGATACGCAAATGTCTGGAAAAGCTGCTCTTCTGTCATGCCAAACTTAGCATCATCGGGATTTCCAATAATGCCGTTTTGCGACTCAAACACGCCACCTGGATTAAGGCGTGCGCACAGGACCTGTGGCATGTTGCTTCCCACTGCTTCTTCAAGCGTTGTAAGCATGTCGCCGCCAGCGTCTAAGTTAATAATGGCTCCCAGCTCATGAGCGCGAGCAAAGTCAAGCACCGTAGTGTCGTTTGACGAGAGCATAATGTTTTGGCCAGTAACTCCACAGGCTTTTGCAAGCGTGAGCTCTGTGGCATTTGCACAGTCACAGCCACAACCAAGCTCTGCCAGCAATCTCACAATGTAAGGATTTGGCGTAGCCTTAACCGCAAAGTACTCTTTAAAGCCAGCGTTCCAGCTAAAAGCCTCTTGTAACAGCTTTGCGCGGCGAACAATCTCTGCCTTGTTATACAGGTGAAATGGCGTTGGATAGGTCTTAGTGATTGCCTCTAGGGCATCTACAGAAACAAACGGTTTCTTACTCAAAGCTCCCCCTCAAATTGGAGGCGCAATACACCGTCAAAGTAGCACCCCCGAAATCTCGGACAGTCTTGCATGTATTTCATACAAGCCCACCTGACAACCACGCCTGATTGCCAAGTTCGGCGAACCTCGCCTCCTTCTGGGGTCACTGCCTGCCGACTAACCCAGAACCCATCGTGCTCGCTCCTCTATTGACAGTAAAACCCTACCACAGAAAGCTCTGTATTTGGGCTAGTTTTGTTCTTCTCGCAAAGTATTAACAAAAGTCTTAAGGCGAGAAAGACCTTCCGCCAGATTCTTGTCAGAGGCAGCGTAACTAATACGCACATAGCCCTCAGCGCCGAAGAAAACGCCGGGCACCAGTGCAATACCAAACTCTTTGATTGCTCGCTCACAAAACGCCTCAGAATCAAGGGCAAATTCCTTGATTGATGGAAATGCGTAGAAGGCACCTTCTGGCTCTTCAACAGGAAGTTTCATATCTTGAAGCGCAGAAAGTACAATCTGCCTGCGCTTTTGATAGTTTGTGCGCATAGGCGTGACATCGTAAGAAAGTGCATAGAGAGCAGCTGGTTGCAAAAATGAAGGAACAGAAGACACTAGTTGGGCGTGAACTTTTCCAATATCTGCTGCAAGCTCATCAGAGGTGGCAACCCAACCAAGTCTCCAACCCGTCATTGCCCATGGCTTTGAGAAACTATTTGTCACAATACAGCGATCAGACAAATCTGGGTAGAGCTCAACAAAACGTGGAACGTCCTCAACATAGGCAAGCTCTCTATAAACGTCATCGCATAAAACATAAAAGCCGTGTTTGCGGGCAAGTTCTGCCACCGCATCAAGTGACTCTTTTGTATAAACACATCCCGTAGGATTGTTGGGAGAAGTCAAAACAATAAGCTTTGTCTTGTCTGAAATTTTTGACTTGAGCTGCTCTGGATCAATCTGGAAATGATTGGTGCTGGTATCAAGCGGCACAACTACACCACGATTAAGCTGGCAGAGTGTTCTGTATACCAAATACGCTGGTTCAGGAATGATAACTTCATCTCCTGGGTTCATAAGCGTCAACATGGCAGCAGAAATAGCCTCTGTTGCTCCTACGGTAACTACAATGCCGTCTTGACCGACCTTCATACCACGAGCAGACTCCCAGGCAGCAATGGCCTCCCTAAGTTCAAGAGTACCAACGTTGGGTGGATAGTGAGTGTTTCCAGCTGCAAGCTCTTTGTCTACTAAGTTGCAAATAGGAGCTGGAGTGTCTTCTCCCGGCTCTCCAATGGTTAAAGAAATACAGCCTGGCGTCGCAGCGGCAAGTGCCGAGAAACGCCTGATACCTGAGGGTTTGAAAAGCTCTAGTGTTGTATTTCTTGTTAGTGGCATACAAACTCCTCAACGTACTTTCAATCCATAATAGTTATCATTTAAATCATACGACACTTGATTGATACGAGGTTCGCATGAAAAGAGTTTTATCTCTTGTCCTTAAATTTATTACTGGCCTACTAAAAAGGGTCCTTGCACCTCTTTTTAAATTTGTAGGCGGATTATTTGTTCTAGCTCTGCTGGTTCTTGGTGGATACGTTCTCTACCTGCAGCTTACTTACTACCGTATTCCTGACAACACTCCTGTGTCCAATCAAGGAGCCTCTCCTGAAGCTACAACCGTACAGGTTGGTCAAACATACACAGCTTCAACCTATAACATTGGCTTTGGTGCTTACACCCCTGATTACACCTTCTTCATGGATGAAGGCATCATGCAGGACGGTACACGCACTGTGGGAACTCACGGCCGTGCAGTAAGCAGAAACTCCGTGCAATACACCACAAACGGTGCGCTGAACACCGTTTCTTCTCTGAATGACGGTGCTGCACCTGACTTTATTCTCTTCCAAGAGATTGATACCTCATCTGACAGAAGCTGGCACGTCAATCAAGTTTCTGAAGCAGAGAGCCGTTTTGGTGGCTATGCATCGTATTTTGCTCAGAACTTCCACACCGCGTTTCTCGCCTATCCACTTACGGAGTTCCACGGAACCTCTAACTCGGGAATTCTGACGCTTTCAAACGTACTTGCTTCTAGCGCAACTCGTCGTACCTACCCTATTGATGAGTCTTTCCCCACAAAATTCTTTGACCTGGACCGTTGCTTTATGATTACGCGCTACCCCACAAGCGATGGTCACGAACTGGTGCTTATTAATAGCCACATGTCTGCCTACGATAAAGGCGGCACCAGTCGTGCTCAGCAGCTTGCACTTCTGACCAAAGTTATGTCCGAAGAGCGTGCTAAAGGCAATTACGTTATTGCAGGCAGCGACTGGAATCATGCAATTTTAGGTTCGCTCACCCTCTATCCATCTGTCCAGCAGGTACCTGACTGGGTAGCAGAACTCAAAGACTCTGATTTGCCAGAAGGTTTTAGTGTTGTGGCTCCAGATAACCTCAACAACGTTCCTACCTGCCGTGGAGATGATATTCCTTACGAGAAGGACAAGACATACACCACAACGGTTGATGGCTGGATTGTCTCGGACAATGTTGTTGCAACTGCTAGAAACATTGACACGCAATTTGCTTACTCGGACCACAACCCGGTTCTGTTGTCTTTCACTCTAAAGAGCAAAGAATAATTTCTGTTTTGTTGTAACCACAACAAAAGCCATATGGAAGTCCTGTCACACTTTGGGTATAAAGTAAGCCGTAGTAGACTTTCTAAACTTATCCGAGAGGAGCCCGTATGGCACAGGTTCTTGATTTAAGCAAATCCGTTTATGAGATTTGCACTAAGTATCCCGTCATTAAAGGCCTTATGGCAGAAAACGGCTTTGCCGAGATTACCGAGCCAGGCCGTCTGCAGACCATGGGTCGTTTTATGACCATCCCTAAAGGCTGCGACCACAAAGGCGTAGACCTTGAGGAGCTCAAAGCAATCTTCCGCTCTCACGGTTTTACCATTCTTGGTGATGAGGAGCCAGCAGCAGAAACTCTATCTAGCGAGAAACCCGCAGAGGCAGAGAGCGCACCTGTTGCACAGACCCCTGAAGAGCGCAAAGCCCTTATCGCCCAGTACCTTGAGCGCCTCAACGACGGTGAGGACATCGAGGCTGTCCGCGAGGACTTTGCTCGCAACTTCAAGGACGTCTCTGGCTCAGAGATCTCTAACGCTGAACAGGAGCTTATTGCTGGTGGCGTTCCTATGGAGAAGGTCCTGAAGCTCTGTGACGTTCATGCCGCTCTCTTTGAAGGCAAGGTATCTTGCGCACCAACAGGTGCTGTTGAAGAGACCCCTGGCCATCCTGTTTGGACCATGCGTCAAGAGAACGACCGCATTCTTGCCTTTATCCACGACCGCGTTGCTCCAGATGTGAAGCGTGCTCGTACGCTTACCGAGTCTTCCAGCAACGAAGAGTGCGCTGGCGTTGCAGCAATTCTGAAGGCTGATATGGATGCCTTTGATGAGGTCTTTGTTCACTACAAGCGCAAGGAAGAGCTGCTCTTCCCTCATCTTGAGCGCCACGATATCACCGGACCTTCAAAGGTTATGTGGGGTAAGGACGACGAGGTAAGAAACGCTGTTAATGGTGCAGAGGCTCTGCTCGAGACTGCATACGGCCAGTATGATGCAGGCCTTATGGCAGCCGTTGCAGACTATCTGGATGAGGCTATTGAGGGTGCTGAGTCCATGGCATCCAAGGAAGAAAACGTCCTCATTCCACTTTCCCTTGAGCACCTAACTGCTACTCAGTGGACCCAGATTGCTGCTGAAGAGAACGAGTTTGGCCACGCATTTGGCGTCAATCCTCCTTCATGGCACGCAGATCCTCTTGAGCTTGCAAACGACAAGCTTAAAGAGATGGAAGCCGCAGCCGCTATGGACGAGAATAACGCTGAAGCAGAAGAGGAAGCAATTTCTGCTGACGGTAAGGTCAAGCTCTCTACCGGCGAGTTCACTATTCCGCAGCTTGAGGCTGTCTTTGCAACTATTCCGCTTGACATTACCTTTGTTGACGCTGATGACAAGACACGTTACTTCAGCCACGGCGACACCCGTGCTTTCCCTCGTCCTAAGAGCTGCCTTGGCCGCGACGTATATGACTGCCATCCACCAAAGAGCCAGGAAGCTGTTCGTCGCATCCTCACTGAATTCAAGAGCGGCAAGCGTGACTCCTCTGAGTTCTGGTTTGAGGTCAAAGATAAATTCCTCTACGTCCGTTACTTTGCGGTCCGCGATGAAGAGGGTAATTACCTAGGCGCTCTTGAGACTACTCAGGATATCGGACCAATTCGCGCTCTTGAGGGCGAGAACCGTAGAGGATCTGACAGCTAAGGTCTTATGTACGTAAAAGCCTCAAATCCCCTCTAAAAATTTTGTACGACTCGGTAGGCGATGTGTCCTTTTTAAGGCACATCGCCTACACTATTTCTGGCCAAAGGAGAGGAGCCTCAGTGCTACAACGTTTACTGGGCACTAAGTACGCATACGCTATTGTTGCAACTTGTATTGTCATCATGTTTTTGCCTTGCGCCATTATTCTTACGTGCTTTGGCATCTTCATCACACCAGTTTCACAATACTTTGGCGTTCCTCGCGTTGCCTTCTCTGCGGTCTTCTCGGTACTCTGCATTGCTATGACGGTAGTTCTACCGTTCATAGGCAAGTTCTATAAAACGCACGATACTCGTCTAGTGCTTTCTGCAAGCGTTATCATCTGCACAATTTCATACGGAGCCATGTCAGCAGCTCAAGAGATGTGGCATTTTTATCTCTGCGCAGTGGGACTTGGTATTGGCATACCTGCGCTCATGTTCTTGTGCGTCCCTGCCCTCATCAACGATTGGTTTGACCAGCGAGTTGGCACTTTTATGGGTCTCTGCTTTGCATTTACCGGTATTGGTGGCGCTGTCTTTAACCCCATCGGATCTGCCATTATCTCGTCTGGCTCTGAAGGTTGGCGAGCTTGCTATCAGATTTTTGCCCTAGTTATGCTAGTGGGAACACTCCCCTTTACCCTTTTTGTAGTACGCAAGAAACCCCAAGACCTTGGCCTTGCCCCTCTTACCTTCTCCTCTACTGACGAGAAAAACGTTGAAGTTGAAGAAGCTGCTTCAACCGACATCTCCGCTGATGACGCAATAAAATATCCAGAGTTTTATATGATTGCAGCGTTTTATGCACTCATTACTCTTAACCAGCAAATCTCTCAGTACTTCCCTAGCTATGCTGCAACGTTTGCAGAAACTGCTCCTGCTATTGCTGCAGCTACGGGTCTTCTTGCTGGAGCAACTATGCTTGGTCAAGCTATTGGAAAAGTGCTGTTAGGTGCTTTGAGTGATATCTCTGTGAAACTTGCTTGCTTTGTAGGAATTTTCTCGGGCATTGTTGGCTTACTTATGTTGGGGATTAAGCTTCCAGTATTGCCACTCTTGCTGGCGGGAACCTTCCTTTTTGGAATTGCCTATGCCCTTACAACGGTCGGCTCGCCACTTTTGGTGCGTGCGGTCTTTGGTAAAAAAGACTCCACTCTTATTTACTCAAGAATTGCAGGTGTCAGCAGCTTTGTCTCTGCTTGTGCGCTCATTATTTGGAGCCTAATTGTAGATGGCTCAGCCCACGGTTTCTTGGTACTCTTTGGCATTGGCGTTGTACTGATGAGCAGTTGTCTTGCGCTTGCGCTCGCCGCACTTAAGCGCGCTGGCAAACGAGCATAAGATTATCTGGCTCTGTTGGGTCTACCTCTGGATCCAAAGGTACAACCTCTACCTGCTCAAACACTGTGCGAGCAGCATCTAGGAGCACTTCAAGCTGATGCGCTCCCTCTCCTGACTGTGCAGAAACTACATTTGTGAGATATCTTCCACCAGGAGTAAGACAGTGTGCTACCAAACTCATCCACTCATTGGTCATCATAGCCGCAGGTGGAACTTCTCCGCTAAAGCAATCATTTAAGATAGCGTCATAGCGCTTATTATCAGAGGTAGCTAGGCTCTTTATATACTCAACGCCATCAGCTACCTGCACCTGAAGCCTTCCATTACTCTCTCTGATAGCCTCATCCACAAAGAAGCAGCCATGAGCTAGAGCTGCAATTTTAGGGTCAAGCTCCAGTGCGTCGCAAGAAACCTCTGGATAATGAGCAACTAAATACCGAGGATACGAGCAGCCGCCAGCACCCAGCATCAAAACTGAACGCACGGGGCAGGCAGCTTCAAACAACAAGTCATACAACTCAAGATAAGGAAATACCAGCTGATTCTTTCTAGAATCTGTGTACGTTGCACTTTCATAGGCGCCGCCCTGCCACAACACACGTATTTCTCCACCCTCACCGTCTGAGATAGGAAATACCAACGCAGGGCCATTCAGTGTCTGAGGTTCAACGTAAATTCCTGCACAAGTTAGGAGCTCCATATCATGAGCAGTAAGCTGTTTTTCTGACATGGAGCTCCTTCAAGTAATGTGTTGTATGCGACGTACGTAAGTATAGCTAGTACACGGGGTTTCTCGCCAGGTACTACCTCAGCTCAAACGAATCGGCATCGGTGATGCAGACGCAGGTGTCATAGAACGCCTTGAGCGCTTGGTATCCCAGAAGCGTGTCTTTAGTACCAGCGGTCTCGTAGACGGAGTGCATAGCAAGCTGTGGCAGGCCCACGTCAACGGCATGCATGCTGGCCTGAATGTTGGAGAGGTTGCCCAGAGTTGATCCGCCTGGCATGTCGCTTCTATTAGCAAAAATCTGGTAAGGAATATTTTGCTGCTTCCAAATTGCCTCGACAATGGCGCGACTAAACGCATCGGTGCAGTACGACTGACGGGCTGCCTCCTTGATAACCATGCCGCCGTTAAGATATGGCTTGTTGGCCGCATCGTGCTTCTCGGGATAATTGGGGTGCACCGCATGAGCATTGTCGCAGCTTACCAGCAAAGATGCCGAGAGCGCACGGTAATAATCTTCTTGCGTAAAGCCAAGCGTAGCGTTTACGCGTTGCAAGGTGTCTTTAAGAAACGTGGACTTTGCGCCCTGCTTGGTATTTGAACCAACTTCCTCGTTATCAAAGCAGGTGTACACAGAGATGTCCCGCTCATTTGAAGAAGCAAGGAAGGCCTTAAGCGCTACAAAGGCACACTGAAGGTCATCCAGATGACCTGCGGAAACAAACTCCTTCTTAACACCCCAAATACGGCCGCCCGTGTGATCAACTAAGAACAAATCGCGAGAAAGAATGTCC
Source organism: uncultured Atopobium sp. (assembly GCA_938028565.1). Taxonomy (GTDB): domain Bacteria; phylum Actinomycetota; class Coriobacteriia; order Coriobacteriales; family Atopobiaceae; genus Lancefieldella. The sequence goes on along the minus strand of CALIZS010000005.1, from coordinate 68,538 downwards.
TCTTGAGACACGCCTGCTGCATCTGCTACCAGGGCGTTAAAGGCGCCGGGATTAAGCTCTCCAGCACTAAAGAGTGGCATCAGATCTTTAGCGCGATTGAACTCTGGCGAGAGGCCATTTTTGTGCTCAAGATGAATAGCCAAGCTTGGAATCATGACAACGTCGTCTTCGATGTTGACCAGCCTGGACTCTACCTTGTTTCCTACCTTGACCAGCACACGACCGGCAATACCCAAAGGACGGTCAAACCACGTGTGGTCAAGCATGCCGCCATATGCCTCGGTGTTCAGACGAAGCGAGTTGCCCTCACCAGTGAGCTCTGGCTGAGCTTTTACCTTGTAGGTTGGAGAATCGCCGTGGGCAACAGCAAGCTGGAAGTGATAAGGAGCATCAGCCTTTGAGGTTTGGGACTCTCGATACTTCTCGCCAACTTTCCAGGCAACAATTGAAGAATTGTTGCGCGTGGTAAAGTAAGAGCCGCCAGGCTGAACATCCCAAGAAGAACCCTCGGAGAGATAAGTAAAACCGTTCTCTAACAGGTAGTTTTTGATGGTTTGTGTGGTATGAAACATAGAAGGACTCTGCGTAATAAAAGCAAGGAGCTCCTCAGAAAGAGCAAGTGACTCATTCAAATCAGACATGCGTAAAACCTTTCATAGAATCGTGTTGCACTCAACAGCCTAGCACGCATTTTTAGTGAGGCGCGCACTTTCTAGAAAATGACGCAAAGAATACGCGCTTCAGGGTAGATACTTATATGTTGAACTAATTCTCACCCACCAAAGCGAGAGTATATGGATATCAATCAAGCTATTGAGCACGCTAATGCGTTTGTCATACCTGGCCTTCTTGTTGATGATCAGTCCATCATCGGCGAGGTCAACAAAAACTGTGATGCCATTAAAACGCTGCTTGATGCCTGGAAAGAAGCTCCTTTAGGCCAAGAGCCTGTAGAGTTTTCTGTCATTCAACAGCTTGCGGATAGAACGCGCTCGCTCTGCGATACCTACGGCGTAGAGAGGCTCAGAAACCATCGAGGCGTTGGCCTTTCTCGCGGTCTTTCAAACGATGATCTTGCGGCGGCCGTTGCAAAGATGCAGCGTCGTCGCCCTAAGGCTGTCTATAAGACGGCAGGTCCCCTTCTTAATGACTTGCAAATTGCCTATGTCGAGAAGAGCGTTTCTGGCACCGTGCTGGGTATTGATATTGAGACTACGTCACGCTTCCCTGAGCTGGGATACATTGTTAACGTGGGCTTTGAGTTCTGGAATCTTGGCCGCAATACCGTCCCCGTAGAGCCTCACATCGCCTACTTTGGCATCCCAGAGATGTACAAAGAAAAAGGCGTCCCTCTTGCCGATATTCACCAGATTACCTGGAAAGATGTTGAAGGCAAGAAATCGTTTAGAGACGATAAAAAAGCCCAAGAGGCGCTGTTGGCAACTATGAAAAAGATTCCTTTTATGGCACATAATGCCGCCTTTGAGGATTCTTGGTTCATGTTCAACATTGACGGTTACGCAGAAGCTAGAAAAGCGGGCAAGATTATTGTTATTGACTCCCGCGACATCTGCCGCCGCTTAGATCCAGAAATTAGGTCTCTTCCCCGTGAGTCTTCCCCTGCCGCACTTGAGAACTGGGCACGTCGTAGGCATACCCTTGCGGCTGACGAGAAGGAACGTCACTTGGGACTTGAAGACGTAGACCTTATGATTCGTACCGTTCAAGCAGAATTTGCAGACCACAATATGTTTGAAGACTAGGCAACGTTGTCGGTCATGTGTGTTCAAGCGTTATACTAAAGAGTGCATAAACTAGATTTTCTCGCTAGAAAATAACTGCCAAGGAGGAGTTTTGTCAGAGAAGCAGGTAAGAGTACGTTTTGCGCCATCCCCAACAGGCAAGCTGCACATCGGAGGTGCACGTACTGCTATCTATAACTGGGCTTTTGCTCGTGCAAACGGTGGCAAGTTTATTCTTCGTATTGATGACACAGATCCTACGCGTTCAACTGAAGAGAACACTCAGATTATTCTACGCGCTATGAAGTGGCTTGGCCTTGATTGGGACGAGGGCCCAGATAAGGGCGGCGATTGCGGTCCTTATAGCCAAACCGAGCGTCTTGACCTGTATCGTGAGGCAGCAAATAAACTGCTGGCAGAGGGCAAGGCATACCCTTGCTTCTGCACATCAGAGAAGCTTGCTGAAGACAAGAAGGCCGCAGAAGAGCGCCATGACCCCTTCCAGGGCTATCAGCGTACCTGCAGAAACATTGATCCTGTAGAGGCTCAGCGCCGCATTGATGCTGGCGAACCTTATACCATCCGCATCAAGGTTCCTTTGGACCGCGGCGACGTTATTGTCCACGACGCTGTTCACGGTGATGTAACCTTTAACGCTCGCGAGCTTGATGACTTTATCATCTTCCGCTCTGACGGCACCCCAACCTATAACTTTGCCACTGTTGTTGATGACGCTGGTATGGGCATTACCCACATTATTCGTGGCGATGACCACCTGTCTAACACTCCTCGTCAGATTATGGTGTACGAGGCTCTGGGAGCACCTGTTCCAACCTTCGCACACATCTCCATGATTTTGGGCCCTGACGGCAAGAAGCTCTCCAAGCGCCATGGAGCAACCTCTGTTGAGGAGTATCGTGACCAGGGCTATCTTGCAGATGCCTTTGTCAACTACCTAGCTCTTCTCGGCTGGTCACTTGATGGCGAGACAACCATTGTTCCTCGTGACGTTTTAGCATCTCAGTTCTCTCTGGACCACGTTTCCAAGAACCCTGCTAAGTCCGATCCAGAGCGCCTGAACTGGATTAATGCAACGTATCTTGCCAATATGGACAACCAGACCTTTGCAACGACTGTTCTGATTCCAGAACTTGTGGGCGCAGGTCTTGAGCCTGTTCAGGGCAATGCAACTGACGCAGGTGAGATTTACGCAACTCGTCCAAGCTGGTATGACCTGCTCTCCGAGATTCTTCGTCCTCGTACCACAGTAAGCCCAGATGTCATTGAGAAGTCCCGCTTCCTGTATGAAGGCGCAAACGTCACCCTTGATCAGAAGAGTGTTGAGAAGGGTCTTACCAAAGACGCTGCTCAGAGTGCTACCGTCCTTGCGGCTGCAAAGACTGCTCTTGAGGGCGTTTCTGAGGACGAGTGGAAGGCTGCAGCAATTGACGCTGCTCTTGAGGTGCTTCCAGAGCAGCTTGACCTTAAGAAACGCATTGTCTTCCAGTCCATTCGTGTTGCTGAGTGTGGCAACATGGTCTCCCCTCCTCTTGGAGAGTCTATGGAGCTTCTTGGTCGTGAGGTTTGCCTTGCTCGCCTTGACCGCGCTCTGGAGCTTTGCAAATAACGCGTTGAATGCGCGCCTGCCGCGTATTCTTCCAAGCGTAAGTGGGTATCAAAAGTAAAACCACACAAGAGCTGTAAAACAGATGGTTTTGCAGCTCTTTTATCGTTATCGTTTGTTTAGTTTTGGAGTAGCTATGATTTCTATGTCTGCGTTTGAGGTCCTAGGCCCCATTATGGTGGGTCCCTCTTCCTCGCACACAGCAGGAGCCTTGCGCATTGCTCTGGTGGCACGCTCGCTTGCACCAAAGCAGCTGGAGCGCGTTGAGTTTTGGCTCTACAACTCCTTCTCTCATACCCACCTTGGTCACGGCACTGATTATGCTCTGATTGCAGGCATCTTAGGCCTTGCTCCAGACGATACGCGCGTCCGTGAAGCACTTACCCTGGCAGAAGAAGCACGCCTCGACTACAAAGTTATTGAAAAAGGCGACGATGAGACTCTGCACCCAAACACCGTAGAAATTCACCTCTACGGTGCAGATAACGTTCATGTTTCTGTTATGGGCGAGTCCGTAGGTGGCGGTCGTATTCGTATTTCTGGTGTTAACGGCGTGCGCATTCGCATGTCTGGTGATATGCCCACTATCTTTGTTTCACATCGCGATAAGCCCGGTGTTCTTGCAGCTCTCACTACTATTTTGGCCACGCAAAGCATCAATGTTGCAACTATGCGCACCTTCCGCTCAGAGCGTGGCGGCTTTGCCCACACTGTCTTTGAGATTGACGAGCCTATTGAGCAGAAAGTCCTAGATCTCTTCCAGCTGGCACCTCACGTTTCGTATGCCGCTCAGGTTTCCATTCCAGGAGCAGCTCCACAGGTCACAAACGACGTGCTTTCAGGAGCCTTTGACAACGGCGCAGATCTTCTCGCCAGGTGCTCCAAGACGGGAGCCTCTATTGGCCAGATTATGCGCCAGCGCGAGAAGGACCTGCGACCAGATGCCGACATAGACGCCGAGATGGCTCACGTTCTTGAGATTATGCGCGATGAGGTTCACGACACTATCAAGACGCCTCGTCAGTCCATTGGTGGTCTGCTCAACGGCCAGGCCAAAACCGTAGCAAACACCCCAGCTGCAATCTCAAGTGCGCTTATGGGCACCACGCAAACACGAGCCGTTGCCTACGCTATGGCCGTGCTTGAGCGCTCAGCAACCATGGGTGTTATTGTTGCCGCCCCTACTGCAGGAGCTTCTGGCGTTGTACCAGGATCGCTTATCTCGGTAGCAGAAGAGATTGGTGCCACCGACGAGCAAGTTATTTCTGCGCTTTGGAATGCAAGCGCTATTGGCGCCATCCTAACCACCAACGCAAGTGTTTCTGGCGCTGAGGGCGGCTGTCAGGCAGAGGTTGGATCTGCTGCTGCCATGAGCGCATCTGCATTGACCGAGCTCTTGGGTGGCACTCCTCAACAGTGCTTGGACGCTGCTTCTATTGCCATCTCTAACCTTCTAGGACTAGTCTGTGACCCTGTCAGAGGACTGGTTGAGTATCCTTGCCAAGATAGAAACGCTATTGGTGTAGCCGCTGCCGTAAGCTCTTCTCAGCTTGCTCTTGCGGGCGTTGGTAACCCAATTCCGTTTGATGAGGTTGCACACGCTATGGCAGAAGTTGGCGCCGCGCTCCCTGTTTCTCTCAGAGAAACAGCTAAAGGTGGTCTTGCCGCAACTCCAAGCGCTCCTACCGCATGCGCAAGTTGCACCGGCTGTGCCCCTCTTGACCAGGCGCTTATTGATGCAGAACGCATGCTCAGCTCAAATACGAGAGACGTTCCTTGCGCTTAGAGATGCGTTTTGTATAATATTTTTTGCTGCAAACAGAATTTCTTGAAATTATTGCTTGCATCTCTGACGAGTCTCCTTTATAGTTATTTCTCGCGCTGATGCGCACGGATGACATCTTGGGATATCGTCTAGTGGTAGGACAGCGGATTCTGGTTCCGTCAACGGGAGTTCGACTCTCTCTATCCCAGCCATGTCCTCCCAGTCATACATGGCCCGTTCGTCTAGCGGTTCAGGACGCCGCCCTCTCAAGGCGGAGATCACCAGTTCGAATCTGGTACGGGCTACCAAATGTTCAAGGACTTCTTCGGAAGTCCTTTTTGTTTATCTCAACACCACTTTTGCTTCTATCGTAAAATAGACCAGTCTGTTTGAAATAACTGTCACGCCCAGTCGTGTGACCCAGAAGTATAAGAATTTTTACTAACACCTTGATTGGATCAGGATGTGGCTTGAGTTCTTCCAAAGTGTAGTTGTCATTATTGCCCTACTCTACGTGCCGGGCGTCATTTTGTTGCATGCTTCCGGCATGCCAAAACCCTGGGCACTTGTTAGTGCTCCTTTGGTCAGCTGCGCGCTTTACTTCATTGAAGGAGAAATCTTTAGCGCACTGAATATCCCCATCCCCTTGGCTGTAATGGTTCTTGTTCCTCTACTTATTGCAGCTCTGGTCAATGGCTACGTTTTTTATGTTACTCCCAAACACAAAGGGGATTTTAGGAGCGAGAAACCCAACAAATCTGAAGCAATACGCGCTGACAAGCAATCAACTAGCCCTGTACCAGCATTTATCTGCGAAGAACTCCCCTTCTGGATGCCTCTTCTGTACGTTGCAATTGGTCTTCTTACCGTAGGGCTTCTCTTCTTACCAACCCTGCCCTCTGCCAGCTCCTTTGTTCAGGGCTGGGACATTGTGCATCACTTAGATGTCACGCAGGCAATGATTGAGTCTCAAAAGTACTCATCCATTCACTATGACTTCTACAGTACCGTTGAAGCTTCGATTACCCCTTGGGAACCGGGGACTTCGGGATTTTATCCTTCAGGCTGGAACATCATTGTTGCACTAACAACACAGCTTGTTTCTACAACCGTTCCTATTGCAGGAAATGCACTCAACTTTGTTAGTGCGGCCATTATCTTTCCGCTCTCAATCTGCTCACTTATTGCAAAAGTTCTTCCTAAACATCGCATCGCACTTATTAGCGGAGCCTTTATTTGCCTAGCATTTTTTGTTTTCCCTTGGTCTCTTCTCATCTACGGACCAATCTTTCCTAACACGGTAGCCTTCTGTGTAATGCCTTCCATTTGGTGGGTTTTTATGCAGATGACTCGCTCAAAAACACCAAAACACGACCTTATCTGGCTTATTGTCATATTTGTTCTTGGCTTGATTACCCTCTTTATTTTGCATCCTTCCACGATTTTCTCATCAATTGTTGTGCTTTTGCCTTGGAGTTTTGCGCGCATTGGAGAATCAAAACGCAGAGTTGTTCTCTTTGGAAAACAAATCAAGCCTGTCACGCTGGCATACGCATTCTTTATCTTTGCGCTGGTTATTTGGTCTCTTTTCTACTACGTTTTGATTGTTCGAGGCGTGGCTCTCAATTTCTGGTGGAGCGCCTACTCTAGCCTGCAAGATGCTATTTTGCACGCCCTTGGTATGGACTTTATTGGACAGTCGTACGCAGGTGGAGAGCTTGTTTCTCCACAACCGATACTTTCAATCTGCGTGCTTGTAGGTGCCGTCTGGACGTTTAAGCACAAGCAGGCTCGCTGGATGGTATCTGCCTTTGTCTACCTATCCATACTCTGCATTTTTATTATTACGTTTGACGTTCCTCTGAAGGGGTATCTTTCGGGATTTTGGTATACCGATCCGTTCCGTATTGCGGCCAGCTGCATCATTATGGCAATTCCACTAGCAGCGCTTGGCCTGGCAACTCTTGCCGAAGCTGCGCTAGAAACGTTTGCCTCCTGGAGAGAAAAAGCTTCTCAGGCTCAGACCAAAGCTCAGACCTGCGTCTTTTGTACAGTTGGGGCTAAACCTCTGATTGTGGGAGCGGTCATTGCATGTGTAGTTGTACTCAACTATGTGGTTCCCATGCCAAACCTTAAATCGGAAAAGCCAATTCCTGCTGTTACTGCCTTTAAACAGGCTTCCGAGAAGGCCTATGGTGATCACTATATCCTGACCTCTGAGGAATTAGAGTTTTTACGTCGCGTGGAGCTTACCGTTCCTGCAGGTGCTGTTATTGCAAACCTTCCTCAAGACGGCAGCCTCTGGGCGTATGGCACTAACGACTTACATGTGCTCTGGCGCTTCCCTAACGGCTATGACGCCTCAGAGCGCCCTGCAAGCGCAATTCTTCGTAAACGCCTTAATCGTATTGCAAGCGACCCTGAGGTGCTTCAGACGGCACATGACCTTAACGTGCAGTACGTTCTTATTCTGAACAACGTTGTTGATTACTCCAACGCTGTTACCAGCACCTACAAACCTGGAACCTTCAGAGGTATCACGCAAATAACAGACACCACCCCAGGTTTTGAGGTGGTGCTGGAAGAAGGCTCTATGAGGTTATACAAGATTACCTTGTAAGAACGCTATGCCTGAAGTGCAGAAACTGCGTCTTTAAGCTCTTGAACACGATCAGTTGCTTCCCATGTGAAGTCTGGGTCTTTGCGGCCAAAGTGTCCGTATGCTGCTGTCTTAGAGAAGATAGGACGGCGCAGCTTAAGATCTCTGATAATGGCACCAGGACGAAGATCAAAGACCTTCTCGATAGCCTGCTCAATAACAGCATCGTCAACAATGCCAGTGCCAAAGGTATCAACCATGATAGACAGTGGATGAGAAACGCCAATGGCGTAGGCAAGCTGAACTTCACACTTCTTTGCAAGGCCTGCTGCAACTACGTTCTTGGCAACCCAGCGCGCTGCATATGCTGCTGAACGGTCAACCTTGGTGCAATCCTTTCCGGAGAAAGCTCCACCACCATGACGACCCATACCGCCATAGGTATCAACAATAATCTTTCTACCAGTAAGTCCTGTGTCTCCCATAGGTCCACCAACAACAAAGCGACCAGTTGGGTTGACGTAAATGTCTGCATTATCCCAAGCAATGTTAACCTCACCCATAACAGGTGCAATAACGTGGTCGATCATATCCTGCTTGATAACAGACATGTCTTCAATCTCTGGGGCATGCTGCGTGGAAACAACAATGGCTGTGACCTCAACGGGCTTCTCGTCCTCATAACGAACGGTAACCTGAGTCTTGCCATCTGGACGCAAATACTCAACCTCACCAGACTTACGCACCTCTGAGAGGCGCTGAGCTAGACGCTGAGCCAGATATGCGGGCATTGGCATAAGAACATCGGTCTCATCAGATGCAAAGCCAAACATCATGCCCTGATCACCTGCGCCGATAAGATCAAGCGGATCGGTGGTACGTCCAGCTTGCGTGTCATAAGACTGGTCAACACCCTGGGCAATATCAGGGCTTTGTTCGTGAATGAGGCTTAAAACGCCGCAGGTCTCGCAGTCAAAACCATATTTAGCGCGGTCATAGCCAATATTTCTGAGAGTATTACGAACAATCTCCTGGACATCGACGTAGGATTGAGTGCGAATTTCTCCTGCTACCACGATAGTTCCTGTAGTCGCAAAAGTCTCGCATGCACAACGAACGTTGTCCAAGCAAGCTGGAACACCACTTGGAGAAACATATCCACGCTCTTCAAGCTCTGCCTCTTTTGCCAGGATTGCATCAAGAATTGCGTCAGAAATCTGATCACAAACCTTGTCTGGATGTCCCTCAGTGACACTTTCTGAGGTAAACAAATAGTTTTTGTGTGCCATGAACTGTCCTTTCACGCATGGCTTCTCTGCTTATGCAGAATATTTGCGTTCTTCTACGCGCAACCACTATTACTATACCCATGGTTAACTCTTTTGGGCAGTAGCTCTTAAGAAAATTTGAAAAAAGAGCACCACAAGGGTGCTCTTTAAATAGCATAGTCAAACTGGGATTATACAAAAGGCATAATTACTTGTCCGCTCCAACGCCAACAAGCGTAAGCTCAAGAAGATTTTGTGCAAGCTCCTCAGAATCACTCTCACCACGACGCTCCCCCATAAGACCAATAGCTGAGAGAACTAATGCTCCTGTAATTGAACAAGCAGCAAGCCTTGAGTTAACGTCTTGACGAATAAAACCGCGTTCTTTTCCCGTTTCTAGCTGATTGGCGAGAAGGACAACTACACGAGAAAGCGGTCCTTCAATGTTGGTAATAAGTGCCTGTTCAGAGCTAGCAAGTTTATTAATCAGCGCCAAAACCAAAGGCGAGTCAGGCAAAATATGAGCGGCAAGCTGGGCAATAATTGCATGAAGTGTTTCTTTAGAGGCAGGTTTATTGCCAATGGTGTGCGCAATATCTTTTGCAAGTTCATCTACGCTTTCATCAAAAATTGCCTGTAAAAGAGCCTCTCTATCAGAAAAGTAGTAATACAGCGCACCTTTTGAAAGACGGGCACGATCTGAAATCTCGCTCATTTTGAAATTAGTATTTCCACGTACAAGCATAAGTTCTGTAGTTTCACGCATAATACGCTTACGTGTAGCAGCGCTCTTTTTAGTGCGGGCTTCAGCTCTTACGTGTGATACAGATGCAGCTACTGTGTCCACAACTTCTTGTGTGTGGTTATGCGCGTGAGCAAGATAGGTCATTACATCGGCTACAACATTTGTGTTTTTCTCGCTCATAAATCCACCATTACATCAGACACCAGCAAAAACAAAAATTTAATTCCTATGTATCACTATAACGTTTGTGTGAAAAACAAAAAATATCAGGTTAATTATAATTCTACATACAAGAAATGCTATGCTACTTTCTCGATTTTTGAATAGTGTTCAAAAATATGAGAACAAGAGGTTTGCCCGTACAAGCACCTAGAAAACGCTTGTAGATCTCTGTAAGGAGTACTCATGAACGTGGCCTGGAATATATTCCTACACGACATAAAACGTATCCTAAAAAATCCCATAGCCGTCCTTGTAACTATTGGCGTTTGTATAATCCCCTCTCTCTATGCGTGGTTCAATATTGCCGCAAACTGGGACCCCTATAAAAACACACAAACAATGCCTATTGCTGTAGTTTCTGAAGACGTAGGCGCTGAAGTGGGCAGCCAGGGACACATTAATGCAGGAGACTTAGTAGTAGACAAGCTTAAAGACAATAATCAGCTGCAGTGGACTTTTGTTTCAAAGGAAGAAGCATTAGATGGAGTGTATTCAGGTCGTTTTTATGCAGCTATAGTTATTCCTTCAAACTTTACGCAAAGTCTGGCAAGTGTTATTTCTGGAAATCTTGAACATCCTCAGATTGAATATTTTGTAAACGAGAAACTCAATCCAGTTGCGCCCAAGGTAATGAACTCGGGAGCAAAGACTATTGAAACACAGATAAATGAGCAATTCTTATCAAAAGTTGCTGAAGTAATTTCTGAGCATATTGTTGACCTTGCTGGAACTATCTCTTCACAAGTAACTTCTTCTGAAACTGGACTTGCTGGCGATCTTGCTCAGACAAGCAATAACTTAAACGAAATTTCTTCTAACCTTGCACAAACAAGCACCGCTCTTGCAGATGCTCAAACAACCCTTGCACATACACAATCAACACTTGATATTCTCATTAAGGCATCTGACAGTTCTTATCAAACGCTCGCTGACATTACAAGTCAGCTGACTCAAGCAAGGAATAACACTACAACCCTTGCATCAAAACTCTCTAGTGCACTTGCCGTTGGTTCAACACAGCTCACCAATGCATCAAATAAAGCAAACACTGCAGTAGGTGCCATAACAGGGCGTGTATCTACCGCCTTAAGCACGGCAGAAGGAAGCGTTACCTCAGCTCAGTCTCTAGTTCAATCACATCAACAACTCCTCCAGGAACTTTTAGCCTTAAGACCGCTAATTCCTACGTTCCAACAAGCTCAATTTGATTCCGTGATATCTACCCTCACAACGCAAGTATCCAATGAACAAGCCGCTCTTGTACGAGTCCAAGTTGCAGTTAGTGATCTTGAAGCAAACAACAACTCACTTTCTTCTGTATCCAACTCACTGAATAGCGCTATTACTACAAGTGTCTCTGCAGCAGCTGACGCGCAAAATACTCTTGCTACAACAACCATCCCTGGCCTCAATGCCGCCTATGACTCATTCTGGGGAGCTGCAAACACGCTCTCTAGCACTACCGCAAGCATTAAACCTACGCTTCTTCAAATAAAAGCTATTCTTTCCCAATTAGAGAACGCTCTTGCACAAGCTCAAGACGCTTCTCAACTAACGCAGAATTCGCTCTCCAATAGCGCTCAAACGTTTAGCAATCTTGCCGCAGATGCAAGTCTTATTCAGAGTTCAGAGTTTATGAAACTTTTGCAAGACACCATGGCTCTGAAACCAAGTGATATTGCAGCGTACATGGCAAAACCAGTAACTCTTACCAATCAAGTTGTCTATCCAGTTGCCAACTATGGATCAAGCGTTGCTCCGTTTTATACCAATCTTGCCCTATGGGTAGGCGGCTTTGTTCTCATTGCTATTTATAAGCTTGAGGTTGCGGACAAAGAAATAGGTATTGTTACGCCTTGGCAAGCATACTTTGGACGTTGGATTCTTTTCATGATTCTTGGCATATCCCAAGCACTTATTTGCACTATAGGAGACTTAGCTATGGGAATTCAATGTGTCAGTCCTGCGGGCTTTATCTTTGCAGGAATTATTGAATCCATCGTATATGTCAACATTATTTACGCATTCTCCATCGCTTTTAAGCACATTGGTAAAGGCCTCTGCGTGCTTCTTGTCATTTTGCAAATTCCTGGTACTTCCGGTCTCTACCCTATTGAAATGATGCCTGGATTCTTCCAAGCTATTCATCCATGGCTTCCGTTCACCTATGGAATTGCAGCCATGCGCGAGTCTATTGGTGGATACTTTGAGACCGCCTATGCAACGCAGCTAACACTTCTCGCCTGCTTTATTATTCCAGCCCTCATCATTGGAGTGGTCCTGCGTCGACACCTGCTTAATATCAATGTGCTCTTTGACAAGAAACTCTCTGAAACTGGCTTTATGATTCACGAGCAGAAGCCACTCACAAAAAGACATCTTTCTCTATCCACTATTACATCGGCACTTGCTCAGTCCGACATTACGACTGTCCAAGTACAGAAAAATGGCGAGAAATTCCGTGCAAAATATCCCGCGCTTAAACGTGCAGGAATTGTATACCTATTAGCACTTCCCCTTATCTTGACTGTTGTTATGTTTGGAGCCTCTCAAAAGCTCTCGTGGCTTATTGTCTGGGTTATTTCAATTGTTATTGGCCTTGCCTATCTCATTGTTATTGAATATATCAACGAGAGCATAAATTATAAAAATTCGATGTCTGAGCTTTCTAAAAACGAGATGCTTGCACTCTTGCAGGAAGAATATGGCTCTGAAAACGGCGCTCAAAGAAGTTTTATAAATTCTTCTATTGCAGATGACAGCTCATCTATGAGTGGCCCCAACACATCAGCTACTTCAAAGCAGGGTGAGTAACATGAAAAAAATTTGGGCTATTTTTCTTGCTGATTTTAAAGCTGTTGCACACAACACCATTGCTCTTGTTGTATGCGTGGGACTAGTAATACTGCCATCTTTATATGCATGGCTTAATATTGAGGGTAGTTGGGATCCATACGGACACACCAATGAAATAAAAATTGCTGTTGCTAACAATGACGCAGGATATCAAAGCGATCTTATTCCTATACGCGTCAATATTGGTGAACGTATGGTTTCTAAACTTAGTGAAAGTACCACTATTCACTACGTTATTACTTCAAAAGAAGACGCTGAACACGGTGTGCAGTCCGGTGCATATTACGCAGCGCTCCTCATTCCAGAAAATTTCTCGCAAGAGTTACTTGTTTCACTTTCTGGCCAAGAAAATGGTGCAAGTATTACCTATCTAAGTAATCAAAAGCTGGGAGCAATCGCACCTATTGTTACCGATAAAGCTGCAGAATCTGCACGTACAGAGATTGAACGATCTTTTGCGGAGTCAGTTACTGAAGTAGGCGCAGGTCTTATTAGTGAACTCACTAATAACGCGGATGATTCTGATATTTCTTCTGTAGTAACCAAGCTTGATGAGACTCTTGTTCGTGGATCTAAAGAGCTCAGAATTGCTGCTAATCATATTGGTGTATATCAGGGACTTGTTGATTCAGCACAACAAATTATTGAGAGCACATCTGATTTGTCCTCAAACAACACGCTCTTCTCAGCACAAGAAACGCTTCTACAAGCAGCTGATGGAACGCAACACATGAATGACGCAGCAACAAGCGCTACTCAAGCAGTAGATAGTGCACTTACTCAAACTTCTGCAAGCTTTGATACACTTAATACTTCTATTAATGATGCGCTTGATAATGCTTCAACAACTGCAGGCCATGCCGCTTCTAATATTCAAGATGCTGCAAGTAGAATCGAGCAAGTAAAAAGTGGCTATGAATCGCTTCTTACTTCTCTTCAGTCAGTTAAAGCAGCCCTTCCAGCAAACCTACAGGGACTTCTTGATGCTCCAATTGCCAGGCTTCAGGGAAGCATTGCCACCCTTCAAAATCTTCAAGATGAGCTAACAAATGCTGCCCAAAGTATTAATGATGGTATATCTGTCTCTGCAACACAAAGAGCTCAAATCAATGCGCTCCTATCACAAGCATCTTTTGACTTGAGTACTACACGTTCAGACCTCCAAGCAGCTCTTAAAACAAGCCTCACATCAATCTCTACATCTCTAACTGATGTTTCTAATGACACTTCTGCTCTTTCTGAGTCTTTAACTCAAACACTTCAAGACATTCAAAACGTCGCAAATTCAACAGCAAACAACCTCTCAGCATTCTCCAGCACTCTTTCTAAATCTAAAAATCAGCTTACTGATCTTGCTGACAAGCTTGATTTAATGCACGCTCGACTCTCTGAGGCACTTTCCAGCAAAGATATAAATACTATCAGGCAGATTCTATCTGCAAGTTCATCTGATCTTGCAGAATTTATTGCTGCGCCTACAACACTCAAGCGAACCGCCGTATACCCTATTGAAAACAACGGCTCGGCCATGGCGGGTTTCTACACCACACTTTCTTTGTGGGTAGGTGGCATCATTTTAGTTGCCATGCTTAACACAGGGATTACTGAAAGTCTCCTTAAGAAAACTGACGCAAAACCACGTCATGCATATCTTGGAAGATTGCTTACCTTTAGCGTGCTAGGCTTCTTACAGTCCACGTTAGTTGGACTGGGTGACCTTTTCTATCTGCAGATTCAATGTGTTGACCCTGTACGTTTTATGATAAGTGTTTGGCTTACTTCACTTGTATTTGTCAACATCATGTATGCGTTTACCTATGCGTTTGGTGATATTGGAAAAGCAATTTGTGTCTTCTTACTTGTTATCCAAGTTGCAGGTGCAGGCGGAAGCTTCCCTGTCCAAATGCTTCCTGAATCTTTCCAAGTTATAAATCCACTTCTTCCCTTTGTTCATGCCATTGCAGCAATGCACGAAAACATAGCAGGATACTATGGCGACGTATGGATTTCTGAACTTGGTGCATTATCTATCTTTCTTGCAGCCTCTCTTATGCTTGGCCTTGTTCTTAGAAAGCCAACTGCAAAATTTAATGCCTGGATTATAGAAAAACTTGAGGATACTGAGATTATGTAACCGAAGGAATTTTCTCACTCTATATGCTTTATAAGCGCAATACTTATTTGGCTAATTGGGCGAGAAGGGCAAGCAGCTCTTCTCGCCTGTTTTCTACCGTTCCAATAAGATATGTCTCAAAAAGCTTATGCTGATATGAACCAACAATAGGACCAGGAGTAATTGAGAGTGCCTGCATAATATCGGCTCCCGAAATACACAAGTCCTGAGGTCTTTGAGCAATACCTTTCTTAGCTTCGTTCTTCAATAAGCTAAACATACGCTCTAAAGTAACAGCATATCCGCGATATGGAACCGCTTTTGCCAAAGCGTCTGCCTGCTTTAACGTCAACAAATCGTACGCAAGAGCAATGCCATCTGACTTACTTGCCTCAGCCAGCAAAGCAACCATCTGTCTAAGTGACGACGTGGTAATCTCTACGTCAAAATCATGTAATGCCACAAGAGCACAAACCTCATTACTCAAATGTTGCGATAAAGCTAATCGTTTGAACAGTGCCTTTGCAACAAGTGCACCTTTTTCTGGGTGCCCGTAAAAATGACCTCTACCATCC
The DNA here is from genome assembly GCA_938028565.1 of uncultured Atopobium sp. GTDB lineage: Bacteria > Actinomycetota > Coriobacteriia > Coriobacteriales > Atopobiaceae > Lancefieldella. The sequence goes on along the minus strand of CALIZS010000005.1, from coordinate 53,029 downwards.
GCATCAGTAGTAAACATTTCTGGCTTTGCAATATCATGCAAAAGCGCCGCCCACCTAAGCGCAGGTGTTGCAGTACCTGCAGTAAAGGCTTCTGTTGCAGAACACACCCGAGCAGTATGTTCAAGCACATCATAAGCATGATACGGGCTTCTTTGGTCAAAGTTTTGCAACGGCAAGAGCTCTGGAATTGCTATCGCTAGAACAGGAAATCCCAGCTTGATAGCATGGGCAATATGGCCAGCCTCAACAATTTGAGCCACTTCCGAGCCAATGCGCTCAGATGCAACCTGAGAGAGTAGCGGCGCACACTCGGTAAGTGCCTGATGTGTCTTCTCCTCAATTGAAAACGAGAGTTTGCATGCAAACCGCAAGGCACGCAGCATGCGAAGAGCGTCCTCTGTAAAGCGAACCTTAGGCTCCCCAACAGCGCGAATTACACGTGCAGATAAATCTTCTTGACCGCCATAAAGATCAAGCAATCCCCTCTTTGGGTGATATGCCATTGCATTAATAGTGAAGTCTCTACGGGCAAGATCTTCCTCTATACGAGAGACAAACTGCACAGAATCAGGACGACGACCATCAAGATATTCTCCGTCACAGCGATACGTTGTGACCTCAATAGGGTACTTCTCGACAACGGCAGTAACGGTTCCGTATGCAATACCTGTCTCATGCACAGGAATGTCTGCAGCCTCAAAAGCCGCTTTGCTCTGCTGCCACGTTGCCGATGTTGTGATGTCAATATCATGGGCAAATGAGCCGCGTAGGGCGTCTCGTACCCAGCCGCCTACAATCCACGCCTCAAATCCGGCATCTTCAAGAACTTCTAATGCACGCAACGCGTAGGTGGGAACTTGTAAATTCACGGGGCGAGAAAGGCATGGTGAAGAGCTGTTTTTCTGTATGCTCATGGCCATTCCTTCCGCAGTTGCTGATGGGAAAAGTATACATCCTTCACACGTCATTCACATCCTTCCTGCGGTTTTTAAAATGACAAACGTTTGTTCTAGATTTTTCTTTACTTCTTCCCCATTCGTGATAGTCTAAGTATACGAACAGACGTTCTATTTTCAAGTAGAAAGTTGCTGCCATGGATACTCTTGATAAACTCACCATACTTGCAGATGCAGCCAAATTTGACGCGGCGTGCACTTCTTCTGGTGTAGACAGAGATCCGCAGGCAGGAAAGGTAGGAATGGCCTCAGCGGCTGGCTGTTGCCACTCATTTACCCCTGATGGTCGCTGCATTACGCTGCTAAAAGTTTTACTTTCTAATGCTTGTTGTTATGACTGTGCTTACTGCGTCAATAGATCTTCTGCACAAACCAAGCGTGCTACCTTTACACCACAGGAATTAGCAGAGCTTACCGTAGATTTCTATAAAAGAAATTACATAGAGGGGCTCTTTCTTTCCTCAGGTGTTATAGGATCGCCAGACCACACCACAGAACTCATGATTGAATGCCTCTCCTACCTTAGGAATGAGTTGCTGTTTAACGGCTATATTCATGCAAAAGTAATTCCCGGAACAGATCCAGATCTTATTGATGCTATTGGCCGCTTAGCAGATAGACTCTCCGTCAATCTGGAATTACCTAGCTCAACCTCACTTACTAAACTTTGCCCTCACAAAAATGCAGAAACGGTTACTAAACCCATGTCTTTCATTCACCGCCTACGCGTCTCTGAAGAAAGGCAATTGCTTGAAGCTAAAAATGTATCAACGGGCATTGTGAAGTCTGCTGGGAAATCTAAGGGCATTGTTATTCCTACTCAGAAGCAGATCATAAAAGAAGGTTTAGCTCTTCGTTCAAACTGCTTGAAGAACACCTTTATGCGCTCATCATGGGTGTCTTCAGGCAAGAGGTCCTTCTCGCCTGCCGGACAATCAACGCAAATTATCATTGGAGCTTCTCCAGAATCAGACAATCAAATATTGCACTTATCGCAAGCGCTTTATCAGCAATTCGAATTGAAACGAGTATTCTTCTCTGCCTATATTCCTGTTATAGAAGACCATCGTCTTCCTGAGTTGGACACTCCTGTTCCCCTGCGTAGAGAACACCGTCTTTACCAGGCTGATTGGCTTATGCGCTACTATTCGTTTTCTCCTGATGAGTTGGTTTCTCCAGAAGCACCTTGGCTTGATTTAGAAATTGATCCAAAGCTTGGATGGGCGCTGGCACATCTTAATCAATTTCCTGTAGAGATTATGGATGCACCACTAGAAATACTTTTACGAGTGCCCGGTATTGGCCCTACCGGCGCACGAAGAATTATTGCTGCAAGAAGACGATCTCGCCTCACCTTTGATGATCTTAAACGGCTGGGAATACAGCTCAAACGATCTCATCACTTTCTCACCTGCTGTGGCGTAAGAGACGCCTCAGCTCCACTTGACCAAGAACTGATTAAACAGAGGGTAATTGCTGATGCCAAAGCAAGTTCGTACAACAAAACAAGACGCCGTATTGAGTCCTCTCAACTCAGGCTCTTCTGATCAGAGCGTAGAGCTTGTCTCGCTTGTTCAGAGGCTTACAAGACTCTCCAAGCCTCAGAAGGTTGTTATCGCCTGTAATCCAAGCTTAGAAGGCGTTGTAGGGGCTGTGGGGCTCACTTATCTCTCACATGCTAACCCAGCACACGTACGTCTTGTTAGAGAAAACTTTTGTCAGCCTAGCCTTGGGGAGCATGTTCTCTGTGGACCAGACCCTTCTGATGACTCAGTAGTAGCCTTGGCTAAACGAGTTCTAACTGGACTAGAGAAGAAAGTAGGCACAAGAGAAATAACACGTCGCATTGTTTTGGCATGTGCTTCAGATGCTCATACGATGCCGGAGATTGTGCATCGATACATTCGTCTTGCATTCTCCTATGGTGTAGGAGCCCTTGAAGATATTGCAGACCCAACCGTGGCAGAGTTTAATGCCCTGGCTAGGCAGGTAGAAACTGAACGAGAGCATACGCGACAATTTGTGCGGTTTTCTCGCATGTCAGATGGCTCTTTTATGTCTGTATTTCAACCTAATGCAAACGTAGTGCCACTAACTTTCAATTACTTTGTCAAACGGATGAGTACAGAGCGGTTTTTTATTGTTGATCCAGCTCATCATATAGTCAGTTTTTATGCACCAGAAATGAAGACCTTTGGAACAATTCAGCTGGACGATGCCTCTTTGGAAGAATTGCTCTCTAGAACAGACCTTGCAACTGATGAGAAATACGTGCAGGCCATGTGGAGGCGCTTCTATGAGGGAGTTGGTCTAGAGGGTCGCGGGCCTGCAGAAAGAGGATATGACTTGCGCGCCCATTGGATGCCAAAACGTGTATGGCAAGGGCTCCCTGAACTCACTGCAAATACAAATGCAGAATCCGTGCGTAGCCAAGGCGTACCTGCTCGCTATCAAGGGCGAGAAAACAGAAAGGATGTGCATCATATAGAACAAAAGCAGACACTTCGCAAAGAGCTTACTTCTGGGTTATAAAGCTGCCGCTTAAGACGACTGATACAAAAAAGCGCCCAGCAGAGCTGAGCGCTTATTAGTACAAAAGTAACGACCTAAGACTTAATCAAGGTCGTTGAAGTCACCAGCCGCAGGTGCAGGTGCAGAAATCTGAGTCTGCTGAGCTGCAGGCTGAGCAGCATTCTGGGAACCAGTTGGAGCATTGTTGGTAAGAACAGTCTCTGGGAAGACAGAGTCTGCGTCATCCAGGAAGTGCTGGAGGAGCTTGCGGTACTCAGCGCGGAAGTCCTCACGGGACTGCTTGAGGCGATCAATCTCATCAAGCTCAGTCTGCTTCTCTGCAAGAGCCTGACGGATAACCTCACGAGCCTTCTGGTCTGCCTCGTTGCGGATGCGCTCTGCATTTGCGCGAGCATCTGCAACAAGCTTATCTGCGCTCTGCTGAGCAACAATGAGGACCTGAGAAATCTGGTGCTCAGATGCAGCAATAGCTGCAGCGTTTGTCTCCTCAACAGAAGGAACGCTTGCGTTCTCCTCAAGGTTTGCAACCTGTGCCTGTGCTGCAGCAAGCTGCTGCTCAGTGCTGGTCAGACGGCCCTTAAGGTCAGCGATCTTTTGAAGCATTGCATCAACCTCAGAAGAGAGCTGCTCAAGAAATGCGTCAACTTCCTCTGGATTGTAGCCGGTCTCAGCAGGAGAGAATGTCTGCTGCTCGATGTCTGCTGGTGTGATTGCCATCTTTGTTCCCTTTCAGTCTGCGAGTAGACGTACCACACATCATAACTACTCAGTTTGTAATCAAAGACAAACTAGTTTCCTATATTAGTATAAGGCCCAGCGTCGAAATGGCAAAACGTCCCACAAGATTAAGCACAAAAAGTGCAACAATCGGCGAGAGGTCAATGCCAGAAATTGGAGGAATTACGTTCCTAAACACACTGAGGTATGGCTCAACAATTTTGCCAATTCCCTCAAGGACGTGATTGAACTTGTCGTTAGAAACAGTAATCCAAGAGGACAGGCACCATACCACAATGCAGAAGCTGTAAATCCTCAACAAAGTATAGAGCGCGTTCAAGACATAATACGAAAACACAAAAACCTCCAGTTACCTGGTAATCTCGCCCTCATCAGCAAGCTTATCAAGATCAGCTTGCGTCAAAGAGACACCATGAGGAAGTACAACAAAAACGCGGTCAGCAACTTCTTCAACAGCTCCGTCAAGTCCATAAGAAAGACCAAAACTGAAGTCCAAAATTCTCTTGGCAACCTCAATGTTAGTGTTCTTAAAGATAAGGACAACTGGCTGACCAGTACGAACACGGCGAACTACCGACTGAACATCGTCATAAGAAACAGGACGAAGAACATATGGTGGCAGCTGTCCGGAATAGCTTGTACGGCTCACAGGACGAAGACCAATATCACCAGGAGTTGGCAGATTTGGGCTCACGGTATGCTCGTAAGAAGGAGTGTATCCAGAAGGCTCCTGACGAGATGCATATGCAGAAGCACGGGAGCGCATATCCTGCTGAGGATTATAAGAAGCAGCTGGATTTGTGCTGATTGGCTTGCCAGAGCGCGTATACACAGAAACGCTCTCTGCCTCTGGTCTGGATGGATTGCCCAGTAGTCTGTTGGAAGAGCCTTGCTGTGCACGATCATCGTATGAACGTGGAGAAGCTTCATCTACCTCGTCATAGCCCTCATCGCCGTAATACTCATCGTCGTAGTACTCATCGTCCTGACCACCACGAAGCTTTGCTCTTAGCGTATCAAGAATGCTCATCATTGTGCCTTTCTGTAACGCACGTAACTTCTTACTACTGTATCAAAAACTTGCAACTATTTTAGTGCCCACTCAACGTATAGGCTGGGTCAAACAATACTCGACCCAGTCGAATAGTCGTAGAACCCTCTTCAATGGCATACGTAAAGTCATCACTCATGCCGCAAGAAAGAACATCTAACTTCAAACCAACTTGTTGGCTTAAGCGATCACGCAATTCTCGAAGTCCTGAGAATGTTCTCTTGGCGCGCTCTGGATCATCTTTTGGTGCCATAGTCATCAGACCCACAACAGAAATGTGCGGAAGCTCAACAATCTTTTGAATAGACTCAGACACTTCTTCTGGTGAGAAACCCGATTTTGAGGCTTCAGCGGAGACGTTTACCTCAAGTAGAACAGACTCCTCAGTACCCTTCATCTCAGCACGCTTTGAAACCGCCTCTGCAAGATGTTCGGAAGAAATTGAATGAATGTAGCGAACCTTACCAACTACCTGGTTAATCTTGTTCTTCTGAAGATTACCAATCATGTCAAAAGATATCTCAGACGCAAAAGGAGTTTCAGATAAACACGTCAGTTTATGTGTCAGCTCTTGTGGGCGATTCTCGCCAAAAACCCTATAGCCTGCCTTATAAGCTGCAAGGACGGCCTCAACAGGTACGGTTTTGGAGACAGCTACAATTTCAATCTCAGAGGCGCTTCTGCCGGACTTTTTTGCAGCATCCGCCACAAGTGACTCAATCTGAGCTCTACGAGCCTTTATAAACTCAAGATATTCGTCTGAATCGTACGTCATAGCCATCATCTCTTGCGGTGAATACATCAACATCTTACGTAACGTTTAACGACTTTTGTCGTAGACCTAAACGCCTTCTCCGATAGCGCTAAACGTCTTCTACCCAACTTTCAGCCATGTAAGCAACAGCCGCGTGTCTTCCGCACTTACCATGCTCTGCACGGTACGAGAAGAACCGCTCAGTTGTAGAGGCGGTCGAGTCAGTAACCTCTTCGATAGCAGACGCGCGTACACCAGCATCTACCAGTGCGGCTCTGACGGCATATCCAAGATCTAAGTACCTCTCGCCAGATGCACGGTCTACAACGCCAGAACCAAACTCTTGTGAGAACATCTGAATGAGCTCCGGAGAAACCTCGTAGTCAGCGCCGCCAATGTGCGGACCAATATAGGCTTTGACCTCAGAAGACTTGGCGCCAGTTGCCTGGCAAAGCGCCTCGGTTGCGCGAACAGAAATGCGGGCAATTGTGCCTTTCCAGCCAGAATGCGCCACCGCAAATCCGCCGGGAGCTACAAGAATTACGGGCACACAATCGGCAAACGCCAACATCACAGGCGTATTTTGAACCGTACATACTATGGCGTCTGCACCAGCTTCTGCCTCAGCTTTAGCCACCTCAAAAGCCTCTGATGTATTGGAAGTCAGGCAAACTACCTTGCTTCCGTGCACCTGATGAGGAATAAGGAGCTGCGAGAAAAACTCGCCAGCTCCAAGAGCCTCTAAGACCAGCTGGCGGTTCTTTTGCACCTGATGCAGATTGTCTCCACACCTACTTCCCAGATTGAGGGAGCTAAACTCCCCTTCTGAAAAACCGCCAGTACGCTCGGTAAATGCGAGCGTGACCCCGCATGGAACCTCAGGATCCATAAGCAGGGTCACGCCGTGTAAGCACTGTCTATTCAGCGCGCACATATTTAGATGCGGCTACGCTTAAGGAAGTCTGGAATATCAAACTCTTTCTCATTAGAAGAGTTGTTGGCGCGAGCAGGCTGTGGCTGAGCAGTCACAGGACGAGTTGGCTGTGGCTGAACAGGACGACTTGGACGGCTTGCACTCTGAGTGTTCAGAGTTGGAAGCTGCTGCTGAACGTTAGAGTCATTGAAACCAGTTGCAATAACGGTTACGCGAACCTGATCGCCCAAGGACTCATCAACAACAGTACCAAAGATGATGTTTGCATCAGGATCAACGTTCTTAGCAACCAGGTCAGCTGCCTCGTTAATCTCCTGAATACCAAGGTCTTTGTTACCAGCAATAGAGAGAAGAACGCGGGTTGCGCCCTCGATGGAGCTCTCAAGCAGGCGGCTAGAAATTGCCTCAGTTGCAGCATCAGCAGCGCGGTTATCACCAGCAGCAATACCAATGCCCATCATTGCGCTACCTGCGCCCTTCATGATGGTGCAGACATCTGCAAAGTCGAGGTTGATCAGGCCAGGAACCGTGATGAGGTCGGTAATACCCTGGGTGCCCTGGCATAGAACGTCGTCAGCCATGCGGAATGCCTCAAGCATGGTGGTCTTCTTCTCAGAAAGATCAAGTAGACGATCGTTTGGAATAACAATGAGAGTATCAACATTCTCGGAAAGAGTCTTGATTCCGTCAGCTGCAGAACCATAACGACGACGGCCCTCGAAGGAGAATGGCTTAGTAACAACGCCAACGGTCAGTGCGCCAACGTCATTCTTTGCAATATCAGCAACAACTGGAGCAGCGCCGGTACCAGTACCGCCACCCTCACCAGCAGTAATGAAGACCATATCAGCGCCAGCAAGTGCAGCCTTGATCTCGTCGCGACTATCCTCTGCTGCCTCTTTACCAACCTCAGGGTTAGCGCCAGCACCAAGACCCTTGGTGATGTCAGTACCGATGTGAACCTTAATGTCAGCATCGGAGATTGCAAGAGCCTGTGCATCGGTGTTTACAGCAACGAACTCAACGCCACGGATGCCTTCTTCAATCATGCGGTTGACAGCGTTAGTTCCGCCGCCACCAACGCCAACAACCTTGATTACAGCAAGATAGTTGTTAAGGGTATCGGTGTCCTTAATCATGTCTTCCTCCTTGAGGCACGCTTGTGCCCGTTTGTCCCGGAGCGCGACTGCGCTTAGGCTACGTTTATGCGCTCGCAGAACCGCTGTATAAAACCCTAAACCTCAAGTTAAGGCTTACGCTTCATGCAAAGCGGGGTATATTTGCACAACTGACCCATACAAGTCAAATAATATGTAGAAATTGTGAAGAAAGCTGGTAAACGGTAGGAAACTATTCCCTAACGGCACATATAGCTTGCGCATTTACCTACGAAACACCAGAGCCAGACTGAACGTTTCCGGTAGAAACTCGCCTGTAGGTTGGGCTTGCAGGTGTTCTTACGTTCAAGTACGTAAGCTCTCCTGGGAACTGCTTAAGCATTGCCAGAATCACTTTTTCTTTGTCGGCAATCTGTGTTGGAGAGCCTAGGGCAACCTGTACACCATTGGTAAGCGTGACAGAAATCGCATCAACGCTACTAGCCGAGTAACTCACAATCTGTGACGTAAGCTCTGACGAGAACGTGGACTGATACTGCATAACCGCTTGAATTTCTGCGTCTGTTGCTGTGGTACCCGCTACAGGAGAAACTGTTGCAGGAACATCGGTAATCAGCAGCTCACCTTCTGAGGTTGCCTTCTCAAGCGCAACGGTAGCGGTAGTTTTTCCTTCTGGTACGTTGAGCTGATCTGCCTCAAGCCAGACGTTATTCTCGCCCAAATACCATGCAACCGGACCAGAAGAAAGCGCCACAACAGCTGTGACCTTGCGCTCTGTGATGGTAATACGCAGCGTATTGGGGAACTGTCTCTCGTACGTTGCAGAGGCTACCCAAGGGTCTTTCTGAAGTTCTTGGGTAATAAGGGATTCATCCATATTAAGCAGGGTTGTTCCCTCTTCTACAGCAATGAGCTTTTGAATTTGCTCGTTAGAGACGTGCTCTGTTGGCTCTACCTGAATGTTGGTAATAGCAAAGACTGAGGAAGAACGTAGGACGAGAAAAGCAATGCCAGCGAGAAGGGCGAGGCTAAGTAAAACGATAAAGGCCGTGCGTACTGCCTTAAACGATACCTTTCTGCTGTGTTTAATACGCTCAGCACGAGCTTGAGCTGCAGTTTTTGTAGCGTTATTTGGCTTTTTGGCAGAAATCTTTTTAGCAGAAGGTTTTGCATCAGGAGCTGTAGCCTCAACCTTTGGCTTAGGCTTAAAGGCCTTGCTCATAAAAGAAGGCTTAGTAGCGCCTGTCGTCTGAGTAGAACCAGACGATAAAGGCTCCCTTTTTGTGCCCTTACGGCGCATTGTTTGCTTTGAAGTATCTTCTGCCATATCTTCCCTATACCCCAAAACCCAGAAGTTTAACCTCTGGCTGAAGATCAATGTCAAACTTTTCTTGTACCGCATCGTGTGCTCTGCGCATAAGTGCAATGACATCTGAGGCGGTGGCGTTACCGGTATTCACAATAAAGTTGGCATGAATATCAGAAATATGTGCGCCGCCCTCAGTAGCTCCCTTAAGACCACACTCTTCAATAAGTGCACCAGCAGACCTACTACCTGGGTTCTTAAAAACAGAACCGCAGCAAAGCTGACCAGTTGGCTGAGTATTTCTTCTACGCTGCAAGAGTGTATCCATGCCAAGAGCAACTTTAGGACGATTAGATGCTGTCAGCGCAAACGTCGCCTCAAGAATGATCTCATCTGGTGCAAACGTAGTGTAACGATAACCCCATTCAATCTCGGAGGCATCGTAGCGTACAAGACCCTTGCCAGGCTTAAGTACCACGCAATCACGGACGGCTTTACCAATCCAATCATGCCTAGTACCTGCGTTCATCGAAAGAGCGCCGCCGATAGTTCCGGGGATACCAGCACACATCTCAAGACCAGAAAGACCTGCTTTCATGGCCTCATTGCAAACGCGTGCCGTAAGCGCACCTGCACCTGCAGTAATGAGGTTATCCTCGCCAACTGAAATGGTAGAAAGCTCATCGTCGAGCACAATAACGCAGCCGTTGTAGCCCTTATCAGAGACAAGAATGTTTGAACCCTTGCCCAAAAGCACCCAATCAACTCGATTAGCTGCAAGCACCTCAAGCACACGGACCAACGCCGCATGGCTGTGAACAGCAGCAAAAAGCGACGCCTTACCGCCAATCCTAAAGGAAGTATGGTGGCTCAGCGGCTCATCTTGCTTGATTGTTGCATCAAGGGCCCCAGAAAGGCTTACATAGGCGTTAAACAGACTCACGGCAGAGGTCCTAGTTGTTCTGAAGGCGCTCTTTGAGTGCGCGGATAAACATTGGTCCAATCTGAGTGACGTCACCTGCGCCCTGAGTAATCAGCAGATCTCCTGGTTTAACCGTATCAAGAAGGTCTGCGATAAGATCTTTACGAGAAGGGATATAACGCACGTCAGAAACAGTATTGGCAGCCTGAACTCTTGAAGAAACGGTCTTGCCCGAGACGCCTGGAATAGGCAGCTCACCTGCGGAGAAGACATCCATGACGCGCAAAACGTCAATGCCATCAAATGCATGTGCAAACGAATCCGCCAAATCTTGCGTTCTGCTGTAGCGATGTGGCTGGAAAACAACAACAACGCGCTTGAAGCCAAGAGGAAGAGCTGCAGACATGGTTGCTGCAATCTCGGTTGGATGGTGGCCGTAATCGTCTACGACGGTAATACCGTTGATGTCGCCTACGTGCGTAAAGCGACGGCGCGCGCCCTTGAACTGCGAAAGCGCTGCTGCGGCCTCCTCAAGATCAAAGCCAAGAGCATCAGCAACGGCAATTGAAGCGGTTGCGTTTGCAACATTATGCTTACCAGGATTAGCTGGAAGTACCACAGAGATAGTCTGGCCAGATGGAGTCTTAATGGTCAGAGGATTCTCAATTCCAGCTTTTCTCTCCTCCTGTGTGCAAACAAAATCGCAGCTTGAATCAAAGCCGTAGGTAACTACGTGCCTACCAGTTGACTGAGCAAGCTCAACGTAATGAGGATTATCGCCGTTGATAACAACAGTTTCTTCCTTATCAAGCAAGCTCATAAACTCACAGAAGGTCTTCTCGATATTCTCGAGAGAGCCGTAGTGGTCAAGGTGATCTGCCTCAATATTGGTGACAACAACCACGTTAGGGTTAAGGAACATAAACGAACCGTCAGACTCGTCCGCTTCGCAGACAAAGTACTGGCCGTTGCCGTTTTTACCGTTGGTATCGTAGCCCTCAACAACGCCACCAATCAAAAATGATGGATCAGCGCCAAGTTTGTCCAACATGGTAGCAACCATAGAAGACGTGGTGGTCTTGCCGTGAGTGCCCGCAACAGCAATGGTCTTGCGGCCGCGCGACAAATACGAGAGCATCTTAGCGCGAGGCCAAATAGGAATGGAAAGCTCACGTGCGCGAATGACCTCTGGGTTTGTCTCTGGGATTGCAGTTGAGGTAACAATGACATCAGGCATCACAGCGTCAATAGTGGCTGCGGTGTGACCGATGCTTACCTGAATACCTGCATCTTCAAGCTCTCTAACATAATGCGAGCTCTTTAGATCGGAGCCGGTAACGGTGCAGCCGCGCTCGTGCAGAACAAGCGCAATTCCACTCATGCCTGCGCCGCCAATTCCAATAAAATGTGCACGCGAGATGGTCTTCTCGCCCATGGAATCTGCCATAAGAGAGCCTTTCCAAGTATTGATATCGTTTGAGTCTTGGATGTACCAAGACATGTTTACTCTAACGCAAAACCGAATGTTTTATGCGCCACAAACGGCACTTTCCACAGCGTCAGCCACAAGAGATGCGGCGCTGCGCTGGTCAAGTGTAGCGGCTGCCTCGGAGAGCTTTTTGCGCTGGTCCGCGTTATCTACCAGCTCAAACAGAGCTGTCGAGAAGGTCGTGGTGCCCACCTGGTTATCTGACACCAGAATAGCTGCTCCCGCGTCCGACAACAGGTGTGCGTTAGTAGTCTGATGATCTGCTGTTGCCAGAGGGTACGGCACCAAAATGCTGGGGAGCTCAAGCGCAGCAATCTCGGCCACAGAAGATGCTCCGGAACGAGAAACCACCAGGTCAGCCGCAGCAAGGGTGGCACCCATGTTGGAAATGTAGGGCTTAACCTCCCAGCGAGCAGCCTCCTCATCAGAAAGCTTCATGAGCGAGACAACCTCGTCGTAGAGCTTCTGGCCTGTTGACTGGATGATACGAAGGTTTGGTCGAGCAAGCAGCTCCTGCTTAAGTGCAGCAAAGGTTTCGTTGATACTACGTGCGCCTAGGCTTCCGCCAAAGATAAGCAGCAATATCTGATTGTCTGCAATGCCCAGCTCTTGCCTGGAGGCGGCTCTGTCAGCAGAAAGAACGCTCTTACGCACAGGATTGCCGGTAACCACAATAGTGTCTTGAGCCTTTACGTGGCCCTCAAAAGCCTTACGAGCCTCTGGGAATGCAATGCACACCTTATCTGCTTTACCAGCAGATACACGGTTAGCAAGACCGGTTACTGAATTTTGCTCATGGATTAAATACGGGATATGGAGTTTTGCGCAAAGCTGAAGCAAAGGCAGCTCAACATAGGCGCCAAAACCAATAGCAACATCAGGTGCACCCTGCTCTTTGAAGCGCTTGTGCAGCTGCATCTTTGCGCGCTCAAGATTGTATGCCGCGCTGATGAGCGTCCAAGGACGTCTGCGATCAAAGCCATTTACATGGATAGGTACCAGCTCAAATCCTGCCTCAGGTACCAGCGTACCTTCAAGCTTGTTGGGCTGACCGTAAAACGTAACCTGGTGGCCGCGCTCACGAAGCTCCTCAGCTAGAGCCAGAGCTGGGTTAATGTGACCAGCGGTTCCACCTGCAGCAATTGCAACAGAGAGTTTCTTCTGTTCTGCCATGCAATCCATCTCCTAGAAATCAGCTATCGACGAGCCCTGTTGTTTCCACGAAGCCTGTCCGATGCAGAAGGTCCCAAATCAATTCTGCGCCTTCCGGAGGCATCTGTCGTAATGCGACCTTGAGGGGCGTCGTCATCTCTTGAGCGCAAAACGCCTCGTGATGGGCGCGCGGAGCTTTGTGCACTGCTCTTAGGCCGAGAAGAACGTGGGAGTGGCATGCCTACTCCTACCCCACCATCAACCATGGTAAGACCAGCAAAACCTGGAGCATCAAAGGTATCCTGCTCTTCAGCTATGCTCCAAGAAGCGCGTTGTCTATCGTACTCGGTTTCTGGAAGCCTTGACTGCCTTGAAACAGACATCAAAAGACCAACCATCAAGATACTAGACATGATGGTTGAACCGCCGTATGAGATAAACGGCAGAGGCTTACCAGAAAGAGGCAAAAGGCCCAAAACACCACCGATGTTAACAAAGGCCTGGATGATAAACATAGAGGTACAACCTGCAGCAATAAGCCTGCCGGTCAAATCTGGTGCATAGCGAGCAATCTTAAAGCCTGCCCATACCAGGGCGCCAAATACAGCCAAAAGACCCAAAACGCCAATAAAGCCCAGCTCTTCTCCAATAACCGCAAAAATAAAGTCATTGTGAGCCATAGGAAGATAGGAATATTTCTGGCGAGAAAAACCAAAGCCAACACCAAAAATACCGCCAGAACCAAAAGCATAAAAGCCCTGTGCAAGCTGATAACCTGCACCGTAATAATCAGCCCAAGGGTTGAGCATAGTCACAACGCGAGCACGAGAATAATCATCTTTAAGAGATAAGAACGCAAAGCCAATAAAGCCAGCAATGGCAATAGTTGCCAGAACCCTTCGGTCAACATCGGCAAGGTAGCCAATGACCAAAAGTGTTCCCACAATAATCAGCGTGGAGCCCTTATCTGGCTGAGCCAAGATAAGAAGCAGTGGTGCAAGCGCAGCAATAGCAAACTTTTTAAAGAACTCCATCTGATCTATGGTCTGATCAATAAAGTACTGCTGAGCCAAATACGAGACAGAAATTAAGATGGTGATCTTTGCAAACTCAGACGGCTGGAAAGAAAACGGTCCAATTGAAATCCAACGGGTTGCACCATATGCATCGGCGCCGGCAATAGGAGTAAAAATAATTGCTAGCATTCCAAAGGTCACAATCCAAATAGGTACCTGGAAGTTTCTTACTACTGCGCGGTAGTCAATGCGAGAAACAATAAACGCTAACGCAACTCCTGCCGCAGCAAAGCCAAGCTGACGCTGCACGTAGTAGAAGGGGTTATAACCCATGTCCTCAGAAGTCATTGCAGAAATCGAGGAAGCGGAATAAATCATTACCAAGCCAAAGCACACCAGAATAGCCGTTGACACCAGAAGCACCAGACGAGGCTGCATAAAACGCTCTGGAATAGCACCAAAGCGGCCTTTAGCCTGCGAGCCCTCGGAAGATTTCTGGCGAGAAGTACGTGTTTGCTGCGCGCGCTCCCCTGTTCTGTTTCTGCTGGTAGCCATTATCGACCGCTCTCTTTTTGAGCAAGATCTGCCACCAGCTGTTTAAAGACACGACCACGCTGAGCCATGCCTGTGAACTCGTCAAATGAGGAACATGCTGGTGAGAGAAGCACTACAGAACCTGGACGAGCAAGTTCTACCGCACGGTCAAAAGCTTCATGCATATGAGGCTCTTCTACCACTTCTGCATGGCCGCCAGAAACGCGGCGAAGCGCCTCTGCAAAGCGAGGACCTGCCTCTCCAAAGCAGATTGCGTATGCACAGGTAGCGGACACCTTCTGAGCAAACTCATCAAGCTCTGTGCCCTTATCGTGACCTCCAAGTAGCAAAATAACGTCTTTACCTGGGAACGAAGTTAATGATTTTTCAACTGAATCAGTGTTTGTTGCTTTGGAGTCGTTAACGTACAAAACACCATTAACCGTATCAACTGGCTCAATTCTGTGCTCAAGCGGCATAAAGTCCAACAGGGCATGCCTAATAGAAACAATATCAAGTCCCAGGAATAAGCCACATGCAGCTGCAGCAAGAGCGTTGAGTGCATTGTGCGCTCCCCTAATGTGGAGTGCATCAGCCGCTACAAGCTCCATCTCTTTACCAGATAGCCTGACTACCAGCGCTCCATTGCGTACAAAGGCGGCGTTTTGCGTACCGGGATCTGTCTGAGCAAGATGGCATACGGCAATGCCGCGAGCCTCAAGGCGAGAAGACACGTCTTGGCAGAACTCATCCAAGTCAGAGATAATTGCCAGGTCATTTGCATCAAGGTTGGCAAAAATCTTCTCTTTAGCTGCTGCATACGCCTCGAGCGAACCATGCCACTCAAGGTGATCCGGCGTAATGTTTAAAAGCATCGCAACGTGAGGATGTAATTTTTGAGTAGTAGCAAGCTGGAAGCTTGAAAGCTCTGCTACAAACCAGCTCTTAGGCTTTCTCTCTGCAAGTTGGTCAGTAATAGTAAGACCAATATTGCCAACAGCGCTTGCATCAAGACCTGCATACTGCAGGATTGACGTGGTCAAACTTGTGGTAGTAGTTTTACCATTTGTGCCGGTAATACCAATCCACTGTGAAGGACTCTCTTGATAGGCAAACTCTGGCTCGCCCATAATCTGATGAGAAGCTGCCTTTGCACTGACGAACAGCTCAGAGGTGTCTGGAATACCAGGAGATGCAATAGTCAGGTCAAAGGTACCCTTAACCTGATCAGAGCCGCATTGTACCTGTACGCCTGAGTCTGCAAGCTCTTGGACCTTCTCGCCAACAGTAGCATCTGCGCCGCCCACAAGAGTTACGGAAGACACACGACCCTCTGGCTGCTGCAGCAAATACGTGCAGACAGAGACGCCGGTCTTACCAAAACCAAGAACACATACATTTCCAAGTGTTTCTAGAAGCGACACGCAAACGGTCCTTTCTAAGAGCAATATCTTTAGTGAAGCTGGAAGTACAGTGCAAAGCCCAGAGCAGCAAATGCGCCGGAAATAATCCAGAATCTAAAGACTACTTTTGTTTCGTTCCAGCCAAGTTTCTCAAAGTGATGATGCAGTGGAGCCATCAAGAATACGCGCTTTTTAGTTGCCTTGTAGCTGACAACCTGAATGATAACGGACAGTGCCTCGATGATAAAAAGACCGCCCATGACCAGGGAAACTACCTCAGTCTTGGTAAGAACGGCCAGGGCCGCAAAGGCAGCGCCCCAGGCAAGAGAGCCGGTGTCTCCCATAAAAATACTTGCAGGATAGCTGTTAAACCACAAAAAACCAATACAAGCGCCTGCGATAGATGCGGCAAAAACAGCAAGGCTACTCTCGCCATAGCGGAAAGCTACTGCAGCCATAAAAATCATGACGACCATAACGCAGCCACCAGCAAGGCCATCAAGGCCGTCGGTCAGGTTAACAGCGTTGGAGAGGCCAGCCATGAGCAAAAAAACAAAGAAGAGATACAGCCAAGGGATAGAAATAATGTTTCCGCCTAAAGTGACGGTAGTAGTAAGGATACCCAGGTTGATATCAAGGCCACCAGGGAACGCAATAATGGGCGTAATGCCCCAAATGTTAACTGCTGCCAGGCAAAATGCAACAGAAATAGTAATGAGTCCAGCCATCTTCTGAGATGCGGTGAGGCCAAGGCTTCTACCATGAGCAACAGACTCGATATCATCCAGAAGACCAAGCGAGCCTGTGAGCAGCATAGCTGCCATAGCAAGAATGAGGTCGGTATTCCACTGAGCAAGTGCAACGCAGGTCAGCACAATGCTTACCAGCATAACAACGCCGCCCATAGTAGGAGTACCCTGCTTGACCAGGTGCTGCTGAGGGCCGTCAGCACGAACCTGCTGGCCCACTCCCTCTTTCTTCATCAGCTTGATAAAGAGTGGCATTAAGATCAACGTGATGATGCAGGAGACACCAAGCGCTACAAACACCTGGTATGTTGGGTAAATAGTCTGATAAAACATTACTCAGTAACTCCTTTTACAAAAATATCAAGCTGGGCAGACCTCGATGCCTTAGCGAGAAGAACGTCTCCTTGCGCAAGTACTGGTCCGAGCACGGTAAGTGCTTCGTTGACATCGCTGAACTGTTCAATTTTATCTTCCGAGAATCCCATGACGCGTGCGGCTTCAACCATTTCACGCGCGGCTCCCGTGCCTACAAAGGCAACAAGGTCTGGGTTCTTAGCAGCAATATAGGCGCCCACATAACCGTGAAGGCGCTTCTCCTCTGGTCCAAGCTCACCAATCTCTCCGATAAGAGCAATGCGGCGGCCTTCCGCTGGCATCTGCATCAACACGTCAAGCGCTGCAGCTGTTGAGTTAGGACTTGCGTTGTAAGAATCGTCAATAATCTTGGCACCGCAGGTTGCGTCAAGTACCGAAAGACGCATACGAGTGGCAGACATCTGCTCAATAGCCTCTGCAGCAGCGTCAAGATCAAGACCAAGCGTCTCTATAGCCTCAAGTGCCAAAAGAAGGTCGTCGACAACAACGCGCCCAGGTACCTCAAGGGTTACCGTGCGTGACCAGCCAGATGCAGCAACAATAGTGGCAGTTGGAAGGCCCTCCTCGTCAAGAGTGACCTGCTGTGCGCTCATGACATCAGCTTCTGTGGCACCCACTGTCTTGCAAACAACGCGAGCAGGGCGAGCAAACTCATCTGCAATGAACTTGGTGTAGTCCCCCGCCGAAGCCTGAATAAGCGTAGGTTCAATTGAGTCAAATGCGCGCATGCCCGAGACAATCTCTGCCTTGGCGCGCGCAATGTTTTCTCTGCTGCCGAGAAGACCAATGTGGCTGGTACCAACGTTGGTAATGACGGCTACTGTTGGACGAGCAATCGAGGTGAGCCTGGTAATCTCGCCAGCATGATTCATGCCCAGCTCAAGCACAAGCACCTCGGTATCCTCTGGAGTAGAAAGTACCGTAAGTGGCAGGCCAATGAGGTTATTGTGATTGCCAGCAGTTGCGTACACACGACGAGTAGCGCCAATGCCGCGACGAAGCATTTCTTTGGTGGTAGTTTTACCGACCGATCCAGTTACGCCCACAACCAGCCAGTTTGGATGGGCTTCTCGCCAAGCAGCGGCAAGAGCTAGCAGGAACGCCTCACAGTCATCGTCAGCGGCTTCAAGAACGCTGACTCCTGTGTCGGCCAGGTTGTCGAGCAGATTGTCTGCTACAGGCTCAGATGCCACTACAACAGCAGCGCCCGCCTGGGCAGCAGATAAGAGATAGGAGTTTCCATTGACCTTCTCGCCAGCAAAAGCCACGAAAAGCGAGCCTTCCTGGACCTCACGAGAGTCAATGACGGCCGCGCCCACAACCTCGCGGGTTCCACGGTGGAGCAGCTGTGCATTTGTAGCTGCGACTATCTGTTCAACCGAAAGCTTAACCATGAGCTCTCCTAGTTATTAGTTGGTTGAATATTAAGGTGTGTAGCTGCGTCTTTTGCAAATTGCGAGAAGACCACAGCGGCAGACTGCGATGCAAGCTGGTGGGTATCGTTAAGTCCAACGTAAACCATCAAATCAGATTCTAATGGATTCACGATACCGCAGAAGGAAGCAACAAAACCGGAATTCTCGCCGTACGAGCCGGTTTCTTCCACAACCTGCTGGCCCGTACCTGTTTTACCAGCAACAGTATAGCCATAGATACCTGCACGAACACCGGTACCCTCTTTGACAACGGTAGTCATCATGTCAAGCTCGGCCGAAGCTGTGGAAGCGGAAATAACGTCTTTAGTAGGCCAGGTAACCTCTTGACCGCCCTTAGAAACCATAAAGTGTGGTGTCACCATAGTTCCCTTATTAGCAACAGCGGTATATGCGCGAATGACCTGGATAAATGGGATTGCAAGACCCTGACCAAACGCCATGTTTCCGCCTGTTGGGCCTTCATATTCGTCCAGAGAGCGGACAATTCCTGTAGCTTCACCAGGGAAGTCAATGCCTGTGGTGTGACCTATGCCGAACTTTTCGATTCCCTCTGCAAAGCGCTCGTCACCTATGAGCTGCGTCTCGAGGAAGGCCATACCAACGTTAGAGGAACGCCTGAGCATCTCTCTTACGCTCATGTCCATAGCGCTGGTACGCCAGTCATCGTCGGTAACCTTGTTATCTCCAACCTTAAGCTCAGTTGGAATATTGAAGGTTGAATCTGGACCAAAGAGGTTGTTGTCTATACCAATTGAGGTGGTAATTACCTTAAATACCGAGCCAGGTTCATAGATACTTGAAACGAGCTTGAGGTTGAGGGATTCGTAGTCAACGCCGTTATCGCTCTTAAAATCTGGCAGAGGGTACGAAGCGGCGGCATAGATTTCTCCAGTACGAGGATTCATGGCCATGATTGAGCCGCCCTGCTGGGCTTCAAAGTCTTTGACTGCGGCAGTAAGTTGCTCTTCCGCCTTCTTCTGCAGCTCAATATCAATGGAAAGAACAATGTCCTGTCCATTTTGTGCCTCAGTGATGTTTGAGGTACCGCCAGCAATTGGCGTACCACCAGCACCGGTCTCTACAATCATGTGGCCGTTAGTGCCTGCAAGGATATCGTTGTAGTAATACTCAAGGCCAGAAGCGCCCTCGTTGTCTGCGTTTACAAAGCCCAGGATCTGAACACCAACGTTGCCATAGGGATAGACGCGTTTAGTGTTGTTAACAAAATAGACGCCCTTGAGGTTTTTCTCGTCAAGTGCTTTTTCAATCTTAGAAGCAGTATCATTGTCAACACGACGGCGCACATAGACAAAGGTGGTGTCTTGCTGCAGGTCTCCAAGATAGTCTGAAGGGCTTCCGCCTAAGAGCAAGGCAAAAACCTGAGCTACGGAACTTGCGTCTTTAATCTCTGAAGGATTGGCATAGATGTCTTTGCAGTCAACGCTCATAGCTAAGACGTTGCCATTGCGGTCGTAAATGGTGCCGCGACGAGCGTGTAAGACAATATCGTTAGTGCGGTTATTCTCGGCACCCTTTGCAAGATCTGCTGCGGTAAAGATTTGCAGCCATGCAAGTCTTACAACAACAAGTGCCACCATAATGGCCATAGCAGCTGCTACGCGACGGAGTCTACCTTCAGGGCCAACACTATCCGAGCCACCGCTGCTACCACGATGACCACGAAAATGCACACGAGAGGCCTCGTCGTACGAGGCCTCAGGAGTTTTTCTGCGCGATGCGCGAGTATGTCGATTCTGCGTACTCACAACGTATATTTTACGCCTAAGCGTTGTTGCTTACATCTACAACAGGACGATTTGTCTCAAGAGTCATACCGTAATTCTGTGTAGCAATACGCTCAATACGTGTGGTGCTTGCGAGCAAGGAGCGAGAAATGCGCAGGGAATCGTTAGTTACAGTTGTCGCACGCATTTCATTTCTAATAACATTATTGGACTGAAGTGTAGAAACCGTTGCGGTAGAGATGCCAATGCGAACAACACCAAAAGTCAAGAAGAGAGCTGCAGCAACAGCAAAAATCTTAATACGCTGGATGAACTGGCTGCTTACGCCACGGCGAGCATCAGCATCAAGGCCGCCACCAGGTACAACCTCAAAGGATGAGCGGGTACTCTGTTCAGGAGCGTACTCATGCTCAAACTGAGTTGTGCGTGCTACAGCTTCTGATCCGTAACGTGCCATTAAACTTCAATCCCTTCAAAACTTCTTCACAACAAGCAACAAGTGCTATGGAGTACTTCATTTCTCTGGGTCGCGTTTAACCGCTACCCTCATCAGGGCGCTTCTCGCTCTTGGGTTGCGCTCTATCTCTTCTGGAGTGGCCACAAGAGGTTTGCGCGTAATCACGTCAACTATCGGCACTTGACCGCACATACAAACCGGAAGGTCTGGCGGGCAGATACAACCTTGACTGAGCTCGGAGAACACGTGCTTGACAATACGATCTTCAAGCGAGTGATACGAGATAACGCAAATCCTGCCCCCTGGATTGGCCCAGGCAATTGCACAGCGTAGTCCGCGCTCCAAAACCTCAAGTTCGTGGTTCACTTCAATACGAAGTGCTTGGAACGTCTTTCGAGCGGGATGTCCGCTGTGACGACGCGCTGCTGCGGGAATTGCCGCCTTGATTACCTCAACAAGCTCAAGCGTCGTTTGGATGGGACGCTTTTCTCGCGTTTGTACAATGCGTCGTGCAATGCGTGAGGCAAATTTCTCGTCTCCATAAATTCGAAGGATTCGGGCGAGGTCGGATTCGTTGTAGGTGTTGATGACCTCTTGTGCAGTTGGAGTTTGTTTACCCGGGTCCATTCGCATATCCAACGGGGCGTCTTCGTGGTACGAAAAGCCTCGCTCTGGGATATCAAGCTGAGGAGAAGAAACACCAATGTCAAAGAGGAAACAGTCAACTCCGGGGATTTCTGCAGAGACGAGAAGTTCATCGAGGTCGCCAAAGTTTCCCTTAAGCGGCAAAAACTCCGCGTTTGGTACTTCTTGCTTCAGGCGAGCAGCTGCTGCTTGATGAGCCATTGCATCCTGGTCAATTCCAATGGAAAGACCGTCTGGAGCAATCAGCTTTGCCATCTCTACGGTGTGACCCGCTCCTCCTAAGGTGCAGTCGCAAACAACTTCACCTGGCTTGGGGTCCAGCTCGCGCAGCACTTCTGCAAGCATTACTGGTTGGTGCCGATATTCGACTTTCAAGTTACCGTCTTCTACCTTCACGATCTTCTCGCCTCACTAGGCGCCAAAGATGAGGTCCTCGAGCGTTGCAACGCGGTCATCTGCCGAGAAGAGGCTGTTCCACTTGTTGGTGTTCCAAATCTCAAAGTGGTCGCCGTTACCGACAATGGTGACGTCGCGGTCAAGCTGGAGCTTCTCCCTAGCCTGTGGATCGGACTCGTCAATCTTTCCCAGAGCAACGCGGCCGGCCGAGTCAATGTCAACGGTTGTTGCTGCTGCGTTCAGCATGCGAAGTGCTGTGACGTCGTCGCGGTTCCTTGGGTTGAGATTCAGACTTGCAATCCAAGCCTCATACGCCTCAGGTGAGTAGCCGTAAAGCGCGTCCTGTCGACGGAGCAAGATGACAACATCGCCAAGCTGCTTGCGCTGAGGTGCAGGAAGAGTCACGCGAATCTTAGAGTCCAGCGAGCGCTGATACTGACCAGTAAGCATGTCTCCCCCTTTCACGTTGGCGCCCCTTGCCGCGCGGGCTGTGTTTGTGTTGTGTGTGCGCGGCAATGCTTGGGCATAGTCCGTCGATTGAACGTGGAATAAATATAACTCATTCCGACACTTACACACACTAGAAAACACTTTCCAACACTAAGTATTTTTCTTATGGTCTAGCTGGAGTTTAACGTAGATGTGAATTGATAGAGCAAGACCACAATATGTAGTGTTTAAAAAAATCCGAACTACAAAAGAACGGATTATCTTAGTCTTAGACTCAATTTATTAATTTTTTATGAAGTGAAAATTTTTGAGGAAATTGTGGTGAACTCGTGGCAAAAATTACACGTTACTCAAACAAAACCTTCGTCTTGCTTTTACGCAGTCACCACTTTGCCCCACGCTTGTCCCACGCCTGTCCCACACTTGCGTCAAGCGCGATTATTTGTCCACATGAACGTGAGCTCTTGGATGAGCCTCAAGATACACATCTCTAATGTGAGATCTATCTACGTGCGTATAGAGCTGCGTGGTTGAAATATCTACGTGTCCCAAAAGCTCCTGCACTGAACGAAGATCAGCGCCACCTTCTAGAAGATGTGTGGCAAAACTGTGGCGTAGTGTGTGAGGATGCAAACCTTCAATCCCCACCACTTTGCCGTAATTAGCTACCAGTTTATGTACCGACTGGCGAGAAATGCGTCCACCTCTGGCGTTTACAAACACCTCAGATACTTGACCATGCTTAAGCAAAAGCGAGCGAGCCTCATAAAGATATGTTTTAAGCGCACGATGCGCAGAGCCCAGTACAGGAACTACGCGCTCTTTGGAACCCTTACCAAAAACACGCAAGAGTTCATCTTCTAGAAGGACACCTCGAACCTCAAGATCGCAAAGCTCAGACACACGAAGCCCACACCCATACAGCAACTCAAGTATGGCTCTATCTCGAATGCCTAGGGGCGAATTAGGAAATGGCTGATCAAGCAGCTCTTCTGCCTTCTCTTGAGAGATAACATCAGGAAGCCTTTGAATTCTTGCTGCGGTAGGTAAATCTTCTGCTGGAGATGACTCACAAATTTGCTCAACAGCCATAAACTTGTGAAAGTTTCTAAGTGCCGCAGTGTGACGCTCAACCGAAGCTGGAGCCATACCTAAATCTCTAAGAGAGCCTATGTACTCTTCAACATCGGAGCAAGTCACCTGGTTGGGCAAAGTAATCTTTTTGCCATTCAGCCAAAACAAATAACCTTCTAAATCTCTGGTATAGGCATCAAGCGTATTTACAGAAAGACCTCGCTCAACAGCAACGTACGCTAAAAATTCTGTACGCGCCTGAGCGAGGTCCATAAGTATTCTTCCCTAGTAAAAAATCTGCTTAGAGAGCCTGATTTACATCATGACGGTCAACACCCTCATGATGAGCGATTGCTGCACGTGCAAACTCACGGAACAAAGGCGCAGGATGAGTTGGACGGCTCTTGAACTCTGGATGCGCCTGGCTTGCAACAAACCAAGGGTGAACAGACTCTGGAAGCTCAATCATCTCTACAAGGCGATCGTCTGGAGAAACACCAGAAACTACCAGACCAGCCTCAACAAGCTGATTACGGAATACGTTGCTTACCTCATAGCGGTGACGATGGCGCTCGTAAACCAAGTTGTTGCCATATGCCTCGTGTGCAAGAGTTCCCTCAACAACCTTGCAAGGATAAGAACCAAGGCGCATGGTACCGCCCTTGTCAGTAATATCCTCCTGATCAGGCATAAGATCGATGACAGGGTATGGAGTATCTGGACCAAACTCTGCTGAATTTGCACCCTCCATGCCGCAGACGTCACGAGCAAACTCAGTAACAGCCATCTGCATACCAAGGCAAACACCAAGGTAAGGAATCTTGAGCTCACGAGCACGACGAATAGCAACCATCTTGCCCTCTACGCCGCGAAGACCAAAGCCGCCAGGAACCAAAATGCCATCTGCACCAGCAAGCTCCTGCTCTACGTCTTCTTCTGTTAGCTCTTCACCATTTACCAGGCGGATATCAACGTGTCTGCCATAGAAAATACCAGAGTGGTGAAGTGCCTCAATAACAGAAAGGTAGGCATCAGGCAGCTGCGTATACTTGCCGACAACATAAATTCTTGTTGTGTCTTCAAGCGCATTTGCCTTATGCATAGCGGTAGTAAATGCTTCCCAACTGCCAAGATCACTTGGACGGACTTCAAGACCAAGGCGCTCAAGTACCTTCTTGTCAAATCCCTGTGCTGCCAGATGTGCTGGAACATCGTAAATTGAAGGTAAATCGTTGTTTTCAAAAACACAATCTGCATCAACGTCGCAGAAATTAGCGATTTTCTCGCGAATAGATTCATCCACAGAATGGCTAGAACGGCACACGATAAAGTCTGGCTGAATACCAAGGGAACGAAGCTCTTTTACGGAGTGCTGCGTAGGCTTAGTCTTGACCTCATGAGCAGCAGCAATATAAGGAACAAGGCTCACGTGAATAATAGCAACGTTGCTTACGCCTCGCTCTTTTCTAAACTGGCGAATTGCCTCAACAAAAGGCTGAGACTCAATATCACCAATAGTGCCACCAAGCTCTGTAATGACTACATCAGCATTAGTAACCTCTTCAATGCGAGCAAAACGAGCCTTAATTGCATCAGTTACATGAGGAATTACCTGAACTGTTCCGCCAAGGAAATCTCCAGCGCGCTCTCGCTGAATCAAAGACTGATAAATGAGGCCAGTGGTGAAGTTAGACTCCCTGGTAAGATTCTCGTCAATAAAGCGCTCATAATGACCAAGGTCAAGGTCAGTCTCTTTACCGTCCTCAGTGACAAAAACCTCACCATGCTGGAAAGGACTCATAGTGCCTGGGTCAACATTGAGATATGGGTCAGCTTTTTGCATCATGACCTTATAGCCACGAGCCTTAAGAAGTCGGCCGAGAGATGCAGCAGTGATTCCTTTTCCAAGAGAAGAAACAACGCCACCTGTTACAAATATGTGCTTGGTCATGGATTACTCCCGTAGGTAAGATTAGCCAATTACATTTCTACGGGTCTTTATATTATTCCGCTTTGAGACCCATAGAGTCGAGAAATTTAATCTCCAAACAAATACATTGTTATGTCCATGTTATTCTGAAAAATCTAGCGAGCTTCTGTGAGCAGCTCATGCGCGTGCGCCAAAGAAGCCTCAGTTATAGAGCCTGAAAGCATGCGCGCGATCTCTTCTTCTCTCTGAGTGCCAGAAACCTCTGTAAGAGAAGTTATAGGAAGTGCGTTATGTTCTTCTGTCTTTGAGACTACATACTGTTTAGAGGCCATAACAGCAACCTGTGGCAGGTGAGTTACCACAATCACCTGATGTGTTTTAGCAAGCTGCGCTAAAACCTCTGCAAGAGCAACGGCAGTAGCTCCACCAACGCCAGCGTCAACCTCATCAAATACAAGCGTATCGCAAACGTCAGACTCTCCTAGAACCACTTTGCATGCAAGCATGACGCGAGAAACCTCACCACCAGAGGCAATCTTTCTAAGTGGACGAGCAGTCATCTGAGCTGAAGGCTTATACATAAGCTCAATCTTTGTAGAGCCAACTTTATTCCACTGCTCAAAAGGAAGATCTTCAAAGTTCAATTCAATCTGAGCTGAACCCATCTGCAGATGACTCATTTGCTTAGTAACAGCATCACAAAGTTTTGGAGCTGCAGCAACACGAACCTTTTTAAGTGCCTGAGCCTTTACGATGAGAGTTTCTTTTGCTTTATCTACTTCTGCCTGTGCCTCACGGACAAGCTTTTCTGTGTCTCTTGTAACCTCAAGAAGATTTTGAGCTGCCTGGTATTTCTTAAATACATCTTTCATACCAGGGCCATACGTCCTCATAAGACCCTGAAGACGAGCCATACGACTTTGCATCTCTTCAAGAGCTTCTTCATCAAAATCGAGAGATCCAACATAGCTTCTGAGCTCTGAAGAAACATCCTCAATCTCTATAAGTGCACTTGAAAGAGACTCTGCATAATTACCTAGCGTAGCATCAAATGTTGCAGCACTTTGAAGCATCTGAACTGCATCAGAGAGAGAATCAATAACGCCCTCATCTCCTGAGAGTAACTCGTGTGTTCCTCCTGCAGCTTGAAGAAGAGCCTCTGCGTGTTCAAACCGAGGAAGTTGCTCTTCTAGGTCTTCTAGCTCTCCTTCTTTAGGAGAAACCTCATCAATTCTTTGAACAAGAAATGCCGCTTCATCAATCTTTGTATTGCTAGACTGGCTTACTTCAATAACTCGTTGAAGTTCAGCGACTGCAGCATGGTAAGCATGAAGAGCGTCTACATACTCTGTCTGGCAAGATTGAATATCTGATCCAATCCATGCGTCCAGCATGCTGACATGATTCTTTACGTCAAGCAGCCTTTGATGTTCATGCTGACCACACAGATCAATTGATGTTCCAATGCCTCCAGCCAGTTCTTTAACTGATGCCATGTGGCCATCAATCTCTACTCTGCCTCTGCCATCAGCAGAGACTTTTCTAGAGACTACAATTCCCTCTTGATCTTCTGGCGAGGTAAAAAAGCGTGCCTCAACCCTAAGAGCGTCTGTTCCTTCTCTTACTGCAGAAGCATCCGCACGCTCTCCTACTAAGAGCTTAATGGAAGATAAAAGAGCGGTTTTACCAGCACCTGTCTCTCCTGTTAAAACAGTTAAACCTGAGGCGGGAGCAAGAGAAGCATCTTCAATAAGTGCGACATTTTGCACACGAAGTTCATCAAGCATATATGACCTGCTTACTGACCAGTTTTACCGTAAAATACACGAGAAACTGAACGATAGAAACTATCAGCGCTTCTATCAAGCAGAATGATATCTCCTGGTCCACGGCTAATACGAGCTTTGGTAGCCACACCCTCTTCAGGATGCTTAATGTTTTGCCCGTCAGAGAAGAAGTGACATGGTGCAGGCCTATCTTTTGACATAGTGATTTCAACCACGTCAGAAGGAGAAGTAAGGAATGCACGAGCCAAAATAGTATGTGGTGCAATTGGCACGCAAACCATTCCCGAGAACTCTGGGGTAACAATGGGACCACCAGCGGCTAGAGCATAGCCGGTAGATCCAGTTGCCGTACTAACGACAAAACCATCACCGCGAAGCTTATCAATATGGTTGCCTGATACAGAAACTGTAAACTCAACCATATCGCCTGCTCCACCTCTGGAAACTGCAAAATCATTGAGCGAGAAGGTCTTCTCGACGTAAGTTTCTCCAGATGGAAGCTCATACTCCGTTTCTATTGCAAGTGTTGCTCTTCTAGATACGTGAAGCTCTCCAGCAAGAGCATCAGCTACCATCTCAATCATTTGATGAGGAGTTGCACTAGTTAAAAAGCCAAGGTGACCATAAGAGATGCCCAAAATTGGAATTTCTGAATACTCAACAATTTTGGCGGCCCTCAGAAGCGTTCCGTCTCCACCAAGAGAAATAACAAGCTGGCAATCAGAACAATCTACAACTTTATCCGGGAACAGCTTTTTATCGTGTGCCCACTGGACATCACAACCCTGCTCAAAGAGCCATTCTTCAAGTTCACGTGCACCAGAAACAGCAACTTCTCTTGAATAATTTGGAACAAGAAGTACCTTCACGCAAACCACTCTCCCGATTTTGCTTGATTGCACAACTGAAACAGTTAAAGCGTCTGATTCGATGTACTTAGTATACCTAAAAAACTATAAACAATACTACAAAATAGAACATTCGTTCTATTTCACTATTTCTACAAAATGACTCGATACCACTGAAGCAAGATCTAAATCATACAAACCTGCTCCAAGCTGTCCAAACAGTAAATATTCCACGTTGCCCTTTGCGCCGTGAATAGGACTTTCACACGCGCCCAAAGGACCCATATGAGCTTTCTTAAACGCATCGGAAACCTTTTGCAGCGTTTGCAGGCGCACGGAGGCATCAGTCACAATACCGCCCTCGCCCACTTCTTCCCTCTTAGCTTCAAACTGCGGTTTGACCAGCGTAACAAAGGCTCCTTCAGGAGCTAGAACATCTAAAACAGAAGGAAGAATTGACAAGATTGACGTAAACGATACGTCACACACAGCAACATCAAAAACGTGCGAGTAACCCATTTCTGGCAGGGACGTAATATTTGTACGTTCGAGCAGTTCAACCCTATTGTCGTTTCTCAACGACCAATCAAACTGCGCATAGCCAACATCAACCGAGGTAACCGAAGCAGCTCCATGTTGAAGCAGGCAATCGGTAAAACCACCAGTTGAACAGCCAATATCTAAACATTTTTTCTGTTGAACCGTAAAATCAAAAACTTCAAAGGCACGCTCGAGCTTAAGTCCGCCTCGGCTCACGTATGGAATAGCACCTTTTACGTGCAGAAATAATCCCTCAGGAACAAGCTCTCCCGCTGAAGTTAATCTTCTGTCGCTCGTAGAAACATAACCCGCAAGAATTGCGCGTAATGCAGCTTGAGTGTCCTTGAAAAATCCTTGCCTAACCAGCTCTTTATCGAGCCTTTGGCGAGAAATGCGTTGAGCCACTAGTGCTCATCGCTTTCTGAAACCACGTCATCAGACGACGTTTCATCTGCAGCTGAAACCTCAACCTGCTCAGAAGAAGCCCGCTCATCAGTGGTAGCTGCTGAGCCGGTTACGTCAGTTGCATCCCCTGCTGCCTGAGCCTGAACCAGACGTTCTTCCTCTTCTGGCGTAAACTCTGTGGTGTCAACCATGTTGACAGCCTTTGAGCCTAGAGCAATTGCCTCGTCAAAGAGGTCAAGAGAATGCTCAAGCGAGACGTTCTTATCGCGAACTTGATCAACAATCGAATCAAGTCTTGCGGTTATCTGGTCAAAGCTCTGATATTCAGACGTATCGATTTTTGCCATGGCTACTCTGCATCTTCCACAGAGCTTACTGGCTCTTCTTCAGAATTGTCCTGCTCAGCAGACTGCTTATGACACAGAGAATAAATGTCTTCTCCAGCCTCAACATCGTCAACAATACGGCCGAGAACACCGTTAATAAAACGAGGGGAATCGTCACCACAGTAGGCGCGAGCAAGGTCAACTACCTCGTTAATAGCAACAGCAACGTCAACCTCTGGAACCTCCAGAATCTCGTAGAGAGAAATTCTTAGAAGATTGCGGTCAACAGAAGGCATGCGATCAATTGCCCAGTCTTTTGAGTAAGCAGCAATGATGTCATCAAGATCATCTCTGATGCCATCTGCTCCTACTGCCAGTGACTGCGCATACTCGTCAAGAGGTCCCTCGGAGAGCGTATAGTCTCCGTCGAGGACCTCAAGAACGCTGCGATTAGTGGCTTCAGCCTGGAACAAAAGCTGTAGTGCTTGGCTACGGGCGCGGGTACGTCCAAAAAACTTAACGCTCAAGCCTACTCCTTAGGAAAAACAAGGCTGTCAATGTAAACATCAACGGAAGCAATGCTGACGCCAATCTGCTCATTTACGGCAGTTGCAACAGCAAGTCTTACCTCAGAAGCAAGCTTTGTGAAAGGATAGCCATAGAAAACGGTGAGGTGAACTCCAAGATGAAGCTGGCCGTTCTCTACGCCCGCCTCAACAGCCTTCTCTGGTGCAAGGCTTCTGCTGGTAAAGACGTTAATAAGGTTGGATGTCAGTGTATCGTTTCCGCCAACGGAGGCAACACCTTCAACACTTCCAGCTGCGCCGGAGACAACCGTTGAAATTACATCTTTTGAGATGCCGATGCCTGCTATACGAAGCTCTGTTTCAGCCATGTCTACCCCCTAAAAAAGACAAACTGTCTTTGAAATAATTACTCAATACCTGTTGGGCGCTTATACACCCAAAGTATATGCATTAAACGCGAGAAACAAACTTGCCGTCGCGGGTGTCAACCTTAATGCGCTCACCCTGGTTCAGATACATTGGAACCTGAAGCGTGGCGCCAGTCTCAATAGTTGCTGGTTTGGTGCCGCCCTGAACGGTGTCACCCTTGAAGCCTGGGTCAGTCTCAGTGATCTCTGCCTCAATGAACATTGGAGGCTCAACACCAAGAAGCTCAGTGTCTGCATAGAGAAGCTGTGCGTTATCGTTCTCCTTGAACCAGACGCTCTTCTCGCCAATGAAATCAGCAGGAACAGCTACCTGATCGTAAGTCTCGTTGTCCATGAAGTAGAAGGACTCACCGTCGTTGTAGAGGTACTGCATCTCTTTGGTGAGCAGAAGAACGTTCTCAAACTTGGTACCAGCGTTGCAGGTCTGATCAATAACGCGGCCAGAACGAAGGTCACGAATCTTATAGCGGACAAAAGCGCCGCCCTTACCTGGCTTTACGTGCTGGAACTCAACGATGGTGTAGTACTTATCGTTAATCTTAAGGCCAAGGCCGTTCTTAAAATCTGCGGTGCTGATAGTTGCCACGTCTAACTCTTTTCACTCGATAAAGTCGCGAGAAGAACGTGAATTTTCAAACTACCCGCGACACGTATATGCATGTTGGATTTTATCAGTTTCACGCCTTCCGTGCTGGCGGCTCTTGTGAAAATGCAAAATTTGCTTACTTCTTTTTAATAAAACTCTCTTTAATAAGGCGAGGGAGCTGTGGAATTGCCATAAGTCCGTGCTTAAAGACAAACCAGAAGTTTGGAGAACGCACGAGTTTCTCCTCCCCTATATAGGCGCGAATTGCCCGCAGTGTTGCTTTATTGTCTCGCGTAGAAAACGAGTAGTTACCATTGCTTTTAGTAAAAATAGCAAAGCGAGAAATGCTTTTGGTGCGTCCCATAACCGAAGCTGCCACATGGTCTATCTGGTCCCAGGGAATCTGAATGTAATCTTCAGGATTTTTTTGGTTGTAGAACTCAAAGGCCTTATTGCCAATAAGGATATCGCCATACGTAGCAAGCCCATGGAATGACGTTGCCTTTGCGGTGAAATCAACTGTGCTGTTCTGAGACTGAGCCATACAATCCTTTCAAAAATGGGTCGCACCCATTATAGAGCGCGACCCATATTCGTGTGACTTTGAGTACTAGTGCGTACTTTTACTCATTACATAAAGCCAAGAAGTCGTCCAACAATACCAACGGCAAAGAGAGCCAAGATGATGACAATTGGAGAGACCTTCTTCTTAAGCAGTGAGCAGCAGAGCAGCGTCAGGCCGACAGCGGCAAGTCCAGGAATAAGCGAGTCAAGGTTGGACTGAAGGGTAGTTACCTTCACTGGATCAAGACCGTTTGGTCCAAGAGCAGCGTAAAGCTTCAGTGCTTGATGCATTCCCTCTACTCCTGAAGGAAGGGTTGTCCAGTCAATGTAGGCGCCTGCCTGCTGTGGAATGGTTGAAACCACAGGGGTGAATGAAATTGAAACCCAACGCTGTACCAGGGCGCCAATGATAAACATACCAAGAATAGAAGCACCCTCAGTAATCTTGCCTAGCATGCCACCAGAAAGATCGGAAGAAATTGAAGCACCTGCCTTATAACCAAACTCCTGGGTGTACCACAGGAAGATAAGACGGATGACGTTCCACAGAACAAAGAAGAGAATGGGGCCAAGAGCGGAGCCACCAAGAGCAATAGATGCACCAAGTGCTCCAAGAATTGGACGGACGGTAAACCAGAAGACTGGATCACCAACACCGGCCAGAGGACCCATCATACCTACCTTGACACCCTGAATTGCAACGTCATCAATAGGCTCACCGTTAGCGCGACCCTCCTCCAGTGCAAGGGTTACGCCCATGACTGGTGCAGAAACGTAAGGGTGAGTATTGTAGAACTCAAGGTGACGCTTAAGAGCGGCTACCTGATCTTCTTTGTTTGGATAAAGCTTCTTGATGGCTGGAATCATTGAGAACGCCCAACCACCGTTCTGCATACGCTCGTAGTTCCAAGAACCCTGAAGGAACTGGTGACGAAGAGCAACAGACATACGGTCTTTCTTAGAAAGCTGAATCTTATTCTCCATTGTTATCACACTCCTTCAGAATTAGTAGTTATCAATGATGTCGCCAAGTGGATCGCCCGATCCACCACCTGAGCCGCCGCCCTGTTTAGCAAGGTCCTTAAGACCAATGTAGAGAATAGCAAGGCAGACACCGATGACACCAAGAGCAATAAGGGTAAGCTGGTTAATAGCTGCAAAGACAAAGCCAAGTGCAAAGAATGGCCAAACCTCACGAGTAGCCATCATGTTGATAACCATTGCATAACCAACAGCAGCAACCATGCCGCCGCCAACTGCCATACCGCCAGTGAGCCACTTAGGCATTGCGTTCAGAGCGTCAGTAACAATAGCTGGGTCAACAAAGCAAAGGGCAGCTGCAGGAACGGCAATACGTGCACCCTGCAAAAAGATAGCTACAACCTGCCAACGCTCAATTGCAGCAAAATCGCCCTTCTCGGCAGCTGCATCCATAGCATGAACAATACCAGTTGCAATGGTACGAGCAATCATGGTAAGGAACAGGCCAGCAACGGACAGAGGAATTGCAAGTGCAATAGAAGTGTTGATAGCAGCAGTGGTGTCAGTATCTCCACCATTCAGTGCCAAAACCATGATAATTGCGGATGCAACAGAAGCCAGAGCAGCGTCTGGAGCAATTGCAGCACCAATGTTTGCCCAACCAAGAGCGATCATCTGAAGCGAGCCTCCGAGGATAATTCCCTCAGCAGGGTGGCCAGTTACCAGGCCAATCAATGAGCAAGCAACCAGGGGCTGGTGGAACTCCCACTGGTCAAGGACACCTTCCATGCCAGCGAGCAGAGCAACGAATACGACAAGCAATATAGTGATAGGCGTCATTTCTACCTCCTTCTAGTTACTTACGAGCAACAAGCTCGGACTTGGCTTTCTTTAACATTGCTTCAAAGTTCTCTGCGCTGTCAGCAGGAACCTTACGCACATCAAACTTGGTGCCATGGTCACGAATGGCCTCAAGAGTCTTCACGTCATCCTCATCCATTGCAACTGCGCTGGTAACAACAACCTTACCAACAGAGTGAGCAATAGAACCAAGATTTGCTTCCTCAATTTCAACGCCACCCTCCAGAGCACGGAGCATGTCCTGAGGAGTCTCAAACAGAAGCATTGCCTTGGTGTTACCAAAACGAGTGTCATGAGCTATCTCAATAATCTTCTTAATAGGAACAACGTGAACATGTACTCCTGGAGGAGCTGCCTGAACAATCATGGTCTTGCGAAGCTCATCTTGAGCAACACCATCAGAGCAGACAATAATGCGGTCTGGCTTGGTCATCTTTGTCCACGTAGTTGCAACCTGACCATGCAGAAGACGGGTGTCAATACGTGCAAGCACAATCTTGAGCTTGCCGTCGCCAATAACGGTACCTGCAGGAATTGCTCCCTGAGGTGCTGCAGGAGCGGCAGGAACATCAGTAGGTGTTGCCTCTTGTGGCTCAAGCTCTTCTGGCTTAATCTTCACGCCCATACGAGCTTCAGAGTAAATCTCTTTTGCTACCTCGGCGGCGGTATCGACACCAAGGCGAGAACCATATGCCGCAATAAGCATTGGGAGGTTAAGTCCAGTAACGGCAACCCAATCCTCTTTACCCTCTTCCTCAAGAACACGAGAAATCTGGTTAAAGGGGGTGCCACCCCATAGATCAACCAAGAACAAAACGTGCTCTTGATCTTCAAGCGTGGCAATTGCGTCGAGAATCTTCTGATGCAGGTCATCTGGGCCCATATCAGGAGTAAGCGTTACAGCTACAACGCCTTCCTGTGGTCCAAAAATCATGCTGCCAGAATCTTTAATACCCTCGGCAAATTTGCCATGGCTGGCTAGAACGATACTAACCACTTCTACCTCCTTCTTCTCCGCCTAATAAAACAAATAAAACTGTAAACATAACAATGAAAATAACAATTACTTTTCTGATTTTATTACATATGTCTGAGGCGTGCCTTCATTAATCCAATTCTTTTTATTTTTATTTGCCAGCAGTTCTTTTAGGGCGAGAAGATCTTCTCGCCAAAAGATTTTAGGAAGCACAAAAAACGACCAGAAGCAAAAGCTTCTGGCCGTAAAAATTCTCATGTGAGTAGGTTATTGCTTAGCAGCCAACAGACACAAGGTCGTGTGTGGACTGAGTAAAGACATCGTAGCCGTCCTCAGTAACAACGCCAAAGTCCTCAAGGCGAATACCAAACTTACCAGGCAGGTAAATGCCAGGCTCATCGGTAACAACAGAACCTGCTGCAATAACCTTGTTCCAGCGAGGGTTGAAGAATGGACGCTCGTGAATCTCAACGCCAACACCGTGGCCAAGGCCGTGGCCAAAGTACTCACCGTAGCCAGCCTCAGAGATAACCTTAACTGCAAGGTTATGAATATCAGAACCAGTTACACCTGCATGAATAGCTGCTGCGCAAGTTTCATTTGCCTTGCGGACAACGTCAAAGACGTGCTGCTGCTCCTCGGAAGGTGCGCCAACAACAACAGTACGGGTCATATCTGAGTGGTAATCCAGATAACCTGCGCCATAGTCCATAACAATCATGTCGCCTGTCTGAACTACGCGCTCACCTGGCTGTGCGTGAGGATTAGCACCATTAGGACCAGAAGCAATAATAGAGTCGAAGGAGAGAGCATCGGCACCGTTGGAGAGCATGTAGTTCTCAAGCTCTGCGCGGATTTGCTGCTCAGTGAGACCTGGCTTAATGTACTCGCAGATGTGGAGGAACGCCTTGTCAGTAATTGACTGAGCGTGCTTCATAAGCTCAATCTCAGCTGGGTCTTTAACAATACGCAGCTCAGCAATATCACCATGCATGCGTGGAAGCAAAGCAGCAACAGAACGATCACGCAATGCCTGCTCAAGACCATCAAAGAACGCAAGATCAACGGTGTCCTCAATAGCAACTACGCGAGCACGAGCCTCAGCAATATGAGCGGCAACCCACTCGGTAGGAGTAGTGACTTCCTGGTCAAACTTCCATGGAGAATCAGCACCAAGGCGCTCCAGGAATGTGTTGTAGTAACGAGAGTCAGTGTGCATGAAGAGCTCATCCTGCGTAATAAATGCAGTATGTGCCTGCTCAAAGTCAAAGGTACGCTCAGCGTCAGTCAACCAACGAAGGTCTGGGTTGTGACGTAGAACAACAGCGTCGTAACCCCTCTGAGCCATTACCTCGCGAAAGCGCGCAACGCGCTTTGCTGCTGCCTGTAAATCTGCCATTTCAAATCCCTTCTCGAGATGTTTACAACAAAGAGTTGCACCTTGTGGAGTCGCCTCAGCAAACAGGCTCCTTACTGCAAGATGCGGCACTTTAATGCGAAGCGTGAGCCTCACACCATGCGCGGGCATGTTCGGCGAGAAGTTCCTCGTCGACCGAAGCTAATCTTACCCTTCCAATAGACATTGGAATCGGTAACATAAAACGATTAGTAGAACGGAAACATTCCTGTTTGAGCGCTTCGATAAGCTGCTCAGAAGTAATGTCACAGGTAACAAAGCCAATATTCAAGCGCTCAAGAATCTCGTCTTGGGCAAGCATATCGTCAAAAGAAAGCGCTTCTTTAGCTACTGCAATTCTTGCCGAGAAACGCAGTGCGTCTGCATAAAGTGCAGAAAGAGGCTGATCAGCTGGGATGAGCGGGCGAAGTGCCTCCACAAAAACCCAACCGTAAGGAACAGACTGCTGAATAGCAATAGCGGAAGAATCAGAGAGGCGGCCACGGGTCTTAGTAGACTCTGCCAGCTGCTCTGCAACTATATCGGCAACTCCAGAGGAGAGGTTATCTGCTCTATCCCAAATGCGGCCAAACTCCGCCTCGTTATCAGACATAGCCGTTGCAACCATACATACCTGGGCAACCTTAGCGTTGTCATCGCAGAGATCCATGACCTCAAGATCTGCAAAGCAGAAACGAGCACAAGGCTTAGTGGTAACAAGGCGCTGATGTTCAGCGTCAGTATCAAGCGCGCGAGGAGTAATAGACGAGACAATAACTGCTGCTAAATCAAGTGGAACAGTAGCAAGGGAAACTCCCCCACACCACTTGTTTGCCACGTGGTTAGCAAGAGAAATGACGCCCTCGTGTCCCACGGCAACTACCAGATCATCAGCTGTCAGGTGCATGTCTGCCAGAGCAGACAATACCTGTGCCTCAGTTGCCACGGTAGTTGCAGCCTTACCATCTTCTACATCTACACGTGTGACGAGAAAACCAATGGTGGTGAGGTCTCTACTCAGAAGCTCAGCAAGGTCTTCGTCTGCCTGATTGCTGACAAGAAAAGCACAGCGATGGGGTCTTCCCACTGCGGTTCTGAGCTCAGTACCAAAGTTTGAAAGAACGCCCGCACCAGAACGAAGTGCAATAGAGCCACCAGGAATAGAAACCCACTGTTTAATCTGAACAGGTGGCAATTCCTCTTCAAGCTCAGCCTGAACATTGTCACTCATAGAAGACCTCTTTCCCAAAGCAGCTTGCCAGATTCAATGGCTACCTGCTCAAATGTTTTCTCACGAATATCAATAGTAATATCAGCAGCGGCCTCATAACGCGGGCGCAGGCGTCTATAAAGCTGAGTAGCGTTTTCAAAGCTTCCCAGATCAGGGCGCCTATCCGTGCGCTGAATTTGACGAAGCGAGTCAGAAAGATCGCCGTCGAGAAACACAATGACTCCCATCTCACGCATAAGCGCAAGATTGACGTCCTTCTCGACAATTCCACCGCCACAGCTTACGAGCAGTGACTTCTTAGACTTAAGCATGTGCAAAACCTCAGTTTCTGCCTGCCTAAAAAGCTCTTCACCGTCATCTTCGTAGATTTCTGCCAGTGATTTACCTGCTATACGCTCTGCTAGGCGATCGGTGTCAACATAACGACGGTGAAACAGCTCGCCCAAATTACGTGCGAGTGTAGACTTTCCGGCACCCAGAAAGCCTACAAAAAAGATATGATCACAGCCCTCATGTACAACGTATCTTGAATCGCGAAGCTCCATACTCCTCCAGCCTTTCAAGATGATTCTATCATCGAGTTGGAGTAAGTAAACTAAAGCCGTCTTGTTATGACGTAAAAGTTACATTTTTTAAAATGCGGCGCTCTACGTGACGAATGATATTGGTGTACCAAAGATCCTCATTGGACTGCGGCTTTACCAAAATAGTTGAAACACCAGCCAAATTACCTGCAATAACATCAGTAAAAATCTGGTCTCCCACCATCACAGTTTGCTCTTTAGTTGCCGAGAAACGCTTCATAGCAGCAGTTAGCGCGCGAGGAAGCGGCTTACACGCAAAGCCCTCTCCTTCAATTCCCAGCTCGTGAGCGCTACGCTGGACCTCATTGAGGTGAATGTTATTGGAGATGAGGCAGAGCGTTAATCCAGCCGCATGAGCCTTCTCAAACCAAGCAGAAATCTCTGGCGGCACCATCTTGGTGTCTCGGGGCACACAGGTATTATCGCGATCTAAGAGCACAAGTTTAATCCCCTGCTGAACCAAATCCTCTATTGAGATGTATTCAACAGCAGAAACGTATTGTGTTGCTTTGGTCAAACTCATGCCACACCAACTATTGCTTGCTTGCGGCTTCACGCTCGCGTGCGTTTTCGATAGCTTGCTGATGCTCGTCATACGTCTCTGAGAAGACGTGCTCATCCGAGGTAATCCAGAAGTAGTAATAATTGGTTGCAGCTGGATCCATAGCCGCCTTAATAGAGGCATAACCTGGGGAGCAAATAGGCGTTGGTGTAAGTCCCTTAAACGCATAGGTGTTGTAAGGGTCAGATGTCATAGTGCTCAGGTCATCTGCAGTTGCTTCTCTACCCAAAGAATAAGCAAGAGTTGCATCACTTTGCAGGTACATATCGTCGTACAGACGGTTATAGAAGACAGAAGCAACCTTAGGACGATCATCGTCAGTTAGGGCTTCTCGCTCAATAATCGATGCCATGATAATGATTTGCTCGTTAGTAAGATTCAAGTTGTAACGCTTGTTGAGCGTAATGCGAGCGGCATCAAGGTTAAGATCAGCTGTCTCTGTCTTAAACTGATCAAGCATGGCACGGATGACCGTATCAGCGGTTACATTGCTTTCTGTAAAGGTATAGGTCTTGGGGAACAAGTAGCCCTCAAGAGAATCATTAGCATCTACCGCACCTGCAAGGAACGGATAGTCGGCAACATAATTGGATGCTTTTGCCTGATTCAAGAAATCATCGCGAGAAATACCAAAGTAGTCCTGAACCAAATCCGCAACCTGAGAAACGGTATAACCTTCTGGTACGACAAAGCCACTACCAGGAGCATTAGGGCCAGAAATAAGCAGATGAACGATGTCTGCTGGCTTGGTACCAGTGGTAATAACATAGATACCACTCTTGATTTTCTGCTCAGCATCCTGACGCTTTACCTGGTTTAAGAACTCGCTCTTAGTTGCAATAATCTTGTTCTCAAAAAGAATCTTTGCGACTTCCTGCGCACCAGCACCATCTGGAATAGTAATGGTAACTTGCTGACCTGCGGTAATTTCTTGCGTATCGGAATTAGCACGAGAAAGCTCTGGAAGCGCCACTTTCCATACAAAGATGCCAAGGGCTGCAACCATGATAAAAGCGATAAGCGCCGCAAAAATACGAGAACGCTTTGAAGCCTTCTTATCTCTATGCTTTACCTGCTTGTTCTTTGCCATATGAGTGACTTGAGCGCTTCTTGAAGAAAGCTTGCCACCGGTAAGTGCAGGCAGCGATCCTGTAGCCTCAACTGAAGGCTGCGTGATCTGTTCCTGCTGAGTCTGCTCTTCCTGAGCCTGTCCCTCTGGAACAGGAGAAGAAAAATGTGCGCCCTGACGACGCGGAGAAGAACCATTGGATAGGGTGGGCATTTAGTCTCCCTTATTCATCTGTGCATCAAGCCATGATTGCAAAAAGAGCGAAGCTGCAACCATGTCAACTTTTCCACGCATGGCTTTCTCAGATAAACCTTGCGCTCGAAGAATCTTCTTTGCTTCCGCAGAAGAAAGCCTTTCGTCTGTAAATTCTAATGGAAGTTGGCAGTTCTTCGCAATTTGCTCAGCTTGAGCGGTAATTTTTTGGGCCTGTGGTCCATCTTCGCCGGCGAGCGTTTTAGGACGACCGCACAAAAGCAGCTCTGGCTCCCAATCTTCAAGCACAGCTTTAAACGTACGTGCATGTGAGAGCACTTCTTGCGCAGGTAGCACACAAACAGGTGACGCAATAGCACCATCGGGGTCACTTACAGCAACCCCGATGCGAACTTCACCAATATCTAGAGCTAAAACGCGCAAACGCTAAGCACCAAGCTTTGTTTTTGCAGCTTCAAGCGCATCATCAATTCCTGCAGCATTTGAGCCACCTGCCTGCGCCATTGCTGGCTTACCGCCACCACGGCCACCAACAAGCTCTGCAATCTCTTTTACAATGTCTCCTGCCGAGAAACCCGCTACAACTGCAGAATCAGTGGCACCTGCAAGCAGGGAAACCTTACCGTCAGCGGTTGCGGATGCAATGACGCAAGCAACAGGCTGGCCGTCAGATGCATCGCGGATACCGTCCCATGCGGAGCGGAGCTCTTTGCCAGAAAGGCCCTCAAGCTTAGCAATTACGCAGCTATAGCCATTAAGCTGAACAGCAGACTTAAGTGCTTCTGCTACCTGGTTGCTGCCTGCTCCGGTAAGAGCGGCCTCAAGCTTATGGTTTGCAGTGCGAAGATCTTGCTGCAGCTGCTCAACGCGGTCTGCAACAGCAGAAGGACGAACCTTCAGAGCTGCGGCAACCTCATCAAGTTGAGCCAGGCGCTCATCAACGTACTCGATAGCGCCCATAGAAGTTACAGCCTCAATACGCCTTGAGTTAGAACCAACGGAGCTCTCAGAAATAATCTTGAAGAGGCCAAGGTCTGCAGTGTTACGTGCATGGGTACCACCGCAGAGCTCACGAGAGAATGGAGTGTCTTCTGCACCAGCAGAGACAACGCGTACGACATCACCGTACTTCTCGCCAAAGAGTGCAACAGCACCAGCGGCCTTTGCATCCTCAATGCTCATAATCTGAGTAACAACAGGCTTAGCGGCAAAAATCTCTGCGTTTACCATGCCCTCAATGCGATCAAGCTCATCTTTGGTAAGAGCCTCAAAGTGCGTAAAGTCAAAGCGCATACGATCTGGAGCAACAAGAGAACCAGCCTGGTTCACGTGGTCACCCAAAACTTTCTTAAGTGCAGCGTCAAGCAGGTGAGTTGCCGTGTGGTTGCGGCGTATTAGCTCACGACGACCAGCGTCGATAGTTGCGGTGACAGAGTCACCAACAGAGATGGTGCCCTCCTCTACCACGCCAACGTGGGACTCAAGGCCGCCGTCACGGTGCTTGGTATCAGTAACGTGAACGTAGAGACCAGCAGCTGTCAGCTTGCCGGTATCACCAACCTGGCCGCCCATCTCTGCATAGAAAGGCGTGCGGTCAAGTACAACCTCAACCTCAGAGCCAGCAGAAGCGGACTCAACCTCCTGTCCATCCTGAACAAGAGCAACAACACGAACGCCAGAGAGCTCGTTGTTGTCATAGCCGTCAAAGACGGTCTCATCAAGGCGGTCAGAGAGTGCAACCCAAATGCTCTGAGCGTTACCCCAGGCATCGCGGTTAGCAGACTTACGAGCGCGCTCACGCTGCTCAGTCATTGCAGCATCAAAGGCGTCCATGTCAACAACGTGACCTGCATTTACAGCAATCTCACGAGTAAGATCAATAGGGAATCCGTAGGTATCGTGCAGAAGGAATGCAACCTCACCGGAAAGCTGTGCGCCATCCTCTAGCTGCTCAAGCTCTGCAGTGAGTTTAGACTCACCTGCGTCAAGCGTAGCGCCAAAGCGCTCCTCTTCTGCAGTCAGAATGCCGTCGATAAGAGCGCTCTTCTCGACAAGCTCTGGGTATTCTGCGCCAAGTAGCACAGCAACCTCATGTGCATACTCTGCCATGAAGGTGCCCTGAATGCCCAGTAAGCGGCCGTGGTAGACAGCGCGACGGAGCAGGCGGCGAAGAATGTAGCTTCTACCCTCGTTACCAGGGAGAATGCCGTCACCAATCATAAAGGTAACTGCACGAGAGTGGTCTGCAAGGATACGCAGACTGCGGTCAATCTCATCAGTTGAGTGATACTTCTTACCAGAGAGTTTCTCGCCCAAAGAGATGAGGGTACGCATGATGTCACCCTCGTAGTTGGTGCCCTCATGCTGCATGATAGCTGCGATACGCTCAAGGCCCATGCCGGTATCGATGTTGCGATGAGGAAGCTCAGGCAGAGAACCATCTTCCTGGCGGTCAAACTGAGTAAAGACGAGGTTCCAGAACTCAAGGTAACGGTCACCGTCGTCTCCAGGAGCTTCTCCCTCAAACTCAGGACCCTGGTCAAAGTAAATCTCAGAGCAAGGACCACAAGGACCAGTTGGACCAGCTGCCCAGAAGTTGTCCTCCTCACCCAGACGGGTGATGTGATCTTCTGCTACGCCAAGAGACTTCCAGATCTCAATTGCCTCATCGTCGTCAGTAAAAACAGTAAAGTACAGGCGATCAAGTGGCAGACCAAGGTGCTCTGGAGAAGAAATAAACTCCATTGCCCAGGTGCATGCATCGCGCTTGGTGTAACCACCAAAGGAGAAGTTACCCAGCATCTCAAAGAATGAGAGGTGGCGTGAGTCACCAATGTTGTCAATATCGTTAGTACGAAGGCACTTCTGGCAGGAAGTTGCGCCAATCTCCTTCATAGTCTTGATGCCCTGGTAATATTCCTTGAACTGGTTCATGCCAGCATTAGCAAGAAGCAGCGAAGGATCAGAAGGCACCAGAGATGAAGAAGGATAGCGCTTGCAACCCTTGCTCTCAAAGAAGCTTAGGAAGTCCTCGCGAATCTCTGCTGTTGTCATTGTTTTATAGTCAGCCATAAAGTACTTCTCCGTATTCAAATAACTACTCTTTTGTACTGTCTGAGTCTACCGCATCTGACGATGGTTTATCTGGTTCCTTAGTAACTTCTTGAGTATTCCTAAAAAGTAACTGAGAAAAATCATGACCAAGAATCTTGGGTGCGGGAGCTGAAGACTTGCTGCGCACATGAGCTGTAGTGTCTTGATCAACAAGACGCGACTCCTCAAAGAACTTTGGGTCATCTAGGGCATCATACTCTGGCAGAATAGCGCCAGACTCATCCACATACTGCGTCGAGTTAAAAAGCGCGCCATTTGGCGAGACGATCTGTCTGCCCGAATACTTCTCAAAGAAGTACACAAAGATGCCCCTCAGTGCTGCTGTCAAAGGTATGGCAAGAATAGTTCCAACTACTCCGCCAAGAGCGCTGCCAATGACAATACCAACGAGCGAAAGACCTGGGTGAACTTTAACGCTAGTTGCCATAACCAAAGGTGAAAGCACGTTATCAACAACGTTTTGTGCAACCATCAAGATAACGATAGTCCATACGGTCATGACAGGGTCTACCAGGATGCTCAAAATAAGAGCAATACCTGCCGAGAAAACCGGTCCAACTACAGGAATAATATGGAAGATTCCTGTAACCATGCCAATAAGAGCGGCATAAGGGTTGCCTAAAATCAGACACCCAAAGTACACAAGAATGCCATTAACCGCAGAGGTAATGATAGTGCCTCGCATATATCCACTGGTAGATCTACTTAAGATTGCAAGAATAAGTCTGAACTCATTCTCTTTTTGAGGACCAGCAATAATAGCCATCTCACGAACAATAACTGGATAATCTTTAGCCAACCAATAGGCAAGCACTAGGCCTAAGAAGAAGACCATGAGTTGGTTTGCCATAGAAGAGATGTTGCCTAAAGCAGATGTGGAAAGCCAACTCAAAATACCAGAAGCAACTGATATTCCAATACTTGATGCCTGTTCAATTGCAAGTTCTACTGTCTGTCTAACAGCAGGGTTACTTTGAGTGTCAAAGTTCTGCCAAAACTCCCTTGCCATAGATCCAATTTGGCTTGCATACAAAGGAGCATTTTTCAGCAGCGTAGTAAGTTCAAGCACCAACGGTTGAGCAATGAGGATAAGAAATCCTACCAGCACAATGAGCGTAAGAACAAGCGCGATAAGAGCGGAAATGCCACGAGGCACTCCCCTGTCTTCAAGCCAATTGGTAACAGGGCTACAGACAAACGCAACAATTGCGCCAATGGCGAGCAGCTCAACAGCCTGTCCCAGGATGCCAAGGACATACAGTGCAATTGCAAACAATGCGGCCAGACCAATGATTGTCCACACCATTAAGCCACGTTGTTTCCATTTTTGAGCAGAATCGGAGAAGTTTTGATGCTTTTGATCCATTAACGGTTCACGCTTTCTGGGTCAATCTTTTCTTGGATACGCTTTAAGGTGCGACGAAGCAGCCTTGAAACCTGTACCTGAGAGATATTAAGTTTCTCCGCAATCTCTACCTGAGTAAGACCTTCAACAAAACGCATACGAATAATCTCTTGCTCTCGTGGCGAGAAGTCTCTAATGGCCTCTTCAAGAACAATGCGGTCATCAGAACCAGCAAGATCCTCATCTTCAGTCACATACTGATCAATGATTGAAGGAGTCTCGTCGCCATCAGCACCAGAGCCGCCTCCCTCAAGAGGAACAGAGCTATAAGCGCTAGAAGACTCCATAGCCTCAAGAACCTCTTCAACGTTAGTATCAAGGCGCTGGGCGATCTCTTCAATTGAAGGGCTTCTTTGCAGCTCTTTAGTCAAATCATCAGTGACCTGATTAATCTTGGACGAAAGCTCCTGCAAACGACGAGGGACACGTACTGACCAGCCTTTATCGCGGAAGTGACGCTTGATTTCTCCCATGATGGTTGGCGTTGCATATGTTGTAAATTCAAGACCACGATCAGGCTCAAACCTATCAATTGCCTTGATAAGTCCAATGGTTCCCACCTGAATCAAATCATCAAGGGGTTCTCCACGGTTTTTAAACTTTGAGGCCAAAAAGCGCACGAGGTTTAAGTGACTCACAATAAGCTGGTCTCTTACCTCAGGGTCTTTTGTTTCTTTATATTGGGCAAAGAGCTTTCGTGTTCTATCTTTATCCCAGGCCGGGGTACCTTTAGAAGCACGGCGAGCAGCTCTTCTTGCGGCTTTCTGCTCTTCTGCAGATGCCTGTACTGCCTCGTTTGCTTCAGGTTTAGGCATGTGCACCGCCAGAAATCTTTACAAGATGAAGCGTATAACCGTCATCGCTAAGCGCAAACTCATCACAAATAGCGGAGAGCAATAGCTCTACAAGTTCTAGCGGCTGAGAATTATCTGTCTCAGACTCAACTGGATCCTCATCACCCAAATCAAAATCAATAGCCATAGTATTGTCTTCGAGGGTAAACGTAATATCTACAGAGTCTTTCTGAGTGCCACAAGCAAAGACAAAGCCTT
This sequence comes from uncultured Atopobium sp., assembly GCA_938028565.1. Taxonomy (GTDB): domain Bacteria; phylum Actinomycetota; class Coriobacteriia; order Coriobacteriales; family Atopobiaceae; genus Lancefieldella. The sequence continues at coordinate 8,412 of CALIZS010000005.1, read as the reverse complement.
CTTCTGCGGCCATTTTGACATCTTCAAGCTCATCAACGTTCATCTTGCACAAAACAGCAAGATTAGCAGCCATCATTCTGACTGAGCGAGCAAATGTTGGATCTGCTGGAGCGGAAAGCTCAACAATTTTTTGTGCCATTACAATCTACTCCTCAGTCTTCTGAGAAGACTCAGAACCGTACTCAATATAGAACTGCTCAGTGCGAGCTGGTTTAGAATGCTTTGTTTTGTCCTGAGAAAGCAGAGGAAGCTCCTCAAGATACTCTTGAGCACGCTGTGCACTCTGTTGTGCGGAAGCAGTCGCATCGCTCAGTCGAGCCTGAGCAGCCTCAGCAAGCTTAGAGGGATTCAAAGATCCGCCAAGACCAGTTCCCAGCTTTGAAACAGACTCAACAACGCCTGTCACCGCATCGCTTGCAGCCTTGCTGACTGTTGCAGTTACTGCAGAAGCAGCACCAGAAACGGTTGCTACATCACCAAGAACCACATTGAGGCTCTCAAGAGAGGTATTAGCGTTCTCTGCAGCCTCATCAACTTTCTGCATAAGTGCGGGTAGCTGCTTAATAGTTGGATCAAGCTCATCAACCATGCCATCAATTTTTGAAATAACAGGTTGAATCTGCTCAATAGTGTTGTTAGCTGAGAGTGTAATCTCAGTAATTGACTTTCTTGTTGTTCTTAGGGTCAGAGCGACCTCGACAATGGCCCAAGCACCAGCTACGGCTAAGACTACAAGGGCAATCTGTAGGTAATCCATCTATGCCATCCCTCAAAGCTAACGGTTACAGTTCTCTTTATTTTACCCGAGGAGCGTCTTCTTAATGCTCCCACTTGGGTAATTCAAATTCCTAGGCTTCCTCGTGACGATCACGCTCTGTAGCTGCAATTCTCCACGCTTCCCAACCTCTTGGAGATGGTGAGAAGAACGCACCACGTTCAAGTCCTTCTGGAAGATAACGCTGTTCAATCCATCCCCCAGGATAATTGTGAGGATAGAGATAATTGCCATACTCTTCAGAACCAGGACGCGTACGATCCCGTAAGTAACTTGGAACTTCTCGCCTTGGACCTGTTCTTACCTCATGAAGGGCAGCATCAATACCTGCTTCTGCAGCATTAGATTTTGGTGCCAGTGCCATATAAATAACTGCTTGCGCAAGGTTAATTCTGCACTCGGGATATCCAATAACCTCGGCTGACCTAAATGCTGCATGTGCAATGAGCAGCGCCTGAGGATCTGCGTTGCCAATATCCTCTGAGGCCAAAATCATGATGCGTCGCGCAATAAATTTAGGGTCCTCACCTGCATCAATCATGCGTGCAAGCCAATAGAGTGCGGCATCTGGGTCTGAGCCACGCATGGACTTAATAAACGCAGAGATAATGTCATAGTGCATATCTCCTGCTTTATCGTAGGGGAGTCCGCGACGAGGATTTGCCTCAAGAACGTTTTGCTTGGTAATAACAAGCGGCTCAGATGCCTTACTATCAGCAGATTCTGGAACGTCAACCATCTGAGAAGCAAGCTCAAGAGAAGTTAGGGCTGCGCGACCATCTCCGCCCGCAAGCGTCACAATCTCTTTACGAGCATCTTCTTCCAGGACAAATGTGCCAGCTAGACCATCTTCTGACTCAAGTGCGCGCTGAATGAGCTCATCGATTGCCTCATCTGACAATGCATGCAGCTCCACTACGCGTGAACGAGAAATCAGAGCGCTGTTAACCTCAAAGTAAGGATTTTCTGTAGTAGCCCCAATAAGTACAACTATTCTGTCTTCTACTGCATGAAGCAAGGCATCTTGCTGAGAGCGCGTAAAACGATGAATCTCATCAATGAACAGAATAGTTCTTCTACCTGCTGTTAAAAGCCTTGATTCTGCGGCCTCAATCTCTCTGCGAAGATCTTTAACGGTGCCCGTAATTGCAGATACTTCTACAAATTCTGCGTGCGTTGTGTGAGCAATGATGCGTGCAAGCGTAGTCTTACCAGTGCCAGCTGGGCCATACAGCAAGACAGACGAAAGTGAATCGTGCTCAATAGCTTTGCGCAGCCACGAGCCAGGACCAACTGCATCTTCCTGGCCCACGTATCCATCAAGTGTGGTAGGACGCATGCGGGCTGCAAGCGGCGCATTAGCTTTTTTAGCGGCACGTTCCATGCCAGAAAATAAAGTATCCATGCAGCTATTTTACCCCGTCTCAAACATAAAAGCTTGGCGAGAAACCCGCTCAACACAAATGCTCTTTAAGTGACCGTTTGCCACACCGTGACTGAGTGGTAAACCTTACGCGCGTACTCCTTCTGCAAAGTAGCTCCTCTTTGGAAAGAGCTCCTGAGCTTCTGGGAAAAGTGCTTCGCAGGTAGCCACAAAGTAGTCATCAGTCATTGCGGAAATAAAATCAACAACAGTGCGATGTACATCGCTCTTCCAGTCATACGTATGACCGTACCTAGAAAGGTGCCTACTCACCGGCTCAATATGATGCTTAAAGATTGCAAGGCTCTGATCGCCAGATTTAAGAGAAGACAACTCGTATTCGTACAACTTCTCAAACAGGTGCTTAATGTCTTCAGAGAAATCACCATTGGCTTCTGATGCACCATAAATCTTCTGGTAATTCTCGCGCTTTGCTCGTTTCATCTCTTTAAACGCCTCTGCTGAGAGAGAAATCTGAGGCTTACCAAAGCTATTCTGAACAATGTCTGCAACAAAAGCAGAGGTAGCCCATGCGTTATAGGCGCCACCAAGGCCATCATCAAACGTTTCTTCTGTTGCAGCGCCCGCACGAAGCGCGTCCTGTCTGTCTTTTCCAACATACGCAATGATGTCGGAGATGCGCATGACGCAACCTTCAAGCGTCATAGGACGCAGGTGAGCAATAGACTGAGGACCTCTCTCCCAGCAATCTTCTACCACTTTGTCAAACTCATCAAAAGTTGAAAGATCACTCATTTGAAGTATCTGCTGTTCAAACTCACCGTTATGGCAAATTACTCCATCAAGCGTCTGCAAAGAAAGGTTTCTTGCATAAAGACCATCAAGCACACGCACGCTCTGTACGTTGTGGAAAAACCAACGTCCCGTTTGCTCGTGATAAATATCATTGAGGAAATACTCCCCTGCATGACCAAAAGGAGTATGTCCCACGTCATGACCAAGAGCTATTGCTTCGATCAAATCAAGGTTAAGGCCAAGTGCACGTCCAATATCTTTAGCAACTCTACAAACAAGCTGCTCATGAAGGCCACGACGCGTAATGTCATCATGCGCACGGAACGAGAAGACCTGCGTTTTGCCGTTTAGCCTGTTATACGCGGGAGTATGCATGATCTTCTCGACATCTCGCATGAAAGCGGGACGCAAAAGCGATGCCTGGTCATGGGTGGAATCTCGGCGAATGATGTCTTCATTTTTGCACGCGTAAGGACTTAAGGTGCCCTTAGCTATTTGCTCAGCCACAAGGGCCTGAGTTTCTTCTGAAAGTTGCCCAGTCATATGAGGTGCAAAAGGATTAGTAATATTCATGTGTATCCTCTCTAGATGTTTTTCACCTCTAGTGTAGAAGTTTCACCGGACAAAAACTCGTGTTGAATTTTGAGAGAGCTTCTAGGGAGGCTTGACATCTAAAAAAGGCTATCCTGAACTGGTTGTTTTAAGGCTTCAAATAGATTTTTTGCCAAAAGTGCCGCACCCTTTGAATTTGGATGCACATCGTCAGCAAAATATTTCTTCTCCTGCGGCAATAGTTTTTCTCCAGAAATACACTGCAAACCAAACTTACCGGCAACCTCTTCAATAATTTGAGGAATCTCGGCGAAACAAGAATAAGGGTGCGTGGGATACGCATCCTCAAAATAAGGAGTAGGCGTCAGAACCACCACACGCGTATCCGTATACATCTGAGAAATCTGCCAGAGCGAATTTTGAATATCGTATGTTACCTGCGACTTTGAGCATTTTTCGTATCGATAATTTGCTCCAAGTGAAACAATAACTAAAGAAGCATCCTCAATAAACGTATACGAGCCAGGCTGATAAACTTGTCCACCAATTCCCTGGTTAACCACCTCAAGCTTCATGCGTTTAGCAAGACAGTGTGGCCAAGTTTTGTCTGGGCGTTCCACAACAAAACCCTGCGCAATAGAATCGCCAAACACCACCAGTTTTTTCTTAGGCTCATCGGGCGAGAAAAACGTGCCGTTGCCACGGAGATTTTTAACGGAAGCGCTCTGTAAACAGGGCAAGTAAACACTCACGTGATGCGTGTCATTAAAACCTGGAAGTCTAGCAAGGTTATCTTCAGAGGTTTCTGTTTCTAGATGAATAGAAAGTGTATGTTCACCTGCATCATCTAGTGAGAAGCTCTTGTAAGGTTTACCATCAACCGTCACAAAGACAGAGCTGAGCTTTTTAAGATACGTAGCTTTAAGTAACTGTAAAACAGAAGAGACTCCCTTAGGAACTTTGTCAATTTTTAGATCAAGCGCCACTTCTGAGCTGTCCGTGGTAAAGGCAACTTGAATATCTGAAGTACACGCTACCATCTGTTTAAAAAGACCGGGGTGCCAAGAAGAACAAGAGCCAATGACTCTAAGCTGATTGGGAGAAATACGCAGCGGATGGACCCATCCATGAGCAAGCTTTTCTGACCATGGTGCACCAAGTAAAAACTTGGATGCTGGAGAACTAATGCTCCACTCCCCAACTTCCATACGCACCTCCAATCACAAGTTAAATTACTATAGTTATATACTACGAGGTTAATAGACAGTATTACAATCTTTAGCAACAAATAAACTGCTCTTGTTGTCCATAGGGAGGCAACAGATATGTTTGGTGAGAAGATTTTTAATTTTTCAGAACCGATTTCTAGAAAAACATTTCGCATAGTATTGCTTATTAGTTTTCTTGCCTATCAGGGAGCGCGACTACTGTGGAAACAGGGACTTATTCCACCATTACTATTTTTTCTAATATCAATCCTGACTGAGGTTATTAATTGCTATCTCGTTTTTAGAAGCGAAAATAAAAAATGGGTAAAGATTTCACTTTTAGTTTTTCTTGCCTTTGTTCTCGTATTTGAGATTAGCCATGTTATTTATTTTATGTAAACAAAAACCCTCTTCCACCAACGTAGAAGAGGGTTTTATTCATTTTATGTAGCCTGCTTAATTACTCAGTAGCAGGTGCTTCTTCTGGAGTCTGAGCCTCAGTAGTGTTATTTTTCTTAGCCAGCTTCTTATCAAGCCAACCAGTAAATGCTGGGGCAACCAGTGCAGTAATAACTACCGCGGCAGCAAGCTGAGCATTTGCGTTTGCAACAACCTGAGCTGTATACGTTGGGTCAACAGAAGCAACCGCGGCAGGAGTGGTTGTTGCGGTACCAGCAATAGTTGCACTTGCAAGACTTGCCTTACCAGAGCCGCCCAGTAGACGCTCAACAAGCATGGTAAGAATACCCGTGATGATGCAGAGAACTGCTAAGAGAACGCCTGATGGACCACCAGTAATAAGGTTCTCAACACTCATGCCGCAACCAAGCGCAAAACCAACAACGGCAATGCAAGGGTTAATACCAGGAACCAAAAGTCCCTTGATAAAAGGACTGAGATTACCAAGAACAACACCAAGGACTAAAGGAAGAAGGGTGCCCGCAAGTGCGGTTGGAGAAATTGCCGCAACACCTGCTGCACCTAGGGCAATCATAGTAACTGCAGGACCAGCAACAAGGGACAAAACTGCAGCTGCACCCTGCTCATCAGGAGTTCCATACTCAGCAGTAATACCAATGTACAAGGCAACATTGCAGAAGGTAATGCCACCAATAATGGAAAGTGCATTAAGACCAAAGAAGTTATCGCCCATGAATTTAGCAACAAACAGACCAAAGGCAATTGCAATAGCAAGCTTAGGAATAAGAATGGTCAGGCCAGTCTTCAGAACCTTTGGAACAGTCTTCAGATCAATGGAGGCGCCAACAAACAGCAGAACAATGCCAACAATAGCAGGAGCGCCCTTAGCAACAGCTGTAGTGAAGCTACCAATTTCTAGAACCTGAGGAACAAATGAGTGAAGAAGTAGACCTACAGAAAGCGGATACAGCATAATATCGCCGGGAAACCTGGGGACGCCAATTTTACGAGTTGCTTTTTGCTGTTCAGCTGCCATTATCAGCTCCTTTGCCCTAGCCGGTCAAAAAATAGTTGACTTACTTTATCAGCACAAAGAAACATTTTTAAAGAGTACTGTACAAATTAACAATTTGGCTACAAACGCGAGAAGACCTTACAAACTCCAAGGTCTTCTCGCGAAATGGGTGTAATTGAGCTGTAAAGATGGACTAAGCCTAGAACTTAGAGCTTACCACCCTCGACAACCATGGTATTTGGATCTACTTCATCGCCATAAATTGGAGCGAGAGTCTCTTCATAAGCCTTGTGGAAGAAATTCTCCTCTGCAAGAGGGCCGGTAATCTCGTTGTTGATAAACTCCAACACCGAGGAGTTACCCTTGTGAACTGCAGCGGCAATAGTATCGAAGTCGCCCAGGTCATCAATGCCAACAACAAAGCCAGGGTTAGACTTAATCCATGCAAGTACCTCGGTATTATCGGTTGAGAAAGCATCGCCGCGGCCGTCGAGCAGTGCGTTATACGCATCAGCATAGCTATCAAATTTGACTAGTTCAACCTTAGGCGCGTTCTTAGCAAACCAAACCTCAGCTGTGGTTCCCTTAGAAACAATAAGCTTCTTGCCATCAAGCTGCGAAACATCAGTAATTGGCGCAGAAGCGGGAGAAACAACGCCCAGCTTGATCTTCATGTATGGCAGGGAGAAATCAACCTTTTCTTTACGGTCATCAGTTACCGTAAAGTTTGCCAGCATGATATCTGTCTTATCGGACTGCAATAAAGGCACGCGATTCTGTCCATCCGTGGCAATGTAGTTAATCTTGACGCCCATATCCTTTGCAAGGCGCTCTGCAAAAACAATGTCGTAACCAGCGTAATTACCGTTTGCATCAACATAACCAAAAGGAGCTTTATCGCTGAAGACACCGATATTTACTGTGCCTGTCTTCTTGATGTCATCAAGAGTTCTAAACTTTGAGTCTGTATCAGAAGATCCACCCTGAGCTCCGTCAGAATCCTTTTTCTTGCAAGCAGCCAGAAGAGCTGCAGCAGAAAGTGCGCCTGCACCAAGAAAAGCACGGCGAGAAAGAGAAGCGGAAGTATTTTCAAAGAAGTTCATTTCAAATCCTAACAAGTTGTATCAATTACTACATCATCTACGTGCAAAAACACGTTGTTTACTTATGTACACGTTCAAATTCAAAGGTACGCAAAAACCCTTGTGCCCTCTCTGTTTTAGGTGCCGAGAAAAACTCTTGTGCATCGTACGACTCTTCTACGATGTGTCCCTGATCAATCAAGATGACTCGATCAGCAACTGCTTGAGCAAAGCGCATCTCGTGAGTTACCACCAGCATGGTCATTCCCTGCTCTGCTAGCTCCATAACTACCTGCAAAACCTCGTGAACCATCTCGGGGTCAAGAGCTGCAGTAATCTCGTCCAGCAAAAGAACTTCAGGGTTAGTCATAAGAGCACGTACGATTGCCACGCGCTGCTTTTGACCACCGGAAAGAGCTGATGGGTAGGAGTCTTTCTTCTCCCACAGTCCCACACGACGCAGCAGTTCTTCTGCCTGTGCCAAAACCTCATCCTCTGAGCGCTTCTGCACTACCAGAGGAGCCAGAGTTACATTTTTCAAAACCGTCATGTTGGGGAACAAGTCATAGCTTTGAAAAACCATACCTATTTTTTGTCTGAGTTTCGTCAAATCATTTTGCTTATAGTCAATAACTTTTCCGTCAAGGCTTATACTTCCGCCCTGTATTTCTTCCAGACCGTTTATACATCGAAGTAATGTGGACTTACCGCAACCGCTTGGCCCTATAAGCACTATTACCTCTCCCTTGTTCAGTTCAAGGCTCACACCGTCAAGTACAGCATTTTTTCCGTCATAATTTTTTACAACATTGTTTATTTCCAATAATGCCGGCATATTCTCTCCTTACTTCATACTAATTTCTTTTTTCCAGATATCTTGCAAGCATACTTATCGGAGTACAAGCGATAAAATACATCATAAAAACCACCAGATATACTCCGAAAGCCGCATTCGGACTTGAGTTTCTGTTTGCCTCCGTTATCTGCTGTGCCACCTTTATTACCTCAACAACTCCTATCATAAGTACAAGTGATGTAGTCTTTATCATTCTGGTAATCAGGTTAATTGAAAGCGGAATAAGTCGCTTTATCGTCTGAGGTATAATGATATATATAAAAGTCTGTTTCTTACTCAGTCCAAGTGCTTCACTGCTCTCATACTGATGCTTGGGAATACTTGT
>CALIZS010000004.1 GCA_938028565.1 uncultured Atopobium sp. | reverse complement strand
TATCATTTGAATTAGACAATTGTAATCCTTAATGGATTTGGAAGGTTTGAAGTAAAAAAGTTTAAGTGTGTAGCAGCGTCAATTTTAGTTGCATTACGCTGCGTAATTGTCATTGGAGCTCCAAAGCTTGCGCTTGCAGCAGGGGACAATCAGCTTACGGTAAATGTTACTGATAAGGTAAAAGTTACTGATACGGTAAATGTTACTAATGACTATTATGGTAAACCTGTTGATGGTGTAACAATTACAGTAACTGATACGGCGACTGGCTCTGTTGTAGCGGAGCAAGTTACTGACGCAAACGGTAGAGTTCAGATTAGCCTTCCTGACGGAACTTATAAGGTTGAACAGACAAAGTTCAAAGCTGGATATGTTATTGATCACACGGCTAAAACTGTAACTTTCTCAGGTATTGCTGCTGGAAACAATGACCACCAAACTATCAATCTTGAAAATGTTCACATTATGGGAAGACTTTATGTGAACGGTGAGATTTATGGAGCCCCTTTTAACTCGCCGTCAAAATTTATTTCTGATATAACATTTGATATTGAGGATGAGTTTGGAAATAGAATTGCTTCAGGAGTTCAGGGTGGTCAAAGTGTGTTGGTTCCTGTAACAGGAAGTTATACAGTTATTCCAAAAAATTATCCTACTAAACTCGCTTATAATTCCGATGCTGTAATGATTGATTCTGTTTCTGCATGCACCCCAAGTAGCATTAATGGCATGGTTGCTCTTCATGGAGTAACATTCCCTTATAATGCGGGTACTCGATTATTTGAAGAAGAGACACGTGCGTCTATCATGCTTCATTCAAGACGCGGTAACATTGTTGTAAGGGTAGTAGACCAGTTTGGAAATCCCATTCCTGGAGCAACTCTAATTGCTACTCCTGCTAATGAATTGGCTGGTGGACTTCCTTCTCCAGCATGTCCTCCTTCTGATGGCGGTTCTAGTACTTTTGATCCAGCGTATTTACCTGGAACAGATGCCCCTCGTGCTATGACTCAGACTCCGCCAAGACCTGGCGTACCATACACTCAGACGGGTGAGTTGGAGAGAGATGAAGATGAGAATTACCTTCTCACAACTGGTCCTGATGGCACCGTAATTATTCCTGATTATCTTGTTGAAAGAGAATCTACTATTACACAGCTAACCACTCTGGATGGTTACACTATTGATGATCCAAACCCTCAGGTTGGTAAAATTACTGGTTCTAATGAAACAGCTACTGTTACGTTTGTAAACCGTAAACCAGAAACGCCAGCATCAGAACCTCAGCCACAGCCTCAGCCAGAGGCTCCAAAGGCTAAGAAGGTTAAGAAGTCCGTTCTTCCAAATACCGGTGACAATGCGCTTACGCTTCCTTTGATTATTGGCGTTGCTGGTGCAACTGTTGTTGTTGCTGGCGCTGCTTTTTTCCTTCATATGAAGCGTCAATAAATCTTCACAAGCCTGGTTTCATTTACATAATTTTGCACGTAAATCAAGTGAATGACTTATACTTATCCAGTTCAGATATGTATGAGGAGTTCACTTGATTGCTCTTGCGGATAAGATTTCAAAGTCATTTGGCGGCAGAGTTCTTTATTCAAATGCAACACTTCAGCTCAATGCGGGAGAGCGTTGGGCTTTAGTTGGTCCTAATGGTGCTGGTAAGACTACGCTTCTAAAGATCATCATGGGCTTAGAGTCTGCCGATGAGGGAACTGTTACCTTTGCAAAAGACGCTACCCTTGGATATCTTGAGCAAGAGACAGAGCTTATGGGGGATAGAACTGCCCTCAACGAGGTTATCGAGTCTGCCCATGAGATTAAACAGTGGGAGAGAAAGGTTAACGACCTTTCAATCAAAATTGCCGAAACTCCCGAAGGTACAACGCTCAATAAGTATCTTGAAGACTACGCTCATGCTATGGAGCGCTTCGAGCGTCTTGGTGGCTATGAGCTTGAAAGTAGAGCTCGCCAGATTCTTGCAGGCCTGGGTTTTCCCGTTGAAGACTTTGATAAGCCAGCTAAAGAGTTCTCGGGCGGCTGGCAGATGCGTATCTCTTTGTCAAAACTGCTTCTGCGTCGTCCTGATGTTCTTCTTCTGGACGAGCCTACTAACTACTTGGACTTGGAATCTGTCCAGTGGCTTGAGAGGTTCTTATCGTCATATGACGGTACGGTCTTGCTGGTAAGTCACGACCGCTCGTTTATGGATGCATGCGTAACGCATGTGGCGGCGCTTGAGAATCGTATGCTCGTAACCTATACCGGCAATTATTCCGGCTATCTTCATCAGCGAGAAGAAAATCTTGAGCAGCTCCGTGCTAAACGTGCAGCTCAAGAGCGCGACATTGCTCACATGGAGACCTTCATTGAGCGATTTAGGTATAAGCCTACCAAGGCAAAACAGGTTCAAGAGCGCGTGGCAAAGGTCGAGAAGATCCGTGAAGAACTGGTAGTTCTTCCAGAGCAATCTCATCACATGCATTTTAGGTTCCCAGAACCTCCTCGTACCGGAGATACCGTCATCTCTCTTGAGGGCGTGGCCAAATCGTACGAGGATAACTTTGTCTATGACAACGTTGATTTAAAGCTGTATCGCGGAGATCACGTTGCGCTTGTTGGCCCTAACGGTGCCGGTAAATCTACCCTTATGAAGCTTATTGCTGGCAAACTTAAGCCAGATGCGGGACAGATTAGCCTGGGTCAAAACGTCACTGAAGCCTATTATGCACAGCACCAGCTTGAAGAGCTCAATCCTGCAAATACGGTACTTGCAGAGCTTGATACCGTTGCTGCTGGCTGGACTACTTCTGAAGAGCGTAGATTGCTTGGAGCCTTCCTTTTCCATGGCGATGACGTTGAGAAACGCGTAAATGTGCTTTCTGGTGGCGAGCGCGCTCGTCTGGCACTTGCTAAGATGCTGGTCTCTCCAGATCCACTTTTACTTCTGGATGAGCCAACTAACCATTTAGACATTGATTCTGTTGACGTTCTAGAGAAGGCGCTTGTTGACTTCCCCGGAACCATCATCTTAATCAGTCACGATGAGCACCTGGTCAGAGCTGTAGCTAACAAGGTTGTGGATGTTCGCGACCACAAGGTTACGGTCTATGACGGTGACTACGATTACTTCCTCTTTAAGCTTGCAGAGCTCCAAGCAGCAGCTCAGGGGGAGACGTCGAGCAAAACGGTATCCTCGTATGGAACTTCGGGTGCAAGAGCGGTTAAGAACGCTGGTCCAGAGGCAGGTCAAGCTGCAGGATCTTCTCGCAATGTGAAGACTAAGGAGCAGAGAAGAGCTGAGGCTGAGGAGCGCAATCGTAGAAGTCGTGCGCTCAGAGAGACCAAGAAGCGTCTGGACGAGGTTGAGGCAGCGCTGACTCCTGCGCATAAACGATACGATGAGCTCATGACGCTTATGGCCGACGAGGCGCTCTATAACGATCCTCAAAAATTTGATGAGTGTATGGCTGAATACCAGGCACTTTCTAAAAAGATTCCTGCTCTTGAGGCTGAATGGTTGGAGCTTTCAGAAAAAATGGAAGCAGACATTGACGAGTAGGTAGTTTTGCCAATCTTGGGTAAAATTATTAGGTAATTGAAGCTTACGTAAGTATCTGTCTGCACGGTTTTTGCAGATGTTGAGATAAGGATTGTTGTGCCAACTGCTTTAACATCAGTTCCATCGCTTTTGACAACGCTTGCTGAATTTGCACTGGTAATCTTTGCCATTGTGGTTCACGAGGTTGCGCATGGCTTTGTGGCTTACAAATGCGGAGACCCTACCGCCAAAATGTCTGGCCGTTTGACGCTCAATCCGCTCGCACACATTGACCTATTTGGTACGGTTCTTTTGCCATTTATGTTGGTATTGATGGGTGGTCCTAGCTTTGGTTACGCAAAGCCTGTTCCCTATAACCCCAACTACCTCAAAGATCGTCGTCGTGACGAGATTCTTGTAGCACTCGCAGGTCCATCGTCTAACATTTTGCAGGCCTTTCTCGGCGCGCTCTTATTGCGTTTGCTCAACGCGCTAGCTGTTGCATTTGGTGCGGTACTCAATCCGCTGGTAATGTACTACGTTTCTTCGCTGGTAATCTTCTACATTCAGATTAACGTAAGCCTGGCAGTCTTTAACATGCTGCCAATTCCACCTTTGGACGGCTCTAAGCTGCTGTTATATTTTCTTGGCGAGAAAAACCGTCAAAAGTTCTACGCCATTGAGCCTTACTGTATGATTGCCGTAGTGGGACTCATGTTCTTTGCGCCTGGCTTTTTCTCGTCCATTATTGGGGGCATTTCTAACGTCATTTTGAGCCTGCTTGCGAGAATCATCTAATGTCGTACAAAGTAAACACTGCAACATATTCTGGCCCATTTGATCTGCTACTTCAGCTAGTAAGTAGGCAAAAAGTTGCCATCGGCTCTATTTCTATCTCTGAGGTTGCAGATCAGTACCTGGCAGAAGTTGACGCCATGGAAGAGCTTGACCTAGACGTTGCCAGTGACTTTGTCCTTGTTGCGTCAACACTTCTGGACATGAAAGCTCATGCCTTGGTGCCTCAAGACGTTTCACTCAAAAGCTCATACGATGAAGATGAGTATGATGACGAGTTGGACGGGCTTTCTCCTGATGAGGCGCGAGAAGTACTGATTGCTCGCCTTATTGCCTATAAGCAGTTCAGAAATGCGGGTGCTGCGCTGGGTAGCCGCATGGAGGCAGAGTCGTACATGTTCCCACGCTCAGTGGGTCCAGATCCTGATTTCTTGAACCTCATGCCAGACTATCTTGAGGGCATTACCCTCAGAAGCCTTGCCGTCATCTGTGCGGACATCGACTCAAAACGTGAGACATTCTTGCTTGAAGCAGAACATGTGGCACCAAAAAGGCTCCCAGTGGCCCTGACGGTAGCTTCTGTGGACCGACTCACGCGCTCTAAGGGCAAGGTGACGTTCTCAGAACTTTTAGACGGACAAGACACGCCAGAAATTGTGGTTGCAAATTTTCTTGCAGTGCTTGAGCTCTTTAAGCGTGGTCTTGTACGCGTTCAACAAGACGTCATCTTTGGCGAGATTGAAATTGAGCATATAGAAGGTGCTGATTCGTATCAGCTTGATGAGTCGGTTCTTTTGGAACTAGAAGAACTTTCTGATGATGAGCTAGACCTTGAAGAATTTAACTTGTCTCAAAATGCGCTCCAAGACGTCCAGCAGACGCTATTATCGCTAACCCATACGCCCGATGAAACACAGAAAGAGGCGGAATAACTTATGGCAGAAGAGCTTACCTATTTAGATTCTGAGTCGCTCAAAGGCGCACTAGAATCACTGCTTTTGGTTGCAACAGATGCAATCACCACGGCCGACTTTTCCAAGGTCACCAATGCAGCTCCTGCCGAGGTTGCCCAAGCGCTCAAAGAGCTTGCAGAGGAGTATACGCGCTGTAACAGGGGTTTCCAGCTCAGGGAGGTGGCCGGCGGTTGGCGTCTCTTTACGCACCCAGCTCACCATCAGCTGGTCAGCGATTTTGTGCTTTCCTGGGATACGCGTCGCCTTTCTCAGGCAGCACTTGAGACGCTGGCGGTCATTGCGTATCACCAGCCCGTTACTCGTGAGGGCGTCCGAGCTATTCGTGGAGTTAACTCTGATGGTGTTATCTCTTCACTTCGCGAGAAAAATCTTGTGCGTGAAGTGGGCAAAGAGGCAGATAGGGGACAAGCCATTCTCTATGGCACAACAGCCCTTTTCTTAGAGCGCTTTGGCCTCAAGTCTTTGCGAGAGTTGCCGCCGCTGGAAGATTTTGCCCCTGACGAGGAGTCCAAGCAGTTTATTCGCGAGAGACTCTCCGGTAGAAGCTTCACTTCAACGCTTGAAGAGGCCGCAGAAGACATTGACGATGAACGCTCCCTTTTGGGAGACAGTTACGATACGCAAGAGGATGCATAGGCCGTGGCAGAAGAGCGTATTGTTCCCATACGCCTGCAGCGCTTTTTGGCGCGCGCAGGAGTAGCTAGTCGCCGTGGCTCCGAGCGCCTGATGACCTCTGGTCGCGTCACGGTAAACGGCCAGGTAGTCACCGAGCTTGGCAGTAAGGTTGATCCGCTGGTAGATGTTGTAGCAGTTGACGGCATTGTCTGCTCAATTGCCGAGAAACCCGTCTACTTGATGCTCAACAAACCTGCAGGGTATCTGACTACTATGAAAGACCCTCAGGGTAGACCAACCATTGTGGACATGGTTCCCACTGACAGATACCCGGGACTTTTCCCTGTTGGACGTCTTGATATGGATACCACGGGTCTTTTGTTCTTTACTACCGATGGTCAGATGGCACAAGAACTTTTGCATCCCTCAAAGCATGTATGGAAGCACTATGTTGCTCATGTAGTAGGTACGCCTACAGAAGAGCAGCTCAATCGCCTGCGCGAAGGTATTGAGCTTGAAGATGGCCCTGCAGCTCCTGCTGAGGTTGAGATTGTTTCCAACGATGCCAAGATGAAGGCACTTCTCGCCCCACAGGGTTTAGGAAAAACCGGTGGAGGAGAGCCAAACTCCCTGGTCAGCGTAACTATTAGAGAAGGCAGAAAGCACCAGGTCAAAAAGATGCTTCTGGCTATTCACCATAGAGTTCTTGCACTCCACAGAGACACGTTTGGGCCGCTCCACCTTACAGGCGTTAAAGAAGGTGAGTGGAGACTTCTTACAGAAGAGGAAGTTGCCGCTCTGGAGCGCACTATTGGTAGAGAGCCTGGCGCTTCTCCCATAATGCCTTTACATGCCAGCAAATAATTACTAGTCGCACAATTACTAAGCGCACGTCAAACAGCTTAAACACGCCCAGAGAGGAGACATAATGCAGCCCTTTGAAGTTCCGGCTCAGGCTCATCGCATTTTGTTTATGCGCCACCCAGAGAGTGTGGCTAATACTCAACGTTTTTTTAGCGGCAGAAGAGACGTTGAACTCACTGAGCATGGCATTGAACAGCGAGAGCACGCTGTTCGTGCACTTGTTGCATTTCATCCAGATAGAATTTGGACCTCTCCTTTGTCTCGATGCAAGGATATGGCCCAGATGGCTGCCACAGAGCTTGGCATTTCTTGCGAGGTAAAAGATGACCTTGCAGAGATGGATTTTGGCATTTTGGAGAGCAAGCGTTTTGCTGATGCAGAAGAGATTTTAAAGCCTTATGGCCTTACGTTTCCTTGGGCCTCAGACAAAAACGGCCATTCCATACCTGCTCCAGAGGCAGAGTCATATGAGCAGGTAAGAAGCAGATGTCGCACTATTCTTAACGAGCTTTCCAGTCTTTCTGGACGCACTGTTTGTATTTCTCATGGTGGTTATCTGCGCTCTATGATGGCAGAGATTTTTGGCATTCCAGGAAGTTCAAGCTGGAACGTACATCTTGCAAATGTTTCTTCAATCTTCTTTACTAGTACAGGCGGTTCAGATTTTAAGCTTGGTGGATTTAACCTTGATCCAGAAGAAGTTATTCGTCGTTCCACTGAGCCAAGTTTTTACGATTTTCGTGACATTTGGGGTGTCACCAAGGGGGATAAGTAATGATTGTTGCTATTGACGGCCCAGCAGGTTCCGGAAAGTCCACGGTAGCTCGCGCACTTTCTGATCGCCTGGATCTGATTTTCCTTGATACGGGTGCAATGTATCGCTCCGTAACCGTAGAATGCCTGCGTCAAGGCATCGATATGACTGATACCGAGAAAATCATTCAGGTAGCACGCAGCATTAGCATCTCGTTTGGTAACTCCGCAAATGGTCAGACCGTCTACGCAAACGGCTCAAACGTTACGACAGAGATTCGTACTCCCGAGGTAGATAGAAACGTTAGCGCTGTTGCAGCCATCCCTGAGGTCCGTGAGGCTATGGTCACGCTTCAGCGTCGCGCTGGCGAGAATGGCGATGTAGTTGCTGAAGGTCGTGACATTGGCACCGTGGTATTCCCCGAAGCTGATGTAAAGGTTTTCTTGACCGCAGATCCTGCTGCTCGCGCTCATCGCCGCGCTGTTCAGCGCCAGGGTGGAGACGCAGCTACCGGAAACGATGCCCAGGTAGACGCCAAGAGTGAGGAGAAGATCCTCGAAGACATCAAGGCGCGCGATAAAGCAGACTCTGAGCGCAAGGCAGCGCCACTCCGTGCCGCAGAAGACGCCCATCATATTGACTCTTCCACGCTTTCTGTTGAAGAGGTTATTGCGGCTATTATTGCCCTGCACCCAGGTTTACGTCAGAGAGATGCACGCAACCACAGGTCTTCTCACCAGGGAAATGAATCAGAAGGTAGCTCTTCTGATGACGGGAAGTCTCACACGGAAGAGCCTAAGCGCTCCGAGAAAAAGTCTTCTATAGCAGCGGCATCTAAGCGTTTGCACCCTTTTGGTGGAAACTCATTTGACGATTATTACGATACCGCGCTTGCTGATTTTCCAGCTCCAGCCAAGTTCTTTAAGTGGCTGGCAGTAAGTGTACTGGGACTGATTACAAAAATCTGGTTTAGGTGGCGTTGGGATAATGACCAGCTCTTTGTTGGCGATAAAACCCCTCGCGTTCTTATCATGAACCATCCAACGTTTTTGGACCCTATTGTTACTGTTGTTCACCTCCTTGTTCACGGTATCCCCGTGAGAACCATCTACAAGAGTGAGTTCAACAAATTCAAACCGCTTCAGTGGGCACTCTCTAGACTGGGCGGTATTCCAGTAGACCGCGGAACTGCTGATATGAAGGCAATTCGTCGTGCAACCACGGCACTTTCTAGGGGAGAGATGCTTCTTATCTACCCTGAGGGCACAAGGATCAGAAGCAATACAGAGCGTGGAGAAACTCACGGAGGTTTTGCTCTTATCGCCCAGCTCGCCAAGGTAGATGTTCAGCCACTGGCCATTATTGGCGCGCTTGATAGTAAGAAAAAAGGTTCTCCTCTGGTTAAGCCTGTAAAGGTGTATCTTCGCGCAGGTCAGAAGGTTTCTTTTAATGATCTGACTTCAACTAAGCGTAAAGATCAGGCAAAAGAGATGGAAGAAGTGGCCATGGAGCGGGTATACGAGCTAAGAGATGCAATGCTCAAAGAGCATCCCGGAAGGAATTAGTTCGTGCCTACTATTAAAATTGCCGATGAAGCTGGTGCTTGTTACGGAGTAGAAAGAGCTCTTCAGATGGTCCAGCAGGCCGTCAAAGATGCTCATGCGCCCGTACGCACGCTTGGTCCGCTTATTCATAATCCTCGCGTTGTTACGTCTCTTAAAGACCAGGGCGTAGAAGTAGTTGATTCCGCTTCTGAAGCTGCAGGAAGTGCGCTATTGTTGCGCACACATGGTGTAACTCCTCAAGAGGAGCAGATTGCCAAGGATGGCTGTGTTGACGTGCTTGACGCAACCTGTCCGTTTGTAAAGAAAGCTCACGGAGCCGCAGAACTTCTCGCCAAGCAGGGCTATGCCGTGTACGTGGTAGGAGAGTCCGGACATCCTGAGGTAGAAGCAACGCTCGCTCATGTACCAGGTTCTTTGGCTATTGACACCGTGGAAGAAGTTGCCGCTCAGGCGGACGCCATGAGAGCTGCAAAGAAGGTTGGTCTAGTGGTACAGACCACCATGAGCGCCGCTAAGCTCTCTGAAGTAGTTAACGCGGTACTTCCGCTTGTTGACGAGCTTCGCGTCATGAATACCATCTGCGAGGCTACTGCGGGCCATCAGGACTCGTGCATGAGGCTTGCAAAAGAGTCTGATGTCATGATTATTATTGGCGGCAGGATCTCTGCAAATACCACTCGCTTGGCAGAGATTTCCAAGCTCTATTGCCCCGCAACCTATCACATTGAAGGCGCTGATGAGCTGCAAGCTTCTTGGTTTGAGGGAGCAGAGCATATTGGTATTACCGCCGGCGCTTCTACGCCGGAAGCTCATATCAACGCAGTTAAATCAGCTATTGAACAAATCGTAGGCGCCTAATATGGAACAGCGCGCAGACTACGGAAATACAAAATCTGGTGGACTTGGTGCGCTTATTGAGTCCGTTGAAGAGGGTAGTCCTGCGTGGAAGGCTGGCCTTGAGCCTGGCATGATTATCGAGAAGGTCAATGGCATGGTGCCAAAAGATCTGATTGATTGGCGTTGGGAGGCCGACGGCTCCCTCTGTGAGCTTGAAGTTTCTGTTCCTGGTGATGATGAGCTCTACGAGTGTGTGCTTGAGCGCGAGTCTGGAGAAGACTGGGGCGTTGACTTTGTTGACGTTCTCTTTGACGGCATCAAGACCTGCGTAAACGCGTGCCAGTTCTGCTTTATGGCTATGCTGCCAGAAGACATGCGCCCCTCGCTTTCCATCAGAGATGACGATTATCGTCTGAGCTTCTTGCAGGGTAATTTTGTTACGCTCACTAACCTTACTGATGAGGATGTTGAACGCATTATTTCTCACAAGCTTGAGCCTATGAACGTCTCGCTGCATGCAATTTCTCCAGATGTTCGTCGTAATCTTATTGGTGCTCGCGCAGCCAGGGGTATTGAAGTGCTTGAGAAACTCATGGACGCAGGTATTGAGATCCACGGTCAGATTGTTTTGTGTCCAAACATCAATGACGGCGAAGAACTAGATAAAACGCTTGATTGGGTAGAGGCTCACCAGCAGATTACCTCGTTGGCCATTGTTCCCCTTGGCTATACCAAAGACTCCAAACGCTTTACGCATTCGTATTCTGATGATGTGGAGCTATCCCGCTCTGTAGTTAAAATTGTTGAGCCCTACCAGGAGCGTGCACGTGCCTCTTTGGGCATTACGCGATTCCAGCTCTCTGACGAGTTCTACGTAGACGCCCAGCTACCTATTCCACCAGCGTATACCTATGACGGTTATCCGCAATTTTATGACGGCATTGGTATGCTCAGAAGCTTCCTCGATGAGGCTGAAGAAGTCTGTAATGCTATGCGTACCGCTCTTGACGAGGCAGATACCTATCTTTCTTCTCGCTCTCGCAAGATTTTGCTGATTGTAGGAGAAGCTGCTCAACAAACTATCCAGACCTTCTGCGACGACTGGTCAGCTGACGGCAACGTTTCTACTTTTGCCGTGCGCAACGATTTCTTTGGTGGAGACGTTAATGTCACAGGACTTATCTGCGCCGTTGATCTTCTCGCCCAGGTGCCTGAAGAACTCACAGATGTTCTGGTAGTGCTTCCTGAGGTCATGTTTAACTTTGATAAAGTAACGCTTGACGGTATGTCACTGGCAGATTTAACCGCGCAGCTAGAGGCTCGTGGAGCAAAAGTAATCATGTCAATTCCTGGTCCCACAAACATTGCTGAGTCATGTATTAAAGCGCTCAAAGAGTGGGATTAGCCACGTATTGCTGGTATTATTAAACCAACTGAATGAAAGGTGAGACATGGCTAAGCCCATTGTTGCTATTGTTGGACGCCCAAATGTTGGTAAGTCTACGCTGGTAAATAGAATTGCCGAGAAACGCGATGCAATCGTGCACGAATCTAGGGGAGTAACCCGAGACCGTTCGTATCACGACGCTGACTGGAATGGTCGTGAGTTTAAGCTCATTGACACCGGCGGCATTGAGTCTATCAAGTCGCAGGATCGTTTTGCTCCACACATTCGTGAGCAGGCACTTCTTGCATGCGAAGAAGCAGATGTTATTGTCTTTGTGGTAGATGGCTCTACTGGCGTTACCGATGAAGATGAAGAGGTTGCGCGCATTGTCCGGAAGAGCGCCAAGCCCGTGTTCTTGGTTGTCAACAAGAAAGATAACCCTGCTACAGAGCAGGATGGTCTTTGGGACTTCTATGCACTTGGTTGTGGAGAGCCTCTGCCTCTGTCTGCTTCACACGGTCACGGTACTGGTGACTTGCTGGATGACATTGTCAATGCTTTCCCTGAGGCTGATGAAGAGCCAGAGGATGATGGCATTCTTAACCTTGCCATCATCGGCCGACCAAATGTAGGCAAATCTTCGCTGGCAAACCGCCTGGCTAACAAGAAACGCTCTATTGTTTCTGATGTTGCTGGTACTACACGTGACGCTATTGACACCATGATTGAATGGAAGGGAACTCCCATTCGTCTTGTTGATACCGCTGGTATTCGCAAAAAGAGCCAGGTACACGAGGATGTTGAGTACTACAGTCTGGTCAGAGGCTTGCAGGCAATGGACCGCGCAGACGTTTGTCTTCTTGTTGTTGACGCCTCTGTTGGCGTAACCGAGCAGGACCAGAAACTTGCAAACATGGCCGTAGAGCGTGGATGCGCGCTGGTGCTCCTGCTTAACAAGTGGGATCTTATTGATTCTGAGTCAAAGCGCGATGAGGTAGCAGTCTCTGTAGCAAAGCGCCTGGCCTTTGCACCTTGGATTGCTTCTATCAACGTTTCTGCACTTACTGGCCGCGCCATTGATAAGGTACTTGCCGCTGCTCTTTCGGCTGCAGAATCCCGCGCACTTCAGCTTAAGACTTCCGAGCTCAACGAACTTCTCGCCCAGATTAGAGAAGGCGGACACACGGTTTCTGACCGAGGCCGTCGCCTTAAGATTCAGTATGCTACTCAGACGGGCTCTAAGCCTCCTGTTATCTCGTTCTGGTGCAATGCTCCAGACCTTGTTGATGACAACTACGAGCGCTTTATTGAGAACAGACTTCGCGAGAAGTTCTCTCTGATTGGTACACCTATTCGTTTGAAGTTCCGTAAGAAGGTCGAATCTAACTAATGCCTGGAATTGTTGTTGCTCTGATTTTTGGACTAATTGCATTTGGCCTTGGCGGCATTCCATTTGGCCTGATTATTGCAAGTGTTATGGCTCATGAAGACATTCGCAAACTTGGATCAGGAAATATTGGCACCACCAATGTTGCAAGAAATGCTGGTAAAGCCGCAGGTATTCTTACACTTCTTTGCGATGCAAGTAAGGGCATTGTCAGTGTAATGCTGGTTCGTTGGTTCTTGGGAGCCCAAGGATTTACTCCTCTGGTCTCGGGAAATGATCACGCAGAGGCTGAGCTCATCATTTCTTTTGTGTATGCCTGCTGCGTTCTTGGTCATATTTTCTCGCCTTGGCTTCATTTCCATGGCGGAAAAGGAATTGCTGTTGGATTTGGCGGTGGCCTTGCAGTAAATCCGCTTGCTGCTCTTGTAGCTCTTGCGGTGTTTATTACGCTTGCCGTACCAACTAAGTACGTATCGCTTGGCTCCATCGGTGCAGCCGTTGCCATTCCACTATTCTGCCTGCTATTTGGTATGGATCCCGTAGCTACTATTCCAGTGTTTGTCGTAGCAGCAGCAGTTATTTGGGCTCATCGCGAGAATATCAATCGTCTTAATGCTGGTAGTGAGTCTAAATTCTCTTTCGGCGAAAAGAAAAAGGACAACTAATCATGAAAAAAGTTGCTGTTATTGGTTCGGGATCATGGGGTACCGCACTTTCAACACTTCTTGCTTCAACTTCTGATGAGGTAATCATCTGGTCCAGGGAGGCCGATGTTACCGAGTCCATCAATAAAGAGCACGTTAACTGCAGACATCTTTCTGATTCTGAGCTTCCACACAATATTGTGTCTACCACTAGTGAGGCTGAGGCTCTCGCCGGTGTAGATGCTGTTGTTATGGCTGCTCCTTCAGCATTTTTGCGCTCTGTTTGTGCTGCTTGCGCACCATATCTTGATTCAGAGGTTGATGTTTTGATTCTCTCCAAGGGTATGGAAGCAGGCTCTCACAAGCTTATGCACGAAGTTGCTGCTGACGAGCTTGGAAACCCTGCAAGAATCGCCGTACTTTCCGGTCCAAACCACGCAGAAGAGGTCATTAAACAGGGAATTTCTGCAGCAGTTGTAGCATCTGAAGATGCCGAGGTTGCTAAGCGTTTCCAGACGTTGCTTTCTCGTACATACTTCAGAACCTACGTTAGCTCTGATGTACGCGGTGTTGAGGCTTGTGCTGCAGCTAAAAACGTTGTTGCTATTGCCTGTGGTATTGCTGTTGGTCTGGGCAACGGTGACAACGCTCTTGCAGCCCTCATGACCCGAGGTCTTGCAGAGCTTGGCCGCGTAGTATGTGCTATTGGCGGAGACCCACTCACCTGCATGGGTCTTGCAGGAATGGGAGACCTGGTAGCAACCTGTACCTCCGAGCATTCTAGAAATAGAACATTTGGAGAAGCCTTGGTCAAGGGTAAGACGCTTCAGTCTTATCAGGAAGAGACCGGTATGGTTGTTGAGGGTGCTCAGGCTGTCATTGGTCTTTATGAGCTTGGTCAGCAGATGGGCGTTGAGATGCCTATTACTGCAGCAGTTCACGCTGTACTTTACGAAGGTGCTACGCCAGAAGAAATTACTTCTCGTCTTACAAACCGCCTTCCAAATGAAGAATTTTATGGAATGACTCGATAGGAGAGTTTGATGAATAACGTCCTGGTAGCACCATCTGTTCTATCTGCAGATTTCTCCAAGCTTAAGAGCGAGCTTGATTCAATTGCAAACGCTGACTACATCCATTACGACGTCATGGATGGTCACTTTGTTCCTAATATCTCATTTGGTCCAGATATTTTCTCGTACTGCAAAAAGTCCTCTGAGCTGCCCATTGATGTCCATCTGATGGTTACTAATCCAGCTGAGATTGTGCCGCTATTCCTGGACCGTGGCGCTGACGTTGTTACTTTCCACTACGAGGCAGAGGTTCACACTCATCGTCTTGTTCACCTTATCAAGGATTCCGGTGCTCAGGCTGGTATTTCGCTTTGCCCTGGTACTCCCGTAAGCGTTCTTGAGGATCTTATCGAAGATCTTGATTTGGTGCTTATCATGACAGTTAATCCTGGCTTTGGTGGTCAGAAGTTTATTCCTCACTCAATTGAGAAGCTCAAAGCTCTTAAAGAGCTCTGCCGCAAACATAACGTTCATCCTCTGATTGAGGTTGATGGTGGTATCAGTGCAGCTAACGCAGCTGATGTTGTAGCTGCTGGCGCTGATATGCTTGTTGCGGGTAGTGCTGTGTTTGGCCAGGAAGATCGAGCTGCAACTATCCAGGCAATCCACGACGCTGGCGAGTTCGCTCTTATCGTTCAAGGCTAGGCTGCAACTCTTCAGCATTATTAGTGCATGCAGTAACCGCAAGATTGAATCAACAGAAACCACGTTATGAACTACGTTTACCTAGACTATGCAGCTTCAGCACCAATGCGCCAAGAAGCGCTTGATGCCGAGAAAACCTATGAAGCTTCACCTATTGCTGGAGTTAATCCAAACTCTTTGCACTCGCTTGGTCGTCAAGCAGCACGAGAGCTTGATGGTGCTCGTAGTGTTATTGCACGTGCGGTAGGCGGCAAATTTAGAGCTCCTGACGTGGTCTTTTGCTCCGGCGGTACCGAGGGCAATAACCTCTCTGTCCTTGGCATGGCAGAGGGTGCCCGTAACAAGGATCACAAGCGCAACACGGTGGTTTTCTCGGCAATTGAACATGATTCTGTTTTGGACCTAGCACCGGTTCTTCGCGAGAAGGGCTTTGAGGTACGAATTGCTCAGCCTAACCGTCAGGGAAAGATTGAGGCTTCAACCCTTGAGGGTCTTTTGGATCAGTCGGTAGCTCTTGTTTCGATAATGTATGCCAACAATGAAACGGGCGTTATTCAGCCAGTTGTAGACCTTGCTTGTGCTGCTCATAAGGTGGGTGCACTTTTTCATACTGACGCTGTTCAGGCGTTTGGTCGTATTCCTCTTGAGGTAGCAGATGTAGACGCCCTGACTATTGCCGCCCATAAGATCGGTGGCCCTCTGGGTATTGCTGCGGTTCTTATGCGCTCAAAGACTCCATTTAAAGCACAGAGTTACGGCGGGGGACAAGAGGCTGGTAGGCGTCATGGAACTCAGGACGTGAGGAGCGCTCTAGCTTTTGCTGCTGCCGCTCAGTGGTGCCTTGAGAATCTTTCTCAAACACAGGAGAGCGTTTCTGTGCGTGCCAATAAGGTATATGAGACTCTTTGCGCTTCTCCCAAGATTAAGCCAACTACAGAGGCTTACGCCGGCAAAGATCACATGCCTGGTACGGTAAGCATTATGGTTCCCTCAATGGATTCCGAGACGCTTATTTTAAAGCTTGACCAGGCAGGCTATGAAGTTTCAGCTGGTTCTGCTTGTTCTTCAGGCTCTCTTGACGCAAGCCACGTTCTCTCGGCTATGGGCATCTCTAGAAACGAGGCTCTAGGTAGCTTACGTATAACCTTTGACGAGCGCGTTTCTGAGGCAGACCTTGATACATTCTGTGCAACCTTGCTACAAATTGTTGGATAAATTTTTCACATACTAATCTCTTCATTAGTTATGTTCTGCGTCTGATACGTCCTTATTTACGGTAGACTAGATGAGTAACCGTATATGAGGAGGCCCCATGAGTGAGTCTGTTAATCTGATGCAGCTCCAGGATATTGATTTGCAGCTGCTAAAACTCGCATCCAACTTGGCCTCAATGCCCCAGGTTCAAAAGATTAAAAATGCCCAACTTGCAGAGAAAAAGATTGCTTCTCAGCTTAAGCAGGTTCTTGGCGTTAAAAAAGACGTAGAAATTGATATTTCTGACCTCAATGAGCAGCGCGCCCATTATGTTCTTAAGACAGAAGAGGTTTCTGCTGCTGTAGAAACTGCAACTAATCATCGTGCTATTAGAGACTTTGACCAGCAGCTTTCTTCTTTGGCAAAGAATATCGAGAAGTGTGATTTCAAACTTGCAGCAAAAACTGAAGAACTTGAAAAGTGCAAGAAGGCTTATCAGACAGCTCAAGACTTGCAGGTAAAGCTTATGAAAGAGCGTGAGAGCCTTTCTCAGTCCCTTGAGATTGATTCTGCGGCTCTTCGCGCAGAGATTGTTGAGCTCTCTAAATCTCGAGAAGAGCTTGCAGCTCAGATTTCTTCTGACACACTTGAGCGCTATGAAGCTGCACGTAAACGTTTTAAGGGCCTGGCAGTTGAGCACCTTGTAGGAAACGTTCCAAGTGTCTGTCGCGTTAAACTGCAACCAAGTTCATTCCACGATCTTCAGCACAGCTCCGAGATTGCTGAGTGCCCTTATTGCCACAGGATGCTTATTACTTCTACAGCGTTTGAAGAATAAAGGAATTTATCGCTATGTTGGATAAAACCGCTCAGTCCTCTGTATGCCTTGTGGTGTGCGGAGGAATTGCTGCATATAAAGCCTGCGAAGTACTCAGAGGCCTTCAGAAAGCTGACTGTGACGTTCGTGTTGTTATGACAGAAGATGCAGCTCAGTTTGTAGGAAAGACTACCTTTGAAGCATTAACACATCATGAGGTAGTGCAGTCGCTCTACAACAATGCCGAGACTCCTGTTGCTCACGTTGACCTTGCTGATTGGGCAGATTGCATGGTAGTTGTACCAGCCACTGCCAATATCATGGCAAAGATGGCTCATGGCATTGCTGATGACGCTACAAGTGCAACACTTCTTGCTGCTCATACACCAGTTCTTGTGGCCCCGGCCATGAATACGCATATGTGGACAAATCCAGCCACTCAGGCAAATGTCGCACTGCTCCGTCAGCGAGGAATCCAGATGGTTATGCCTGAGTCAGGTCGTCTTGCCTGTGGCTATACCGGAGACGGAAAGCTTGCTCCAGTACAGCAGATTGTAGACGCTGCACTGAAGGTTCTTTTTGGTAATGACGCGGGGCCATCCAAGCAAGATCTTATAGGTAAAAAGCTACTTATTACGGCAGGACCAACGCACGAGAAGATCGATCCAGTTCGCTTTATTGCCAACTGTTCAACAGGAAAACTCGGTTACACCATAGCTGATGCTGCGGCACGTCGTGGTGCAGAGGTCACACTTATTTCTGGTCCTACGCAGCTTGAGTCTCCTCAGGGTGTCAATATTCAGAGAGTAGTGTCTGCTGAAGACATGTATAAGGCATGTGTAAGTGTCTTTGACGGTGTTGATGCCGCCATTTTGACGGCAGCTGTTGCCGACTACACCCCAGCTCACCCAGCTGACCATAAGCTTAAGAAGTCATCAGAGTATCTTGAGTCTATTGACCTTAAAGAAACAACCGATATTCTCGCTAGCCTATCTAAGACTAGGAAAGACCAGGTTGTTGTAGGTTTTGCAGCCGAGACAAATAACGTCTTGGAGCATGCTCAAGCTAAACTTGAGCGTAAAGGTTGTTCCATGATTGTGGCAAATGATGTTTCTAGGCCTGATTCAACCTTTGGTGCAGATACAGATCGTGTGGCTTTTGTAACTCCTCAAGGTGTAGAACAGCTTGAGACTTTACCTTTGGCTGATGTTGCCTCAGAGCTTTTGGACCGTGTGTCAAAGATGCTTGAGGAGCGTGCATAGCGTGCAACCAGAAGATCTTTTTATAGGATGCCATCTCTCGGCAGCTAAGGGCTGGGAGGCAATGGGTAAGGATGCTCTTTCTATTGGGGCAACTACCTTTGCTTTCTTTACCAGAAATCCTCGTGGTGGCAACGCTAAGGCTTTAGATGAGGCTGATGTTACAAAGCTCAGGGCGCTGCTGGAGGCTCATCACTTTGGACCTTTGGTTGCACATGCTCCTTACACCATGAATCTGTGCTCGGCTAAAGAGGAAACCAGGGATTTTGCTCGTCGTGCGCTTACAGAAGATCTTGAGCGTATGGAGTATCTGCCTGGTAATTATTACAACTTCCATCCAGGTAGCCATGTGGGTCAAGGGTCTGACATGGCAATTGAGCAGATTTCAAGCGCACTTAACGATTGCCTGTTTGAGGGCCAGTACACTACGGTTCTTCTTGAAACTATGGCGGGCAAGGGTACAGAAGTTGGTAAAACGTTTGAAGAGATTGCCGCAATTCTAGATAAGGTAAACCACCCCGAGCTTATGGGCGTGTGCCTTGATACCTGCCATGTTCATGATGGCGGCTATGAGATTGTAGAAAATCTTGATGCGGTTCTAGATACGTTTGACCAGATAGTTGGCTTGAAAAAGCTTAAGGCTTTACATCTTAATGACTCTAAGAATCCTCTTGGGGCTCATAAAGATAGACATGAACAGATTGGCAAAGGCTTTATTGGCTTAGCAACGTTCCGTGCCGTGGTGACTAATCCGCGCGTCAACACGCTTCCTATGATTTTGGAAACTCCTCATTCTGAACTCTCTGGCTGGGGAGAAGAAATTGCGTTACTTCGTTCTTTTTTAGGTGATAACTAGTGGGAATTCTGGTAGGCTGCGAACAAATTTCTATGGAATGGCCTGGTAAGAAGGTTCTTACCAACCAGACTATTGGAGTTAATGAGGGTGACCGTATTGGTGTTGTGGGCAAAAACGGCGATGGAAAATCAACCCTCTTAGATCTTATCGCCAAAAGAATTGAACCCGATTCTGGTAACGTAATTTGGAGAAGCGGTATCCAAGTTGGCTACATGGGCCAAAGTGATTCGCTCTCTGATACACAGACAGTTTGTAGCGCTGTCGTGGGTGATACACCGGAGTATGAATGGGCATCTGATGCTCGTATTCGTAAAATTATTGATGAACTCATTGGAGATCTGGACTGGAATGGTCTGGTAGGAGAGCTCTCAGGAGGTCAGCGTAGGCGTTGCGACTTAGCACGTTTACTTGTGGGTACCTGGGACTTAATGCTTATTGACGAGCCAACCAACCACCTTGATCTTCACGCTATTCAGTGGCTTGCAAATCACCTTAAGAATCGCTGGTCAGAGGGAAATGGCGCCCTCATTCTAGTCACACATGACCGTTGGTTCTTGGATGAGGTCTGCGACCATATGTGGGAAGTCCACGATGGCGTTATTGACCCATTTGACGGCGGCTATTCTGCCTACATTCAAGCTCGAGTTGAACGTGATAGACAGGCAGCGGTGATGGAAGAGCGCCGACAGAATACGCTCAGAAAAGAGCTTAACTGGCTTGCCCATGGCGCAAAGGCTCGCACGTCAAAGCCTAAGTTTAGGATTGACGCTGCCATGGAACTTCTGGCCGAAGATCCACCACTGAGAAACACGCTTGAGCTCAAACGCATGGCAGTCTCTAGGCTAGGCAAGCAGGTTATTGAGATGCATGACGTCTCGTTTGCCTACAAAAATGCCGCACAGAGTACTGATGAAGATCAAAAAACGCAGCTAGATACTTCAAACAGTCAAACAGACGTCATCAAGCATATTGAGTGGCTTATTGGCCCTGGTGATCGCTATGGCATTCTGGGTGAGAATGGTGCTGGTAAGTCCACGCTTCTTGAGCTGATGACGCAGCAGTTACAACCAACATCTGGTCTGGTGAAAGTAGGAAAGTCCGTCAAATTTGGTTGGCTTTCTCAGCAGATTGATACGTTTGCTACAAAAGAAACGTGGACCGTTCTTGAACTGTTAAGCCAGTATAAGACTAGCTACCTGGTAAACGGCAAGATGCAAAGCCCTACGCAGCTGCTTGAAAGTTTGGGCTTTGATCGACGAGAGTTTACCAATCGACTGCAAGACCTTTCCGGAGGCCAGCGTAGGCGTTTGGCACTTCTGTGCGTTCTTCTGGAAGAACCAAACGTGCTGGTACTAGACGAGCCAGGCAACGATCTGGACACGGATATGCTTGCTGTCCTGGAAGACCTTCTGGACTCGTGGCCAGGAACCCTTCTGGTAGTCAGCCATGATCGCTTCTTGATTGAACGCGTTACCGATGACCAGTATGCCCTCATAGACGGCCATATTCGCCATGTTCCTGGCGGCGTTGACGAGTACCTCAAGCTCGTTAATGTTGCAAAGCAAACGGCGAGAAGAGCGGGGGAGTTGTCGGGTGCACGCAGCAGTTCAGACACAAATGAGCCGCAGGTAGACGGATCTTCTCGCCAGGAAAGCTCGGTACTGAGCAACGCTGAGCGTCGTGAGCTCAAGAAGCGCTTTGACTCAATTGAGCGCCGCATGGGCAAGGCTCAGGAACTGCCTGAGCAGATTAGGGAACAAATGAGCACTGCTGACGCAACAGATGCGCAGCGTTTGATGGAGTTGCAGCAGCAGCTTGATGACGCAGAAGCGGCGCTGATGGGGCTGGAAGACGAGTGGTTAACGCTTGCAGAGAAGCTTGGTGAGGCGTAAATGGGAGATTTACTTTCTAGGTTTGTATGGCCAAAGTATGGGCGTAAGAGTTTTGTTGCTGTGCTTTGCAAAGGTGTTGAGGTCATTGGAGACCTTCTAACGCCTTTGATTATTGCTCGCATGATTGACCTGGGTATACATGGGGCAAACATATATGACATTATTCGTTACGGCATTTTGCTGGTAGTCATTGCAATAGTTGGTTTTAGTTTTACGCTTGTCTGCCAAAAAATTGCTTCAATTGTTTCTCAGCGTACGGGAACTGACCTGCGTAATGAACTGTTTAAGAAGATTCAAGAACTCTCGAGCGCCGATATTTCTTTGCTTGGAACAGACACTCTGGTAACAAGGCTTATCAATGACGTTAACCAGGTACAGGTTACGATTGCTTTGGGTATTCGTCAGCTCGTTAGATGGCCTATTCTTGCCGCAGGATCCATCATTGCAACAATTATGCTTGATGCTCAGCTTGGAATGGTCTTCTTGATTGCAACAGTGTTGGTAGCAGCTATTTTCTTCTTTGTTGCACGTAAATCTACCGCACTCTTTACTGAGCTGCAGAAGCGCCTTGATACCGTTTCTTTATATATGCGACAAATGCTTTCTGGTATTCGTGTTATTAGGGCTTTTAGGCATGAGTCAGACGAGAAGGAACAATTCTCCGAGGCAGTTCTTGCTCAGACAGAAACAGCAACTGATGCAGCAAATTATTCAGCCCTTCTGAACCCAGCGACCTTCCTTGTTATGTACCTAGGAATTGCCGTAACGCTTTGGCTTGCGGCTCCTCAGATTACTGCAGGTACTCTATCCCAAGGAACCGTGGTGGCACTTGTCAGCTATATGACCAGTGCGCTTTTGGCTATTGGCTACGTTGCTAACCTGGTTATTATCATTACACGCGGAACTGCGTCTGCTACTCGCGTGATGGAAGTTCTGAACACCAAGCCAACGCTTACCGATGAGGGAAACAGGCAAATCAACCTCACGGAGTCTGATTTTACCGGCACTGCTGTAGCTTTTAAGGATGCTTCGCTTGTCTACAACGGCGGAGGAGACCCAGCCCTTTCAGACATTAACCTCTTGCTTCAGGCTGGTCAGACTCTGGGTATCATCGGCGGTACGGGCTCTGGTAAGTCCAGTTTTGCTGCCCTCATCCCGCGTCTTTTTGATACAGAAAGTGGCTCAGTAAGTGTCTTTGGCCACGATATAAAAACTTACACGTTTGAGCAGTTGCGCGCTCTTATTGGCTATGTTCCTCAGCACACCTCACTGGTCAGTGGCACCATTCGCTCCAATCTCTGCTGGAAAAATCCAAACGCTACCGATGAAGAGCTTTGGGCAGCTCTTGAGGTTGCTCAGGCAGCAGACTTTGTGCGCGAGAAACCCGATCAGCTTGACAGCATTGTTGAGCGTGGCGGCAAGAACTTCTCGGGTGGTCAGCGCCAGCGCTTAACCATTGCTCGTGCCTTGGTGGGAAACCCGCGCATTGTCATCTTAGACGACGCTGCTTCCGCACTTGATTTTGCCACGGATGCACACCTCCGCGCAGCCCTTCGCAAGCTCAGCGCAACAACTACAAGCATCATTATTTCGCAGCGTGTAGCTGCAGTTATGCAGGCAGACAAGATCCTTGTTCTTGACCATGGCAAACAAGTGGGGCTAGGGACGCACAAAGAACTTCTCGCCACGTGCCCGCTCTATAAAGAGATTTGTCTCTCACAGCTTCGTCCTGAGGAGGTGGAGTAATGGCCGATATGTATTCTGGCGGAAGCACCTCCGCTATTGCATCAAGCGCTCCTGAGCACGGCAAAGGCGGCTCCGCTGACGCTATCTCCATGTCCGCAGCAGAAGTCACACGCCGACTAGCTGCATGGATTTCTCCACACGGGGGATTTCTTGTCTTAGCAGCAACGTCTTCTATTGCAACGGTACTTCTGCAGCTCTGGGTGCCTATCATTGTAGGTAGCGCTATTGACCAGCTCATTAGACTAGTGCAAGGAGGGGAAGCGGCTCTGCTTCCAATCCTTACTCAGCTTTCAGTAGTAGTTTTGCTTGCAAGTGCAACACAG
Source organism: uncultured Atopobium sp. (assembly GCA_938028565.1). Classification (GTDB taxonomy): domain Bacteria; phylum Actinomycetota; class Coriobacteriia; order Coriobacteriales; family Atopobiaceae; genus Lancefieldella. The sequence continues at coordinate 155,586 of CALIZS010000004.1, read as the reverse complement.
TGGTTAGCTTCTTGGTCTACAAATAAGCTGACCTATTTTGTTACACGAGACCTCAGAGACGCAGCTCATGCTAAGGTTGCAAACTTACCACTCTCATACATTGATACGCATTCTCAGGGAGACTTGCTCTCTAGGGTTGTAAACGATGTGGATCAGCTGGGCGATGGCCTCCAGCAAGGCCTGACGCAGTTCCTTACGGGCGTGGTGACCATTATTGGAACCTTATGCTTCATGTTCTTTATGTCAGTCCCTATGGGCCTTGTAGTTGCTCTGGCTACACCGCTTTCAATTCTTGCAGCAGCCGTGGTAACCAAGTACGCAAGCTCATCTTTTAGCAAGCAACAAGGCTATCAGGGTCAGCTAGGCGGATACGCAGAAGAAATGGTCTCCAACCAGGAACTTATTACTGCTTTTGCTCACAAGGACACTATTATTGAGCAGTTTGAAGCTATTAACGAGAAACTCCGTGTAGTAGGAGAGCGTGCGCAGTTTGCATCGTCTCTTTCTAATCCTTCTACACGCTTGGTAAACAACTTCATTTATGCACTGGTAGCTGGACTTGGCTGTATTTGCGTACTGACTGGTGTTCCTTCTCCTCTTACTATTGGTCAGGTACAAAGCTTCCTCTCGTATGCCAACCAGTACATGAAGCCTTTTAACGCCATTTCCGCAGTTGTTACACAGGTTCAGACAGCCTATGCAAGCGCTCGTCGAGTCTTTGATCTTCTCGATGCAAAAGAAATCAAGCCAGACCCAGCAGACGCTGAAGTCATCCAGAATCCACAGGGCTCCATTGAGTTTGATGACGTGGCGTTCTCCTATGATCCCAAGCACCCGCTGCTCAGCCACATCTCATTCAAGGCAGAGCCTGGCCAGAAGATTGCTCTTGTTGGCCCAACTGGCTGCGGCAAGACAACCCTTATTAACCTGCTACTCAGGTTCTATAGCATTGATTCTGGCGCAATTTATGTAGATGGTCATAACACGCAAAAGCTCACCCGTGCATCGCTGAGAGAGCAGTTTGGCATGGTGCTACAGGATACGTGGCTCTTTAAGGGAACCATCAAAGAGAATATCCGCTATGCAAAGCCAGACGCAACCGATGAAGAGATTATTGCTGCAGCTCAAAAGGCTCAGGCTCATGAGTTTATCCAGCAGCTTCCTCAGGGTTACGACACCATGGTAGGAGAGTCTGGCGGATCTTTATCTCAGGGTCAGCAGCAACTTCTATGTATAGCTCGTGTCATGCTTGCTAATCCGCCTATTCTGCTATTAGACGAGGCAACATCAAGCATTGATACGCGAACAGAGCAGCTGGTACAGAAGGCGTTTGATACCATTATGAGCGGCAGAACTTCGCTGGTTGTTGCTCACAGGCTCTCGACCATTCAAGGAGCGGATTGCATTCTTGTCCTCAAGGACGGCTCAATTTTTGAACGCGGGACTCACGATGAGCTCTTAGCCAAGGGTGGCTTCTACGCCAATCTGTACGAGAGTCAGTTTGAGGGTACAGACGCATAAATTAGAATGAAATTTTTGAAAGAGCCAGCACCTTGAATGGGCTGGCTCTTTCAATGTCTCCTGTAATTGACAAACTGAAATTGTGCGTTTGAAGCGAAGCAAAATACGAATGCACCGCAGCAATATATTTCTGTTTAACGATTTCTTTTTCCGGTATTTTCTGTCCCTCGGATTTCCTCATGATAGAAATAATCCACAATCACCGGATGCCCCTGCGTGACCCTGCCATAAGGCATTTCATTATCCACAAAGGGACAATCATATTTCTTAGCCATTTCCGCAGCTTTTACTTCAAGCGCTTCAAAGTAGCTGCGATCATGCTTGTTGTAGATCTCATCGTAAAGCGGTACAAGATCAGGATATTTTTCGGCGATATAATCCATGATCGTCTTTTTGAAGCCGCCCCGAAGATTGAGGTTTTCAAGCCAGAACAGATCGCACTGATCCTTTACCCGCTCAAAGATGGCTTCAAAGTCCGTGATCCCGGGGAATACCGGGGATACGAAACAGATTGTACGGATTCCTGCGTCATATACCTGCTTCATAGCAGCGATACGCCGTTCAATGCTCGGAGCAGAGTCCATATCGTTCTTGAAATTTTCATCCAGTGTATTGATTGACCATGAAACGGTCACTTGTCCAAGCTTCTTCAGCAGATCAATATCCCTTACCACAAGATCAGACTTTGTGCAGATCAGAATATCTGCGTCACTGTCAATCAACTGCTCCAGAAGTTTTCTGGTATTCCCAAATTGCTCCTCCTGTGGACTGTAGCCATCCGTCACAGAACCGATGACCACCCGCTGTCCGGAATATTTCTTCGGATTTTTAATTTCCGGCCAATGCTTCACATCAAGGAAAGTTCCCCATTCCTCCGTATGTCCGGTAAAGCGCTTCATAAAAGAAGCGTAGCAATACTTGCAGGCATGTGTACAGCCTACATAAGGATTGACCGAGTAACCGCCTACCGGCAGACTGGACTTGGTCATGATGTTTTTTGTTTCCACCTCAGAAATGAGGATTCCATTGATTACTTCTGCCATGATCTCTGTACCTCTAACACTTTATTAAATTCTTCTGGCATTTCTTGAATCATATTTTCATCCCCTATGATAGGGACAAGGTCTTCCTTCATAAACACCGGAATGTCGAGCGCATGTGCCTGGTTCGTCAGAGACCATGCCCACTCCGGCTCCGTATGAACCTTCCTGCTCTGAACCCCGGTCATAGTGCCGACAACGATCCAGTTGATTCCGGAAAGGTCAACTGTGCCGGGATCGTCGAATAACGGCTCAAAGGTAACATGGTAATGTTTTGCTCTGACGTTTTTCCGAAGGGCGTCAATACGCCACAGTTCTGTTTTCCTCGTCACCGTAACGCCAAACCATGCGTTTTCCAGATCGGTATCAAAATCCAGCAGATCGGGGCGCTTAGTCAGGAACAGGAACTGATGCTGTGGATTTTCACGGATCTTTGCAAATACCTCGTCTCTCCATTCCGGCTTCCATCCGGAGAGATCGCTCATGCCGGTAAGAAGAAAGTTCTGCGGACGTTTCTTTTCCATCATCTTGAGCTTGCCCGGAAAGAACTCAGGATCAGCAAAGTCATCGATCATATGCCAGCGCTTTACATTGTTGCGGGCATAGCAATATGTGCACCCCACTGTGCAGCCAATGACGAGATTCATGTTCTGAATCTGATCTTTGATACAAATACTCATGACTTCTGCCACTTCTCAAGATTCTTTCTGATGCGGTCGAGGCATTCCTCAAACCGGATAATTTCTTCCTCTGAAAAACCCTTGTAGTAAATGCTGCCCATCTCATCAGATACAGAATCGTACTCGCCCTTTAAGGCATGTGCTTTCTCAGTCAGAAACAGGAGTGTTTTCCTTTTGTCCGTTTCAGACTGAACACGGCTTATCAGCCCTTGATGTTCCATTCTTTCCAGCATCGTCGTAAGAGATGTTATCGCTAATCCGCATTTGACCGAGAGCGACCTGATCGAGATTCCATCCTCCTGCCACAGCACATAAAGAATGCGCCCCTGGGCTCCATTGAACGCATCAATATTCTTTTCGCTGAGAATCTTCTCAAAAATCCGGTCACCAAGCTGTTTTATTTTGGTGACAAGAAATCCTCCATTTGTTTTCATACAAAAGCTCCTATATAGTAGTTTGTAAAATCATACTATATAGGAGTTTTATTGTCGACAGTCTATATATCTGAATAAAGGAAAATTCCAATTTGTCACTTTGTCTATGCTACAAATTAGATCACACCGGTTTTTGAAAACTACTTCTATATATAAAGAAAAGCCAGGAATACTCCTGGCGAGAAATTCTGGTCGGGTGGACTGGATTTGAACCAGCGACCCCTTGACCCCCAGTCAAGTGCGCTACCAAGCTGCGCCACCACCCGTTTGCTTTTGATACGATAGCATTCCAACATAAAATGAGCAAGTAATTCCCGGCAGGCGTGAAGATAGAGTGGGCTAGATATGGATAACTTCTTTCAGCGTGCATTTTCAGTGGTTAAGCAGATTCCCGAGGGCAGAGTCAGCACGTATGGGCAGATAGCTCGCATGATAGGGGAGCCGAGAAAGGCTCGCTATGTAGGATTTGCTATGCACCAGAGTCCGGGAGTTGCTGGTGGTGTGCCGTGTCACCGAGTAGTCTTTAAAGACGGCTCGCTAGCTCCAGGCTTTGCTTTTGGTGGACCAGATGCACAGAGAGAGCTTCTTGAGGCAGAAGGTGTGCAATTTCTACAAAACGGTAAGGTAGATATGAAACACTTCCTCTGGGAAGCATAAAAAGATGAAACAATATTTTACGTTGTGGAATATCTTCCCAGTTAAATGGTGATATTTGCTGGGTACAATCACTGTGAGTTTCTGGTAGTTAGCGCGTTTCGTTTAATGGAGGTCACATGAAGCGTAGCTCTAGCATGAGCAAGTTCTTTACTGCATTTTTTGTACTACTGGTAACGTCAGCCTTAAGTGTGAGCATTTTGTCTGGCTGCTCACAAACAGAAAACAAACAAGATCAGACAACATCCACCACGTCAGAACAAAAAGAAGAAAAGAAAGATCAGAAAAAAGAGGATTCTTCTAGCTCCTCTAGCTCCTCATCAAACAATTCAAACGCAACCGGCTATGACACCTATCAGATTCCTGATGGATTCAGCTTTGATAACAGCCTGTATCCAGATCTGCAAATTACTACACAGATTGATAAAGATAGTCTCTGGCCAATCATCATTCGCATTGAGGGTACAGCAGATCAGTTTGATTTGATGAGAAAAGCAACTATCGATGCGGCTCAGAGGGCTCAGGTACTTGAGTCTGCAGAAGAGATTGGCAACACCGTTGACCAGGCTCTTGCGCACCCAACTAACTACAACCTGACCGACTGTGCAATTCTCACTTCTGCACCAGAGTCGTATCGTAAGACCTACGTTATTACGTTTACCGTAAAGAGCCACTACGAGGTTAAGAAGTAGCTTGAACCGTACTGCTTATTAGCTTAGCTGTAACAAACATTGAACCAAAAAGGCGCCCGCACAATGAACTGCCTCCCATTTCTTGGACATAAGAAATGGGAGGCAGTTTATATGCAGGTGATTATGATTCTGCAGCGTATTAGCGTCGGCTTTTAGGTCTGACGCACAAAATAGCGCAGCTTTGGTAGGTTTTGCTGAAGAATTGACATGTTCCTAATCAAGATAGCCAGGCAGCTAGGCGGTCGCACTACCCGATATACATCTCTATGCATAAACTTCCATTAATATGCTGGAAAATGAATAGAGATATATAAGAAATTTAACTATCGGTAAATTCCGTACCTAAGGAACACACCTAAGTCAGATATTCTGCTCAGATGGGGGCATATTACACATCTAATGAAGATAATCTGCATGATTGAGGTATTTTCTGCGTCATGTATACGTCTTTTTGACAGATTATCCGACTTAGATGTGTTTTGAACTGCCTCCTATTTCTCGTGTCTAAGAAATGGGAGGCAGTTCACAAGCGAGCGCCTTTCTTGTAAACGTGAACTGAGCTACTCAGGAGAGCGTTTGACAAACTACTTACGCAAGCGGCTTATATGCGTCATCAACATTGATGTGGCAATAGCCGCCTGGGTTCTTCTTCAAGTAGTCCTGATGATACTCTTCAGCAAGTACGTAGTTATCTAGCGGCTCAACCTCAACGGCAAGCTTCTGACCAAAAAGAGACTCTTGTTCAGTCATAATGCGGTCAATGACAAGCAGGTCAGCATCGTTTGTGTAATAGATACCTGTGCGATACTGTCTACCAACGTCGTTACCCTGCTTGTTTACTGAGAGGGGATCAATAACCCTAAAGTAGTAGCGCAAAATGTCATAGAGGCTTACAACGCTTGAGTCATAGGTCACATGCACTGTTTCTGCATGATCTGTTGCCTTCACCTCTTGATAGTTGGTGTCCAAGGTCTTTCCGTTTGCGTAGCCAACGGTAGTTGCGGTGACGCCATTAATTCTGGAGAAGTACTCTTCAAGTCCCCAGAAGCATCCACCTGCTAAATAAATCTCTGCCATAAAAGCCTCCTTAGGCTGAATTTTTTATAAAAGTTTGAAGTGACTTCTCTTTACTTCAAAAACACCCTCTTTGCTTAAAGAAGATATTACCGCGCTTAGAGCGCTTCTATCTACACCAAGATAATCCGCAAGCTGTTGGCGATTGTAGGGGATATCAAACTCTGTAGAACCTGCAGCTTGAGAGCGCGTATGCAAGTACGCTATCAGTTTGCCACGAATGCTTTTTGGTGCGGCATCTTGAATGCGTCGACTCAGCATAATGTTCTTTTGAGCAATTGAAGCCATAAGATTTCTGATGATAATGTCCACGCCACCGCAGATATCGCATGTTCTGGTAGTAATTTGACGCACGTCCAGTAGCAGAATTTCCGATTTCTCGGTAGCAACGACCGAGGTCAAAAGCGGCACGTTTCCAAGGGCCGCATACGCCTCTCCAAAGGTGTCTCCGGTATGGAAAGCTCCCATCACAGAGATATTGCCCTGAGCGTCAGATCCCTCAACGTGGATAGCGCCAGAGATAACAATGCCAAATTGATGAGCCTTGTCGCCAGCGCACAAAATGATCTCTCCAGGCTCATAGGTGCGAACAACAGCACGTAAATGCTTTAAAAGAGCCTCTAGTAGCTCTGGTTTTACTCCTTTAAACACAATTGTGTTAAGCAAAAACGAGGGCTTGATGTCTTGTACGTTCATATACGCTCCAAAAAATTCCTGGACAGAAATCGTTTTGTTGTAATTACAACATACCTTATTCCACATTCCTGTAATCATGAAACCCAGAAGAGCAAATCTCTTCTCGCTATATGGTTTTATGGAGAGGAAAAATAGTGGATAACAAGATGTTCTGTTTCCAGTGCGAGCAGACTGCTGCTTGTACTGCCTGTACCGGCGCTGCTGGCGTTTGTGGCAAGCCTTTTGATGTTGCATTTGCTCAGGATGAGCTCACCGGCGCCCTGGTTGGCCTTTCTCGCACCGAGCTTGCTGCTGGCAAGCGCTCTAACCGCGCTGACCAGCTGATTGTTGACGGCCTGTTTACTTGTATCACCAACGTTAACTTTGACAAGGGCGCTGTTGACGCAATTACTGCTCAGGTTCGTGACGAGAAGAACCGTCTAGCTGCAGAGGCTGGCGTAGAGCCTGTTGAGGATCTTCCACTTGGCGGCGTTTGGTCCGACAACGAGGACATTAGGTCCCTCAAGTCTCTCATTCTCTTTGGTATTCGCGGTATGGCTGCGTATGCTTATCACGCTCGCGTTCTCGGCAAGACCGATGACGCAGTTGACGCTTTCTTTGTAAAGGCACTTGCTGCTCTTGCTACCGAGTCCTCCGTTGACGTTTTGTTGCCTCTTACTCTTGAGGTAGGAGAGGTTAACCTCAAGTGCATGGCTCTTCTGGACAGCGCAAATACCGGCGCTTATGGCACTCCAGTTCCAACTGAGGTTCCACTGACCATTGAACCTGGTCCATTCATTGTTGTTTCCGGTCATGATCTTCTTGACCTCAAGATGATTCTTGAGCAGACCGAGGGCACCGGCGTTAACGTTTACACCCACGGCGAGATGCTCCCAGCTCACGGATATCCAGAGCTCAAGAAGTATCCACAGCTCAAGGGCAACTTTGGTACCGCATGGCAGAACCAGCAGAAAGAGTTCAAGGACATTCCAGCTCCTGTTGTCTTCACTACTAACTGCCTCATGCCTCCTCGTCCTAGCTATAAGGACCGCGTCTACACTACTGAGCTTGTTGCATTCCCAGAGCTCGTTCACATTGACGAGGACGCAAACGGCAAGAAGGACTTCAGTGCTGTTATCAAGCAGGCTCAGGAGCTTGGCGGTTACGCTGAGGCTCAGGAGCTCACCGGTATTAACGGTGGCCACAAGGTAACTACCGGCTTTAGCCACGGTGCAGTTCTTGGCATTGCCGATAAGATCATTGATGCTGTTAAGCAGGGCGCTATCAAGCACTTCTTTGTTGTTGGCGGCTGCGACGGCGCTCGCCCTGGTCGTAACTACTACACCGAGTTTGTTGAGCAGACTCCTGCAGACTCCGTTGTCCTTACCGTTGCTTGCGGTAAGTTCCGCTTCAACGACCTTGACCTGGGTACCATTGGTGGCATTCCTCGCATTCTTGACGTTGGTCAGTGCAACGACGCTTACGGCGCTGTTCAGATTGCAACCGCCCTTGCAAATGCATTCGACTGCGGCGTTAACGACCTGCCACTGAGCTTTGTTCTGTCTTGGTACGAGCAGAAGGCAGTTTGCGTCCTTCTGACTCTGCTGCACCTTGGCATCAAGAACATCAAGCTTGGACCAACTCTTCCTGCATTTGTCAGTCCTAACGTCCTTAACATTCTTGTTGAGAACTACGGTATTGGCCCAATCGGCGATGCTTCCGAGGATCTTGCTCAGATGCTTGCCTAATTGGCGAGAAACCCCTCTAGTCCTTTCCTTAAAACGCCTCCTAGCTACGCGCTGGGAGGCGTTTTTTGATGTGAAAAATACTTGAAAGACAAATTTGTATGGCTATTTCTGAAGGGTAATAGCACAATATTTTTATGTTGATTGGGGGAGTATGAATAACTCAAATATTGATTACGATATCTCTGATGAGCAATCTATTATTGAATATGCCTCTAAGCTTGTTGGACACTCTCTTCGTGAAGTTACCGACGTTAACTCTCTTGCAGATCATAAAAAACGTCGTGGTGCTTTTGGCAACGCAGTCGAAGAACTGTACTTTAAGTATCCAATCAACAGTGATTCAAATCCTGATTTTGCTGAAGTGGGACTTGAATTAAAAACAACCCCCATGAAAGAGAATAAAAAAGGTGATTTAGTAGCTAAAGAACGCCTTGTCATCACCATGATTGATTACAACAAAGTAGTTAATGAGACATTTGAAGATAGCCATTTTCTAGGGAAGGCTTCAGATATTTTATTGATGGCTTACAAATATGAAAAAGGTGTCAATCCTATTGATTACAAGGTAATTTTGGCAAACAAATGGAATATTCCTGTTGAGGATTATGCTCAAATCAAACAAGACTGGGAAACAGTTGTTACCAAGGTTCAGTCTGGTCATGCGGAAGATATTTCTGGCTCTGATACTCTATATCTAGAAGCGTGTACAAAAGCTGCCAATAGCTCAGTTAGAACAACGCAACCTTATTCAAATGTTCCAGCTAAGCCTCGTGCCTGGGCATTTAAAGCGTCTTATATGACTACCATAGAAAAACAGATGTTAGGTAACGGTGTATCTCAGATTAAAAGGAACGAATCTGAGCAAAAACTATCGCTTATTGAACTTCTGTATAAAAGGTTTAAACCATTTTTTGGAAAAACTGAAGAGCAGCTTGCATCTGAGTTTAATATAAGTAAATCAAAAGATAAATGTGCACGTATCACTAAACATATTCTAGGTATTGCTGAAGACCAGAAAATTGAAGAGTTTGAAAAGGCTGGTATTAAACCTAAAACGATGAGGCTTAAATCAAATGGAGTACCAAAAGAATCTGTAAGCTTTAAAGTCTTTGATTACTTTAAAGTTGCTGAGGAATCATTTGAAGAATCTGATTTATATCACGACCTTTTATGTAAATATTTATTTGTAATTTATAGGGAAAACTCAGCAGGTGATTTTGTTCTCTCAAATATTTTGCTCTGGCAAATGCCTGACTCTGATTTAATGTTTGCAGAACAATGCTACCTTCAGATGCAAAAGAATATTAAAGCTGGACGAGCTGACATAAGTGTCAAGGCGTCTGAAAATAAATGTTGTCATGTAAGGCCTCATGCCAGAAACAAGCTAGATACAAAACCTCAACCATATGGAAAGCCTGAGGTTAAAAAGTGTTTTTGGTTGAATAGCTCTTATCTTGCAAAAGAAATATCTGAAGGGCTGTCCCTTAAAGATTAAGTTGATCTTATTGGTTATCTGAATTAGATTGACTTTTTGTCCGGTTGATTGGTTAGTATAGTAAACACAAAATTGGTCCACAGCAGCGATAGGAGAAACGTGGCCAAAGAAATTACTGTTGCCGAACTCTTTGCGGGAGTCGGTGGATTTAGACTTGGCTTAGAGGGTTATAAAGATCCTTCTAATAAAGCTAATAACCTGCTAAAAGCGGGAACGTTTAAAACTATATGGGCAAATCAGTGGGAACCGCCTGGATCTCCAACAAGGCAGTTTGCCGCAAATTGTTATAAAACTCATTTTGGTAATGATTCAGTTGTAAATGAGGACATTAATAAAGTTCTTAATGAGTATGACCAGGGTCTACGCGACATTCCTTCGGTCGATATGGTCGTAGGTGGATTTCCTTGCCAGGATTACTCAGTAGCTAAGCCTTTATCTCAATCGGGAGGTATTGAAGGAAAAAAAGGTGTTCTGTGGTGGGACATTTATAAATTCTTAAAAATTCAATTAGATAAGTCTCCTGAAAATGCAGAATGGTGCCTTTTAGAGAACGTTGATCGTCTACTTAAAAGTCCCGCATCTCAGCGTGGTAGAGATTTTGCAATTATTCTAAGTTGTCTTGCTAGCCTTGGATATTGCGTTGAATGGCGTGTGGTAAACAGTGCGGCATACGGCTTTTCACAAAGAAGAAAACGTGTATATATTCTCGCACGTAGAAATGCTAACTGGGAGCTTTCAGAACGCTTAACTTCAGGAATTATGTCCCGAGCATTTCCTTTTAATCCTGTGGGCAATATCTCGTATGTTGATATTCCAAAAGATCCGTTTGTTGCTACAAAGGACTTTAATTCTGAAGGTTCTAAAACATCTCCGTTTTTAGATGCTGGTGTGATGGTAGATAACCGTGTTATTACCTGTAAGGTTGAAGAGGTTTATAAGGGTCAATTTAAAACACTGGGGGATGTTCTTTCTCCAGAGAATGAAATTCCAGAGAACTACTTTATTGACAATTCACAGCTTTCTCGCTGGGAATACCTTAAAGGGTCAAAACGAGAAGAGCGTGTCAATAGGTACACAGGTCAAACCTATTTTTACTCTGAAGGCTCTATGGCATTCCCAGATCTTCTCACTAACCCATCAAGAACAATTCTTACAGGAGAGGGAGGAGCAAGCCCTTCTCGCTTTAAACACATCATTAAAGTAGGCGAGAGGTATCGCAGACTTGTTCCAGATGAGCTTGATCAGCTACAGGGTTTTCCTAAAGGCTGGACTAATACGGGAATGAGCGACAATAATCGTGCGTTCTGTATGGGAAATGCTCTTGTTGTAGGTGTGGTAAATCGCATCGGTAAAGAAATATACAAGGAATTGTAAGGTCAAGGCGTCTATCAAATCCTGATAGACGCCTTTCTTATAACCAAATTGCTTCACGAACTCCAAATATTCGATTTATTAAAAAACGTTCAAGAATGACGCTCTTCTCGTTAAGAGAATATGGCATAATGCCACTGTCAAAGTAACAATTAATGTTAGTCATTAGTAGCATTTAACAGAGAGGTTTCTATGGCTAAAGTTGCAGTTATCGGTTGTACCCATGCAGGCGTTTTTGCCACTTCTTCAATCCTGGGCGCACACCCAGATTGGGAGGTCCACGTCTTTGAGCGCAATGACACGGTTTCCTTCCTGTCTTGCGGCATTGCTCTTTGGGTAGGTGACCACGTAAGCGATCCTAACAAGATGTTCTACAGCTCTCCAGAAGCCCTTGCCGAGGCTGGTGCTCACGTCCATATGACCACCAACGTCACTTCTGCAGACGTTAAGACCAAGCACGTTGCTTGGGAAGATCTCAAGACTGGCGAGACTTTTGAGGATGACTTTGATTACCTCGTAGTCACCACCGGTTCTAAGCCAATTGTTCCTCCACTGCCTGGTATTGACGGACCTCGCGTTCTTCAGTGCAAGAACTGGGCTGACGGACGCCGCATTCACGACACCATGGCAACTTCCAAGTCCGCAATTGTCATCGGTGCTGGCTACATTGGTGCCGAGCTTGCAGAGCAGCTCTCTGAGCGTCAGAAGGCTGTTACCCTCATTGACATGCTTCCACGCGTTCTTGCAAAGAACTTTGACAAGGCAATTACCGATCAGGTTGAGGCTGCTTACAAAGAGCACGGCGTTACGCTTGCCCTTGGCGAGAAGGTCATGAGCTTTGAGGACAACGGCGATTCTGTCACCGTTGTTACCGATAAGGGCTCCTACACCGCAGATTACGCAATTCTGGGCATTGGTTTCCTGCCTCGTACTGACCTCTTTGACGGTCAGCTTGAGATGCTTCCTAACGGTGCCATCAAGGTTGACGAGTACATGCGCACCAGTGAGCCTGGCGTTTTTGCAGCTGGTGACTCCGCTTCCATTATCTTCAACGTCACTGGTAAAGAGGACTACATTCCACTGGCAACAAACGCTGTACGCCAGGGACTACACGTTGGTCCTAACATGCTTGAGCCAACTGCTGCATACGCAGGTACTCAGGCTTCCAGTGCAGTTCAGCTCTACAACTACTCCATGGCTGCAGCAGGTCTCACCGTTGAGGGCGGCAAGGTTCGTGGCTACGAGTATGATTCTGTTTCTATCACTGAGAACTACCGTCCTGAGTTTATGCTGACCACCGAGCCAGTTACCGCAACGCTTGTCTGGGATCCAGAGACTCGCCTTATCAAGGGCGCACAGTTCTTCTCGACACATGACGATGTTGCTCAGGCAGCAAACGTTGTTTCTGTTGCAATTGCCGCTGGCATGACCATCGACAACCTTGCAGCTGTTGACCTTCTGTTCCAGCCAAACTTTACCAACCCAGTCAACTACATTGGCTCTGTTGCTATGGCTGCCTGCGCAAAGGCCAAGTAAGCTCCGCACATAACACGCAATAAAAGAGAAGGAAGCTGGTTGAGATGCCAGCTTCCTTTTTGCTATCGAGCCCGAGTCTAGCTCGATGAATGACTATTTTGTGTTTGCTCACATATTGAGTCTGCGTCGCCTTGATACGGTGCCTATCTTGGCTTTCTGCTCACTACGGCAATGTAATTGAGATCGTTAGCGTGATCGTTAAAGAACGTAAACATGCTCGTAAACATCTTGGTGTTCTCTGGTTTGAGACCGTTTCTAATAACCCTCAGAGCTCCGTCAGCACCCTCATCGGCAATAAGTCCTGCTGGATTCATAAGCGTCATCTTGCCATTCTTTGTTTCTGGACAGAAACCTGCTGACTCAAAGAGATTCTTCCAACCTGCAAGGGTTAAAGGCTTTACGTTGACGTTGATTGTTCTTGAGAGCTCGTGGACCAGTTCATCGTCTTCTTTGAGCAAAAGCGCATCATGGGTAAGGAGTACACCGCCTGGCTTGAGTACGCGTGCATACTCTTTAACCGCAGCCGTCTTCTGCTGATCAGAGAGCATAGTGAGCATAGCCTCGTTAATAACGACATCAAAGCTGTTATCAGGGTAGGAGAGGTCTGTAGCGTCTCCTTGTTCCACCGTTACATACTGCTCGATGTTGTTTCTCGCGATATTTTCCTTTGTCTTAGGAAGCACATCTGCATTGAGGTCAATTGCGGTTACGTGACAGTGGAAACGTTTTACCAGCTCAACCGTAGTGGTGCCAATATTACAAGCCGCCTCAAGAATTTGAGTTTCTGGCGTGATCTCTACTGAGTTAAGCAGCCAATTGGTTGCCTCAATACCTCCAGGGCGCAGTCTTGTCTTACCCATACGTAGTAAAAACTCGTGACCAGCTTCCATACTAAGACCCCCTTCATGCTATGAAAGAATAAAGTTAGCTATATCTAACTGATACAAGTTAACCACATCATTACCTGCGAAAAAAGCCAAATTAATTGCTATTTTTGGAACAATTTCAAAGGCATGAAGTTATAAATATTGTTCCGAGAGTATCGCGGTATACTTTGGTAACTTACATCGAAATACAATGGTATTTTGAGGAGATTACAAGATGAATGACTATATAAAATTAAATAAAGATAGATGGAATAATGTGAACAATGACTATACTCAGTCATTGACGCATGAAGAATTAGAAGAAGCTAGAAATAATCCAATTTCTGTAGCATTAACGGTTGGCAAAAAAGTTCCAACAGAATGGTTTGAAAAGACCAACGGAAAAAAGATATTAGGCTTGGCTTGTGGTGGCGGACAGCAGGGACCCGTTTTTGCTGCAAAAGGTTATGACGTAACCATAATGGATTTTTCTACCTCACAATTACAAAAAGATGAGATGGTTGCCAAAAGAGAAGGTTTACCAATCAACATCGTTCAAGCCGATATGACAAAAACGTTTCCCTTCGAAGATGAAACGTTTGACATTATTTTTAATCCGGTTTCAAACTTATATATAGAAGATCTAGAAAACATGTATAAAGAATCCTACCGAGTATTGAAAAAGGGCGGGCTGCTAATGGTCGGGTTTATGAATCCCTGGATATACATGTACGATGCTGACGTTGTATGGGACAAACCTGATGAGGAATTACTCTTAAAGTTTACAATTCCTTTTAATTCAAGAGAGCTTGAAGAAGAAGGCAAAATTACCATAGATCCAGAATATGGATATGAATTTAGCCACACCTTAGAGACTCAGATTAGAGGACAGCTTAAAAACGGCCTCGCTATGATTGATTTTTATGAATCATGTGATAAAAGGCACAGGCTATCACAATATGGAAATGACTATATTGCCACGCTCTGCATCAAACTCTAATCCTATAAAGCGCGCTTAAGCACAGCTTGGACAACCTCAGAATCAAAATCGCCCTGAGCCTCTGTAAGCGCTTCTAAGAGTTGAGCCACGCCTTCCTCATACACGCTAGGCAAGAGGTGTTTTGAAACAGCCTTGGCCTCCTCAGTGCCGTTTTCCATGCAGCATGAGTGGTGAGCAATCTTTAGAAGATCAAGATCGTTTTCGGAATCGCCACAAACAATAACTTCTTCTGGTTTAAGGCCAATAGCCTCAATGAGTGTTTCAAACCCCTGTGCCTTATTCCAGCCACGATAATTGATGTCAAACCAGCCTATACTGGGAGAAACCAGGTCGACCTCTGGAACCGCGCTGGTAACTGCCTCGTAAATCTCTTGCTGACGCTTTTCATCCTGAGGGTAGAGCAAACCTCCCGCATACATTGAAACATCTTTTGGAACAGACTGTGGTCCGAGTCCCGGCACAAAAGTGTTAATCGAGGCTGCTAGATAATCTACCACCTCTTGAGTAGTGTCCACTATTTTCCAACATGAGGTAAATGACGTGTCTAAAGGTTGCTCAAGAGGGCCTTCTTCATAATACGCAAGCAAACAGTCCTGCATTGGAGAAATAACCTCAAAGATCTTCTCCATAATCTCATAGGTAAATTGCTTAGTGAAAATGAGCTTTCCGTTAAAGTAGAGAATCTTTCCGCTAGAAAATATGCCAGTATCAGTTAGAGATACATCTGATTTGAGATAAGAAAATGCATCGTAAACTGGCCTTCCGGTAGAAAGCCCAAACGCGATACCCGCGGCTTTAAGATTATTAATTGCCTGATGAGTTCTTTCTGAAATAGCCGGAGCTTCTGCCGGTTTTAGTGTCTGGTCCATATCGGAAAGAACAAGCTTAATCATCAAGGCCCCCAAAGTGCATGTGCTAAATGAGTGTTTTGTTAATTCTACCAGCAAGAGTAGGGAAATGCATAAAAAGTGCCGTTATTATTACGTTATTAACTTTGGACTACGAGGATACTTGAGGGTCTATGAACATTTACGACCACTTTGCTCACGAGGATGAATATCCTGAGCTCAACATAGAGGCAATGTCTGAGCGCCTTGCAAAGGCATTGTCGTTTAAGACGGTGTATACAGACGATAAAACAACTGATTGGTCGCAGTTTGAAGGCCTTCAACAACACATTTATGACAGCTTTCCGTATATTATGACCGCAGCTTCCAATGTTGAGGTAGTTGGTCACTCGCTCCTCATTGAGATTCCAGGATCTAACCCTGAGCTTCCTGCTCTCATGCTTATTGCTCATCAGGACGTTGTTCCTGTTGTGCCTGGTACAGAAGACGCATGGACGCATGATCCCTTTGGTGGAGACGTCGACGACACCTACATTTGGGGACGTGGTGCGCTTGATATCAAAGACATGCTCATGGGAGAGCTTGAGGCGCTCGAGTATCTGCTCTCACAGGGTTTCTCGCCAAGGCGCTCTATCTACCTGGCATTTGGTGAAGATGAGGAGGTCTTGAGCCACGGCGCCACAAGGCTTGCTGAGGTAATGTTCTCGCGAGAAATGCGTGCGGCATGTCTGTTGGACGAAGGCACCACTACGTTTTTTGACGGCAGCGCATACGGCGCGCCCGAGGCTACCGTGGCCGACATCTGCATCTCGCAGAAGGGCTTCTTAAACGTTAAGCTCACCGCTCCTGGCCATGGTGGACATTCCTCAAATCCTTTTGGTGGAACATCGCTTGAGCATTTGAGCTGCGCACTAGCCGCTCTCTCTGAGGCTAAACCTCAGCCTGAGCTTAACGATATTGTTAAAGAAACCTTTAAGGTTCTTGCACCAGAAATTACCGAAGAACCTTTTGCTTCTCTGGTACATGACGTTGATGAAAATGCAGATAAGATCGCATGTGCAGCAGCTCAAATCAAAGAGCTCTATCCCTTTGTTACCACTACGTATGCGTTTAACATGCTTGAAGGTTCAAGTAGCGCAGCTAACGTAATGCCTGGTAATGTCAGCGCAACTATCAATATTAGGCTGCTTCCTGGGGTAAGCGTCAACAAAACTGTTGAACACATTAAACAGGTGGTAGCTCAGGTTGACCCTTGCATTGAGGTTGAGGCTTTGCATTCCACTCCTGCGGGAAGAATTGATTCTCCAACTGGTGCTGGCTACCAAGAGCTCAAGGCTATTATGGAACACTATCATCCAGGTGTTACCTTTGTTCCGTCCTTTGTGTGTGGTGGAACTGATTCTGTCCGATATGAGGGAATTTGCGACTCCATTCTGCGCATTTGTCCGTTTAGGCCAACACCAGAAGATGAGGCTAATGGCGTCCATGGCATTGATGAGCATATCGAGAAACGCGTTTATACTCAGGGTGTTCGTGTTCTTATTTCCTTTGTTAAACAAATGTGCCAATAATTTGCTATCGCGCAACTTACGTTAAAATAGACGCATGTTATGTACTACAAAAAGGGAGTGAAACGTTGCAAACTAGGCAGCAGCTAGCTAATCAAGTAGCATCCCAAATTAAAGAAGCAGCAGACGCCGATGCAGCAAAAGCGCAGGCAGAGGGAACTATTACTGATCCAGTTGGTAGTTCTAACAATCCTTCTAACGCTATTTTTACTGTTGCAAACGTCATTACGTTTTGCAGGTTAATCCTTACGATTATCTTTCTTGTGCTCTTCTCAACAGGTGGAAATCGTTGGGTTGCGCTTGGCTGTTATGTAACCGCAGCTGTTACCGACTTTCTTGACGGTCAGGTTGCTCGTAGAACGCAAACTGTCAGCTGGCTAGGCAAAATCATGGATCCTATCATGGACCGAGTGCTTCTTATCACAGGTGTTCTTGGCCTCTTGATTATTGATGAGCTTCCTCTTTGGATTCCACTCTTTGTTATTGGACGAGATGTTTACCTTACTCTTGGCGCTCTTGCAGTTCGTAAATTCCGCAGGCGTCCCATTGATGTTGTCTTTGTTGGTAAAGCAGCAACTGCATTTTTAATGACTGGATTTAGTCTCTTACTTTTGGGCATCCCAGTTGTATCTGGTCTTGGTCTGGTAAACGTCAATTGGCTTCCGGGACTTAATTCACAGAGTTCTGCTGTCGGTATCTTCTTTGTGTATATAGGAATTGTTTTCTCGGCAATTACCGCCATTGTTTATACTGGTGAAGCGGCTAAAATAGTTAAAGATAGTAAAAACACTCAAGCATAAGTTAGGTTGTTTATGACTTTCCTTCAGCACAACCATGTATCTTTGCGCCAGCTCTCTCATAAGATGCTGGCTTTTCTTGTAAGCGTGCTGCTTGTATTTGTTCTAGCTGCTCCTTTTGCTCCTGCAACTACGGCTCTGGCAGAAAACACCTCTTCTAACAAGTCTTCCGTAACCGATGAGCCAAAACTTACTGAGGCAACCACTGCCATTGTCACCGATGCGCAAGGAAACGTCCTCTGGAGCAAAAACCCAGATCAAGAGCTTCCTATGGCATCCATTACTAAGGTTATGACTGCAATTGTGGCGCTTGATTCTGGCGTTAATCTTGATGAGCCTTGTGAAATCACAGTTCCAGATCTTGAAGAAGGTTCGCAAGTAGCTGGTTTGACCTCGGACGATACGCCTACACTCAGACAGCTGATCATGATGATGCTGGTATATTCCGCAAATGACGCAGCTTATAACATCGCCATCAATGTATCTGGCTCTCAACAGGCCTTTGTTGATCAAATGAACAAGAAGGCTGCAGAAATTGGCATGACTCACACGCAGTTCCAGAATCCTCATGGCCTCGATGCTGATGGTCACTATTCAACCGCGCGCGATCTTGCCCTGATGGGTCGTTATGCGCGCGAGCACTATCCACTTATCGCAAGCGCTGTACATACCAGGTCATACACTACAACGGTAGGAGGGGAGCAGCGCACGTTCCACTCAACCGATGACCTTATGGACACCTACCGAGGTCTTCTCGGCATTAAAACAGGCGCAGAAGACTCTGGTACTGCCTTCTTGGGCGCTTCAAAACGCGGAAACATTACGCTCTACACCTGCGTGCTTGGTTGCGAGACTACGCAAGGTCGTTTTGACGATACCGCCATTCTGATGAACTGGGCTTATCGCAATTACAATCGCGTAAGCATTCAGCGTTCTGACCAGATTGTGCAGATTCGTACGAGCGAAGACAACTTCTTGCTCTCTGCAGTGGTTAAACCATCAACTTCTACCACGTATATGGCATGGCCTGGCTCTAAAGACTTCACCTACCAGACCTCCATGCTTTCTCCCAACTATCCAGTAGCTAACAACCAGCTGATTTCTTCAACTGACTGGTCTCAAGATTCCGCGCAGGTAGGCACCACCATTACCCAGGCACATCTTACGCTGTGGACTATTCCGTCCTACAACCTCTTTGACCTGTATTCGGTTGCTCCGTATCTCTTTGGGAGAAACTAATGTCTGAGCAGAAACGCTCTATCCTTCATACCGAGCTTGAGTATCTTGGCGCACAATTCTCAACCTCAACTGAAGGCTTCAACTTAGCCCAATCTTTCTATGGCGAGAAACCCCTTGAGGAAGCTCTGAAAGATTGCGCTCTTATTGACCTGAGTGGTATCGGCTACACGCTGGTGAGTGGTACATCAGCTCAAAATTTTGTGGAAGCTGTCTTTGCAGGTAAACAGCTTGGGGTAGGAGAGACTTCATTTGAGTGTGCACTTACGGGAGACGGATCTCTGTCTTCCATCGGTCTTCTCGCGCGCTCTGGTCAAAACGAGTACGTGGTACTTGATGCATCTGAACGCTCACTTGTTCTAGACGAGTGGCTTTCTATCATTGCGTCAGTCGAGCAAAACGGTGTAGCTCCTTATGCAGAAGTGTCTTTGGAAGATGCAACTCCGCTGCTTACTCCGCTTCTTCTTGCTGGTAAAAAGGCCAAAAAGATCCTTATGGACTACCTGGGAGAACAGAGGCTTCCAGAAGACTCAAAACTTTGTAATCTTATGCTTGACCAAACAATCCCAGCACTTGTAGCCAATGTTTCAACTAAGAAAGTACCTGCATATCTGGTTATGGTCCCACCGGTACATACGGTAATTCTTTTTAGAAGCTTGCTTTCTTTTGAAACAGTCCATCCTCTTGGACATAAGCAACTCATTGAAGGCCTTAAAACATATCTTCCATGGTTTTCAGAACTTGCAAGTAACACTAAAGTAGTAGTAGCTAAAGATAAACTTGAGGGTTGGGGTTTACTCAGAGCCTCTGATGATTTTATTGGCGCAAGGGGTGATCTTCTATGAAATATGCAATTAATGCAGTAGGTGTTCCTGCTCCTATCGGACCATACTCTCAGGGTACTACTGCAGGTAGATTGGTATTTGTAACTGGTCAAATTGCGGTCTCTGCAGAAGACCCAAAGGAGCTAATTGACGGAGGAATTGAAGAGCAGACTACTCGTGTCATTCATCTTGCTCAGTCAATTCTGGCAGAGGCAGGATGCACCCTTTCTGATGTTGCTCAGACAACTATCTACCTTGCTGATATCAATGATTTGCCTAAGGTAAACGAGATTTATAGGCAGTACTTTGTTCTTCCTGCACCTGGCAGGGCAGTTGTTGAGGTTTCTGCGTTGCCACTTGGTGCGCTCATCGAAATGGACTGCATTGCGTGTCGTTAAGCGTTATTATTATCATGTAACCAAATTAAGGAGAAATCATGTCAACTGACGACATCAAACAGCAGTCACCAGACTCAACAGAGATTTTCCGCATGCCATCAGCTGACGCTACGGTTCCAGACCTTATGGCTCAACAAAAGCCAGCTCACCCTGTCCTTACTATTGTTAAGGGACCACAGACTGGTCAAACCTTTGAGCTCAATTTACCTCAGATCTCTCTTGGCAGAGATCCAAAGAGCAGTGTTTTCTTGAACGACATGACAGTTTCCAGAAATCATGCCACCATTGATCTCTCTAATCTTGCTCTTGGTTATGCAACTATTGAAGACCTTGATTCTCTCAATGGTACCTGGGTTGATGGTGCCATTATTAACAAGGCTACCCTGCGCGATGGCTCAACGATTCAGATTGGTACCTTCCGCATGGTCTTCCATACCAGCAGAGTTTCAGCTTAAGGTTAAAGGATAGCTTTATGGCTGATTCAGGCTTTCTTACCATTGGTAAAGTAGTCAAGAAATTACAGACTCTCTATCCTGACTTAAGTGTCTCTAAAGTCAGATATCTGCAGGATGAAGGTTTGCTTACTCCTACCAGAACTGCTGGTGGCTATCGTCTGTATTCCCAAAAAGACGTTAAGCGACTTGAGACTATTCTGTATCTGCAGAAAAGCCGTTTTATGCCGCTTTCAGTTATTAGAGAAGAGCTTGATAGGCAAGATAAAAACCCTGAAGCTGAACAACAGATCAAAGCTCAGACTGATGAGGCAACTGGAGCTGAGGCTCAGGCTACACCTGAAGATCAAGGTTCTTCTCGCCAGACTCAACCTCAGCTTGATGGAAAGCAAGTATCTCAGGCAATTCTTGGTGCCACGCATGCTGATGCCATTGTGGTACCTGTAGATGACCCTGAGGTAGTTCAGAAATATCACGCTATTGATCGCATCCCAGAAATTGTGGGATGCTCTGTAGGCTTTGTTCGTCAGCTTTCCGAAGCAGGCGTTATTACTTTAAAGCGCTCTCCTCATGGCAGAGACCTTGTAGATGGCAAAGACCTTACGCTGATTCGCCTTTGTAGTGAGCTTCGTCACTTTGGTTTTGAGCCCAAGAACCTGCGTCAATACGTTATGGCTGCAAACCGAGAATC
The DNA here is from genome assembly GCA_938028565.1 of uncultured Atopobium sp. Lineage (GTDB taxonomy): Bacteria > Actinomycetota > Coriobacteriia > Coriobacteriales > Atopobiaceae > Lancefieldella. The sequence continues at coordinate 133,986 of CALIZS010000004.1, read as the reverse complement.
TAGTATGTTTGCCAAGTCACTTGTCGTATACGCTAAAAAAGGCGGGGGAGTTGAAGTTGACCATACTGACGAGACTCGTCAGAAGTTTATGGCTGCTCTAACCCGCATGTTAGGCCTCACCAATGCGGTTAGAAATGAACTTATCACTAAATTAGTTCGTGAATCTTTTAAGGATATGCATCTAGACGAGTAATCTAGGTATATATAACTATTCATTGATTTTGATTTTGAATGTGAGGACATTGTGTCTACGTATGATTATGAGAGTCATATCATTAGCATTCCTGATTATCCAGAACCAGGCGTTATCTTTAAAGATGTAACTCCACTTTTTAAAGATCCTGAGTGCTTCCACGCAGTTGTTGATGACATTGCAGAGCACTTTGCTGATGCAGGAATCACCAAGGTTATTGGTGCTGAGGCTCGTGGTTTTCTTGTTGGAACCCCTGTAGCCTACAAACTGGGCGCAGGCTTTGTTCCTGCTCGTAAGCCGGGCAAGCTGCCTCGTGAGGTCTACGCACAGGCTTATGACCTGGAGTACGGTACCAGCGAGCTTCAGATTCACACCGATGCTCTTACCCCAGACGACGTTGTTCTTATTGCTGATGACCTAGTTGCTACTGGTGGCACTTGCGTTGCTTGTGCGCAACTTGCCGAGAAGGCCGGTGCAAAAGTAGCGGGCTTTGCGTTTGCGCTTGAGCTTTGCTACCTGCATCCAAGGGAGATTATTGGTAAGTGCTTTGACCAAGAGGTCTACACCCTTATCAAGGTTCAATAAGCTAAATCACTTACATTAGACTTACTTTAACCTGACAATTTTGGCTGACAAGACAACGTGCTTGTCGGCCATTTGTCTTATTCACATAAGCATTTTGTTAATCACAGTAAACTTGTTTACAATACATAGAATTTCTCCATAATTGCAGGTCAAAGATAAATTTATGCAATGATATTTGACCGCTCCATGCTATATAACTGCACAAATAGTCTTTGGAATTTGTATGAGATGCCATTTTCGGGGTAAACTATTCAAATACTCGATAGGGTAGCTTCCTGTTTACACGGGTTTCTCGCTAAGAAATCGGCGAGTTGATTTTGATTTTTTATCAAATGAGCTATCCTAGATGGCAAAGCAAAGCAACACGTTGCCCAATTGATTTCGTGCTTTGCGGAAGGAGCTTATATGTCACAGCGCCGATCTTTCACAAGACGAGACGCTCTCTTATTTGCAGGTCTTGGTGTAGCTGCTACGCTGCTTACCCCAGCCAAGCTATTCGCAGACCCACAAAGCGATCTTGAGGCCGCATCTGCCCAGCTAGACTCTCTTGGTGCAGCTCTTGCAGAGGCCATGGATAACCTTAACGAGAAAACCTATGCGCTTGACGCCACCAACAATAAAATTGGTGAGGTTCAAGAGCAGATTGCAGAGACTACAGACCAGCTCAATAAGCAGCGTCTTGTCCTTTCTGCAGCAATGAAGAGTGCTTATAAGGCAGGCCCACAGGAGACTTTGGACTTCCTCCTTGGAGCATCTAGCCCAGAGGACTTTGTCAGCCGCGTCTACTATATGGACCGCACCAGCAAGCAGGAGGCTGACTCCATCAATACCGTCAAGGCTCTTGGTGACCAGCTTCAGGCTCAACAGCAAGAACTTGAAGCAGAGCAAGAAAATCTCCAATCTCAGATTTCTGAAATGAAGACTACTGCTGATGACCTCCAAAATCAGGTCGCTGAGGCAAAGAGTTACTATGACTCTCTTGACGCTGAGGTAAAAGCTCAGCTTGCTGCTCAGGAGGCTGCAGCAGCTAATAACAACGTTGCTTACGCAATTGAGACAGTTACTCGCGAGACTCCTTCTAACAGCTCAGAGTCTAACGATAACTCCTCTAGCGATTCCAGCTCCAGCTCCTCAAGTTCAAGCTCTTCTAATTCTGATAACTCTGGCGGCGGCTCCTCCAATTCTAGCGGCAACTCCTCCAATTCTGGCGGCGGCTCCGGCGGTGGATCTAGTTCCGGTGGCGGCAACAGCGGCGGTGGCGGTGGCTACCCAGCAGCTGGTGGTGGCGTTGCTACAGCTTATGCTTGCATTGGCTATCCATACGTTTGGGGCGGAGCTTCTCCTGCTTCTGGCTTTGACTGTGGTGGTCTGGTCTACTACTGCTTCCTTGGCTACCGTGCAGGTACCGCAGGAACCATTGGTCGTGCTATTCGCGCAGCAGGTAACTGGCATGATTCTCTTGACGAGCTCAACTATGGCGATATTGTCTTCACACGCCCTGGTTACGAGCACGTTGGCATCTACATTGGCGGCGGCCGCATGATTCACGCAGCTAACGAGTCTCTTGGTGTATGCGAAGGATCCGTTTACGCATTCTATGGTGGAGGACCATTCTCCGGCTAATCAATAGCCAGGGACACCAGGTGCACTCCGCTACGTACAATTTTCTGTACAAACTTTTAACTACACGCGCGTAAAGTCGTACAATATCCAAGTACGCTTTACGTGCTTTTTATTAACCATAAACTGCTAGGGGAGATTGTGGCGTTTCATCTCAAACATAAGACAAACGTTATTGAGCGTCATTTTTCTCGTAGGTTTCAAGTAGCTCTCATTGGAGAAGGCCTGCTTGTTGGCCTTATGGGTGGTGGCGTTGTTACGCTGTATCGCCTTTGTCTTTCTTTTGCAGAAGCTCAAATGCGCTCTATTACTCAATCAATCGCAGGTAATTGGCCGTATATGGCTCTTTGGTTTGGCATTCTTCTCATTCTTATGGTGGCCGTCTGCATACTCATGAAATTTGAGCCCTATACGTCCGGTTCTGGAATTCCTCAGACCAATGCTGAGGTCATGGGGTCTGCAGATATGCCTTGGCATCGAGTCCTTCCTGTCAAGTTTATCCAGGGCGTTCTGGTTGCCTTTGGTGGCCTTTCTATGGGTCGAGAAGGCCCAGCAGTCCAGTTAGGCGCTGTTTCTGGTAAAGCGGTCTCAAAATTCCTTAAGCGCAAAAGGGGAGAAGAACGTCTTCTGGTAACCTGTGGCGCAGCTGCGGGTATGTCAGCCGCTTTTCACGCTCCTCTCACCGGCACACTTTTTGCTATCGAAGAGATCCAGAAAGAGTTTCATGCTCCACTGATCATCTCGGCAATGACCGCATCAGTAGGCGCTGACTTCCTGGTTTCTAACGTCCTTGGCATGAAGCCTGTCCTTCAGCTTCCATACGTGGCACCGCTACCACACGTTGACTATGCCTTTGTTCTTTTTGTAGGCGTGACCTGTGGTTTATTAGGAGCTCTCCACAATAAGGGAATGTTCTTTGCCCAGGGGCTATACAAAAAGATCTCTAAGTTTGCACCTTTCTCAAGGCTTATTATTCCATTCATGCTAGCTGGAATTATGGCTTTTACCTGGCCAGATCTTCTTTGTGGTGGTGACGCCATTATCGAGAAAATCAAAGAGCCAGCAACGCTCACTGAACTCATGGTTATAGCGCTTTTACTGGGCAAATACTTCTTTACCACAACATGTTTTGCTGCTGGAACGCCTGGCGGAACGCTCTTTCCAATGGTTGTCATGGGAACACTTGTTGGAACACTGTTTGCCCTGGTAGCAACCCATGTTTTTGGCATACCTATGGCATATGCACCAAATTTTATTGCTATGGGCGTTGCAGGCATTTTTGCTGGAGCAGTTAGAGCGCCCGTCACCGGAGTAGTGCTTATATTTGAGCTTACAGGTTCTCTTGAGGCTCTTATGGCTATGTCTGCAGTTGCAATTGTGTCCTACGTAACCGCAAATATCCTGCGTGTTGACCCATTCTACGAGCATTTACTTTCAGAATTCTTGACTTCTCAGCAAGGGGAGTCTAAACCGAAACTTAATTCTGGCGAGAAAATCCTTCATGAGTTCACTATTGGCCAAGGAAGTCCCGTTGAGGGCAAATTGCTCCAAGATATCCCATGGCCCGACAAAGTGAGGGTTGTAACTATTGATCGCGCTGGCTTAGAAATTATTCCAACGGGTCAAACAGAACTAATGGCACTCGATAAGATTCTTGTTATTTATGATGAGATGTATGAAAGCGATGTCATGATTAAATTGAATGTCATGACCGACTCATCGGTATAGCTCTTATCGCTATCGCTCACGTTACAGTAAAGGAGAGGGACTCAAAATCCTTCTCCTTTTTCTTCAACTCATTAGTTTACATAATATCGATTATCAGACTTTTATATACTGTTATATAAACAATATTGGCTACAGTAGTATACAAAGCTTCAATCACATTATTATTATCAAGAAAATGAGCCTCTGTGAGCCTTTCTAAGCCACGATATTAACTGCTTATGAGTAATTACACCTATAGATTCATAAACCATACTTGATGACGTGATAAATTTAATGATTTTTCAATTTGATAAGTTGGCAACAATACTGAATCTTTTATTTATTAAATGGCTTTCTGTGTGCATTGTTCTTAAATTTATTTTTAGAGTTGAACGTTTTTTATAATTTCACATGTTGATAAATCATCTTAAAATGATTAAATAACAGAGCATTATATTCAATGTATTGATAGTACAAAATTACACAACTTAATGCTTCATTGTATGCTTTTAGTCTTTTACTCCCCTTTTATATATAAAATAAGCAATCTACCTGCATAAATATAATAAACAGGCAGGTAGATTAGGTGCTCTTACCGCAGAGTTGAAAACAGACGGCTATGAAGTCATCAGGGGACCAAGGACAACCGGAGATGGCTATTATGAAAGTTGCATTATTACCCTTAAAGACAATCAAATTGAAATTACGATTTAAGCGCGTATCTCACACGTTGTAAAAAACAAAGCTGTTCTCGAAATTGCAGTGTCAAAGACGCTGTAAAAAAGAGAATTCTCAAGTAACAATATATTACTTTGGCCGATTGTTTAATTGAATTAATCTGTGTTGTACATTATAATAACGTTGTTATTACATTTAGGAATCGAGGGTAACATGGCAGCTTCGTCGGTAACAATCCGAGTTGACAGTAATACCAAAAAGAAAGCTTCTCACATTGCTGAACATTTTGGTTTTGATTTATCATCCGTTACACGTGCTTTTTATAAACAGATGATTAGGGAAAATAGAATTCCTTTAAACCTTTCTGACCCCGAGCCTACCGCAGAGTCACTTGAATCAATACATGAGGCAGATAATCTAATCGCTTCTGGTAATCCTGGTTATAAATCAGCAGAGGACATGTTTTCAGCAATGGGGTTATAAATGCTTGATGCTCTATACACTTCTAGGTTCGAACGTGATGTAAAGTCACTCGTTAAAAAGCACTATGACATTGCTCTTCTCAGCGAAGTCGTCAACTTGATACTAGAAGATACCGAGCAATCAACAAGGATTCTCAAACAACATCACAATATGCACACCCTTACAGGAAAATGGACAGGCAGCAATGAATGTCATATTGCCAATGCAGGAGACTGGCTTGTAATTTGGAAAACTGGAAACGGTTTGGCGGCTTTTCAACGTACAGGCTCACATGATGAATTGTTTCGTTAAACCCTTTCCCATCCCTTATCTCTAGAGATATCCGTAAGTATGTTCTGGCAAACTTACATGATAAAAAAGACAAACTAGTTCTCTCAAAAGGAACCTGCAATGGACGACAAGCTACAAATACAACCCGGAACAGCGCAAGAAACACTCATCATTCCGCTTTATGCTCGAAAGAAATGTGGCGACAAGTTCCCTGAACTCTATAAAGATCCCGCTGCAGCAAAAATTTGTGACAGACTGGACTACGATTTCTCAGAGCTCGACAAGAAATATGACACAGCCCTCTATAAATTTGGTGCACTAGAAGGCGCCATGCGACAGCTCGACATGATGTATGAAATAAACGATTACCTGAATAGTCATCCAAACGCCTCGATTGTCTGTCTTGGATGCGGGCTTGACCTTGACCCCAGGAGATGCGGAAACCAGCAAAACAAAATATTCAACGTGGACTTTCCGGATGTTATCGCCATGCGAGAAGAGCTGGCAGGCACCGATCCAAGGGAAACCAACATTGTCTCCGACTTGACGAATCTCTCTTGGATGGATCAAGTCGATGCGCACAATGGCGCTGTTTTTTACGCAGCAGGTGTCTTTCACTATTTGAAAAAAGAGGCTGTCAAAGCCATTGTCTTAAAAATGACCGAACTTTTCCCTGGGTGCAAGCTCGTCTTTGATACGGTTGGAACTTTAGGCTATAAGCTTATGATGAGAGTTATCCTAAAAAAGCATGGAATGAACGATTTTGGCAACCTGTTTTACACCAACAATGCCGTGAAAGATCTCTCTACCTGGTCAGATAAGATTGTTGTTTCGTCCAAAGGATATATGCTTGGCTACTACGATATGAAATCGCGAGGCATCAAAGGCATTCATCGCCTTCTGGCACACATGGGTGACAACATAATGCACATGCAGGTTGTTAAGATAGAATTGCTGTATTAAAAGGAATAGATAGCTTAATTATCTTAAGGAATTACATGAATATTGCTCTCATAAAACCAAGTGAAGATAACAAAGACAAGCTCATTGAGATGCTTGATGAGTGGAAACATGATATCGAGACAAATCATACAAATCCTTCTCCAAGAATTATTTTTAGGTTTGATCACCATGACTTTACAAACTACCTAAAGCAACTAGACAACAAGGAACCACTTACAGCTGGTAGGGTACCTACCACAACCCTCTTTTGCTATGACTATGATAAAAACATCTTCGTTGGAGCAGCAAGCATTCGACACTATCTTAATGAGGGACTTCTATATAGTGGTGGACACATTGGTGATGGTATCCGACCAAGCGAGAGAAGAAAAGGATATGCAACAGCAATGATTGCTCTTGCGCTTGAAGAATGTAAGAAACTTGGTATTGAACGCGTTCTTATGTGCTGTCTCAAAGATAATATCGGCTCGGCAAAATCTATTATCAACAATGGTGGAATCTTAGAAAATGAAGTATTTGACGAGGACAATGCTCTTACACAAAGATATTGGATTACTCTTTAATAGTTTTTCTCGCCAAAGAAATAATAAGGGGACCGTAAATGTTTGCGGTCCCCTTTTAGTATCAAAAAATAAAGTTTCTTATCGAGAAACTCTTAGCCCTCGACAGGCTGTCCAAGATAGGATGCTACAGAAGTTGCAGCAATAGCGCCGTCTGCAGCAGCGGTAATAATCTGACGCAGTGGCTTCTTATTGAGATCTCCTGCGGTAAAGAGGCCAGGTGTTTTAGTGGCCATGCGCTCGTCAGCAAGGACATATCCCTGCTCGTCAAGGTCTACAAGATCTGTCAAAAGCTCAGTTGAAGGCACACGGCCTACTAAGACAAAGACACCAAAGCTACCCTCATCAAAGGTCTCTGTGTACTCTTCTCCCGTCTGGTTATTGCGGAAGGTGATGGAAGTAAGCAAATCATTACCATCAACTGCAGTAATACTGGTCAGATAGCGAATCTCTGTCTTAGGATTCTCCTCAAACTGCTTAATTGCAGTAGCGTTAGCCCTTAGGTGATCTTTGCGGACAATAAGAGTTACTTTATCAGCAAAGCGGGCCAGGAACTGAGACTCCTCTACAGCAGTGTTGCCACCACCGATGACAAATACCTGTTTGCCACGATAGAACATTCCGTCGCAGGTAGCACAGTAAGAAACGCCCTTACCAGTGAACTTTTCTTCGTTGGTAAAACCAGCGTGACGAGGATTAGCGCCACCAGAAACAATAACAGCCTTTGCGTGATAGGTTCCCTCAGAGGTCTCAAGCACAAAAAGATTAGTCTCTTGATCCTTAACGATTGAGAGGACATTAGCCATAACAATCTCTGCGCCGAGGTCTGTAGCCTGCTTCTGAAGAGTGTCTGTAATAGTGAAACCATCAGTGTTTGGCATACCAGGGTAATTCTCAACCTCAGTTGTGGTAATAACCTGGCCACCTACAGCCTGCTTCTCTAAAACAACGGTATCGAGAAGAGCTCGCTTTGCATAAATTGCAGCAGAAAGTCCTGCAGGACCGCCACCAACAATAACAAGGTCTTTAGTAATAACGTCTGCCATGATTGGCTCCAATCGTATAAATCGAAACTGGCTTTGTTATACCCTATTGGTGACAATCATTATCAGTTATCAATTAAAAATAAATTGTACACAATCTATTCATACATAAAGAAGGAGACACGACAAGACCCCCATCTTGAACGTGCCTCCCCTAGTAGTTTAAAACTAGTTAGCGATGATGAAGTAAGCAACAAATGCAAGAGTTGCTACCCACATCAAAGGCTTAACCTTCTTAACGTTACCAGTAACAAGAGCGACGACAACGTAGAAAATGAAACCAAAGCCAATGCCGTCAGAAATTGAGTAAGTCATTGGAATGCCAGCAATAACCATAAATGCTGGGAAGCCCTCGAGAAGATCGTTCCAATCGATCTCTGTGACCTCAGACATCATCAGGAAGCCAACAAGGACCAGTGCGCCGCAGGTAGCTGCAGAGCTGACGATAGAAATAAGAGGTGCAATGAAGGCCGCTGCAATGAAAAGAAGGCCTGTAACGACAGAAGAAAGACCAGTACGGCCGCCATCAGCAGCACCAGATGCAGACTCAATAAAGGTGGTAATAGAAGAAGCACCAAAAAGACCGCCTGCAGCTGCAGCAGCAGAGTCAACAATAAGAATCTGCTTGATGTCTTTGACATTACCATCCTCAGTGAGGAAGTCACCCTGTTTTGCGATAGCCATTGCAGATCCCATGGTATCGAAGAAGTCGGACATCATCAAAGAGAAAGCAAATACAAGTAGAACTGGAGTAGTCAGAGCTTTGACGATACCCATAACGCCGGAACCATCGGTAAGGAATGGAGCGCCAAAAGTACCAAAATCAAGACCAGAAACAACACCAGTTGGAGTTGATGTTACGCCAAGTGGAATACCAACAAGTACTGCGAGGATAATACCAATAAGAAGGGAACCCTTAACACGAGCAGAGTAAAGAACAACTGTAGCAACAATGGAAATTACTCCGACGATAAAAGTTGGAGAGAAAATATCACCCAGAGCAACAAGAGTTGACTCGTTGGCAATAATAATTCCGCTGTTCTTAAGGCCAATCAGGGCAATAAAAAGACCTAGGCCAACTGAGATTGCATGGCGTAGGTTTACTGGAATTGCATCCATGATAGCTTCACGAAGGCCGCAAAGAACTAAAAGTAAAATTGCAATGCCCTCGATGAAGATTACTGCCATTGCTGCGTGCCAGTCTCCTCCAGCAATTGGAGTCAAGGAGAATGCAACAACAGCATTAACACCCATGCCAGATGCACACGCAAGTGGACGATTAGCAAAAAGACCCATCAGAATGGTCATTACACCGCCACCAAGGCAAGTTGCAGTAATAGCTGCTGAAATTGGCACACCCGCAGCCGCGAGAAGAGCTGGGTTTACTGCAATGATATATGCCATTGCGAGGAATGTTGTAATTCCAGCCCTAAATTCTTGAGCGGGAGTGCTACCACGCTCTGCTACTTTAAAGAACTTCTCCATTAAGCTCTTCCTTCCTAAAGAGGCTTTTCCTTTATGCAAACGCCGCAGCGCTTATCACCAAAAAAATTACTGAACTCCACTGGAACCAAATCCACCGGCGCCGCGATCAGTCTGATCAAGCTCATCAACCTCAACAAGCTGTACAACTGGAACTTGCTGAATTACAAGCTGTGCAATGCGCTCGCCGCGCTCAATATGAATAGTTTCTTTACTATCGAGGTTAATAGCGCAAACTTTAAGCTCTCCACGATAATGAGCGTCAATAAGGCCTGGAGTATTTGCCATAGAAAGGCCCTTCTTAAGGGCCAGGCCACTTCTTGGCTGTACAAATCCTGCATAGCCATCAGGAATTGCAATAGCTAAACCAGTAGAAATAAGTTTGCGCTCAAAAGGAGCAAGATCAACATCTTCAGCACTTCTAAGATCTAATCCAGCATCTCCTGTATAAGCGTACGAAGGAAGTTCGACCGTAGGATCAAGGCGTTTAATAGGTAGCTGGATGTCAAAATTGCTCATTAATTCAGGCTCCTTAATTCTGCGCTAAATTCATCAACATCTTTAAAGTCTCTATAAACAGAAGCAAACCTAATGTATGCAACTTTATCAAGCATAACCAGGTTTTTAAGTACAATGCTTCCAAGGTCTTCAGATTTAATCTCGTATTGACCTTTGTCTCTAATCTGAGACTCAATTCCATCAATAAAATGATCAAGAGAAGCAACAGAGATATCTCTCTTTACTGTTGCAGCAACAAGGCCTCTCATGAGCTTCTGTCTATCAAAAGGCTCCTTGTGACCGTCTTTCTTCACAACGGTGATAGGAATCTCTTCTAAGCGCTCATAGGTTGTAAAACGAAACTTACAGGACATGCACTCGCGACGCCTTCTAATGGCATCGTTATTCTCGGATGAGCGAGAATCAATAACCTTTGACTCTTCGTGACCGCATTTTGGACAACGCATGGAATCCCCTTTTTTTCGTATAAAAGGAAGATACCATTTTACGCAGGTATTAACTGTTATCAACACAGAATTCCGAGAGAAATTTACATAAATATTTACTATTTAGATACAGAAGGAATCTCTAGAGTTTGTCCAGTTCTTAAAAGAGAAGAATCAAGATTATTTTTTTCTCTAATCCAGCTTACTTGTTGCTCTGTAGAGACGCCCTCAATAGGATTGCTCTCTGCAATTGACCATAGTGTGTCATTGCTATGAACGGTAATTGTTTGTGAAGCGCTATCCATTACAGATGTAGCAAATGAATTGAGAGCGGTTGTGCGAAGAAAAGAAACAGCAAACATCAAAACAAATGATGCAGTAATAATAAGACCAGCAATAAAAGCTTCTTTATTGGTCAGTGCCTTTACGTAAGAAACTTCCTCACGCTGAGGTGTAACAGATTCTTTCTTTGCTCCGCCTTCAATTACCTTAAATGCAGGCTTATAAGAAGCAAGAGCTGAAGTTCCGCTAACCTGGTACATCTTTGACTGATACATATGCCTCATATCATTTCCTTCCGTAATAGTTTTTACGGAACTAGTTATATCTAATACACCGGACAAAAAGTCATGTACGAACGTTTGTACTAATAATATTTAGTACGTTTGTTCGTGTCAAGAAAAAATAGAACATTCGTTTGATTATTTTTTAGAACACGTGTATTATTATTAAAAAGAAAAAGGAGGCTCATATGCCAAAGGGCAAACTCAGCAAGCGTCAGACAGCAATTTATGAATACATCTGTTCTTACACAGATCAACATGGCTATCCCCCTTCAGTAAGAGAGATTGGCTCTGCTGTTAATCTTGCGTCTCCTTCAACTGTCCACATGCATTTAAAAGTTCTTGAGCAGTTTGGACTAATTGATAGAGACCCAAAAAAGCCTCGTACTATGAAAATTGTTCCTCAGGCTTCTAACACTTCTGATACAGCAAAGCTTGCCCCCGTTACTCAAGACATAGCTAATAATGTGATTAACCTTCCTCTTGTAGGACGTGTTGCTGCTGGTACTCCTATTCTTGCTGAGCAAAACGTAGAAGAATCTCTATCTCTTCCAACTAGTATTGTTGGGGATTCAAGTTCTTTCATTCTTCGTGTTCGAGGAGAATCAATGATCAATGCTGGTATTTTTGACGGCGATTATATTGTCGTAAAAGAGCAGCAAGATGCGCATGATGGAGAAATCGTTGTTGCTCTTATTGATGATTCTGCAACAGTTAAAACGTTCTACAGAGAAAACGATCGCATTCGTCTTCAACCAGAAAATGACTTTATGGAGCCAATCTACGTACAAAATCCTGTCATTTTAGGTAGGGTTACTGCACTTATTAGATCAATCTCTTAGTCATATTATGGGTGCTGAGTTAAGACAAACCAAAGGGAGAATAACGTTTTTTGACACTATACGAGGTATCTCGGTAGTTTCAATGATTCTGTTTCACTTTACCTATGATTTGTTCTTTATTTCGCACGTTAAGCTTACGTGGTTTACACCTCTGCTTATGCAAATCTGGATACCATCAATCTCATATCCTTTTATTTTTATTGCTGGTTGTATGTGCGCCTTCTCTAAAGATCCTTTTAAACGTGCAGGAGTTTATGGTCTTGTAGCCTTAGCAATATTTGCAGCAACTACCTTTGCAAAAGTTGATACTCCCATCACGTTTGGAATCTTCTTTTGTATGGCGTCGTGCACCCTGGTAGAAGCTCTTATTTCACGTTTCGCTGTTCCACCAAAAGGATATTCCGCAGCAATTCTTTTATTTTTAATTTTTGTCGTTTGTATTCCAATTTCTACAGGACACATTGGTATCGGGAACATGGTTTTCTCGTTACCTAAAGAGTTATATCAAACACCATATTTAGCCTGGGTTGGATTTCCTTCTCCATCTTTTTCATCAGGAGATTACTACCCATTACTCCCCTATTTGTTCTTGTATTTAAGTGGTGCTGCTTTTAACAGACAGTTTAAAGAAGCTGGATATCCCAACTGGATGAGAAGGTTCTCTCTTCCCCTCATAACAGAGATGGGAAGACATTCACTTCTCATTTACATTTTGCATCAACCAATTTTGCTGCTTATTGCATTATTCGTCAGTCAGAATATCGTCTTCTGACACCACGTACGGCTCTAAAAGTGCCTGCATATACGTATCGGCTTTAACTGACAGTAAAAGACCTTCAGCAACATATTGCTCATGCAAAAGTTGACATCTCTCATGAACAGACTTAACAAGAGCGCCTTTGTTGAACGGAATAAGTGCACTAACCACCTTGTCGCCGGCACTAGCTATTTCTTGAATCTTGTGGAGAAGGCCGTTAATGCCCATACTTTCCTGAGCAGAAATAAATACAGCTTCTGGATAGAGCGCTCTGAGCATTTGAAGCTCTTGCTCATCAAGTAGGTCTACCTTGTTTAATACAAGAATCTGATCGCTTTTATCGGCCTCGATATCTTTCAAAATACTTCGAACAACTGCAATTTCTTTAGAAAGATTCTTATCAGTTGTATCAGCAACGAGCAGAAGAAGATCAGCTTCCTGAGCCTCTACCAAGGTAGATTTAAAAGACTCAATCAGATTAGTTGGGAGCTTTTGAATAAATCCAACAGTATCTGTAAGAACAATCTTTCTGCCTTCATCAAGAGAAAGCGCTCTGGTAGTTGGATCAAGAGTTGCAAAGAGTTCGTCTTTTGCATATACATCCGCACCTGTGAGTTGATTCAAAAGTGTTGATTTACCAGCATTGGTATATCCAACAAGTGAGACACTAAACGTTCCAGAATTCCACCTGGACTTAGACTGAACTTCTCGCCTTTGGCTAAGCTGCTTAAGCTCATTTTTAAGAGTTGAAATGCGCTTTCTAATAAGACGACGGTCAACCTCAAGCTGGCTCTCGCCCTGGCCAAATCGGCTACCAATGCCACCACGAGTTTGCTCGCCTACCAGATGACTCCACATACCACGAAGCCTTGGAAGTACATACTGAAGCTGTGCAAGCTGTACCTGAAGTCGCCCTTCTTTGGTACGCGCGTGAATACCAAAGATGTCAAGAATAAGCGCTGTACGGTCAATGACTTTAACCGGCTCGCCGAGTAATTTTTCTAGATTAGATTGCTGAGAAGGCGTGAGCTCATCATCAAAGATAACCACGTCAGTATTGGTATTTCTAACAAGAGAAACAAGCTCTTCTGTTTTGCCTTTACCAATAAACGTCTTAGGAACGGGAGCATCAAGTTTTTGTGTAAGACGCATAAAGACTTCAGCGCCGTCAGTTTGCGTCAGACGCTCAAGCTCGTCCATTGATTCTTCAAGCGACCAGTCGCTTTTACCGCAATCAACGCCTACAAGAATTGCTCGTTCAACTTTAGGAGCTGTAGAAAAAGGAACAAAAACGAGCCATAAACTCCCTATCTAAAAGAAGGTAAATACGTTAGTTTTTGATGCGTCCTACTGGCATTGTACGTCAGCATGCTGCACAAGAATCAGGTTAAGTGCATCATTGGACGAAAGTTGGTCCATATCCAGCCACCTAACTCGACCGTCTCGTTTAAGCCAAGAAATCTGACGTTTTGCATACTGTCTGGTGTGCTGTTTAATAAGCTCACGCGTTTGTTCAAGCGACTGTTCACCAGCAAAATATGCAAAGAACTCTTTGTAGCCAATTGCCTGGCCAGCCGTGCAATTTTCAGAGAGACCGGACTCAATAAGCGCTTGAACCTCTTTAACAAGCCCTTGCTCAAACATAAGATCAACTCGAAGGTTTATTCGCTCATAAAGGCGCTGACGGTCCATCGTAAGACCCCATATCTGGGCGTCAAAGTACGGTGTGTGAGCCTTTAGACCCTCATGGTGAGTTGCATACGACTTGCCCTCTTCCAAGAGCTCTAAAGCCCTTACAACGCGTCGTACATTATTTGGATGGATAAGCTCTGCACTTGCTGCATCTTTCGTGGCGAGAAGTTCGTGCAGGCCCTCAGCACCAAGCTCTTGAGCAAGCTTTTCATAACGAGTTCTTACAGGAGACTCGATTGAACCTGAGGGAAACTCCATCTGATCAATAATCGAATCAAGATAAAGGCCGGTTCCGCCACAGAAAACAGGTGTTTTACCAGCATTAATAAGCTTATGAGCTTCTTCACGAGCAGCCACTTGAAACATCTGTACCGAATATTCTTCTGAAATGTTGGCACAATCTACCATCAGAAGAGGAACTTCTCGCTCCTCAACAGGAGTTTTAGCAGTTCCAATATCCATGCCGCGATAAACCTGCATTGCATCAACAGAAATGACAGAGGTCTCAAGCTTCTTGGCTACCAGCTCAGATAAAGAGCTTTTGCCCGAAGCCGTGGGACCTACAATGCAGATAACCGAGCTATGAGAGCTCATCGAGGATCAGACTCCATGGTTCCGCGCAGATACCAGGTACGAGCCTCATCAATATGGACATCAACAATTTTGCCGATAAGATCTTCTGGCGTGTAACCTTCTGGCAGATTGAAGTGAACTGTTTGGTTCTTCTCGCTATGTCCCACCATGACCGTATTGTCACGCTTGGAAGTTCCCTCAACAAGAACTGCCTGCGTAGTATTGAGATCTACCTGGTTAGCGTCGTGTGCCTGCTGCGCCACAAGCTCTGCAAGCCTATCAAAGCGCTCCTGGATGACCTCGTGAGGCGTATTGTCTTCGTATTTTGCCGCAGGAGTGCCTGGACGCTTAGAGTAAATGAAGGTATATGCGGAAGAGTATCCTGCTTCTTTGACCAAAGAAAGCGTCTCCTCAAAGTCTTCCTCAGTCTCGCCTGGGAAGCCAACAATAATGTCAGTTGAAAGCGCCAGTCCCGGAATAGCCGCTCGAAGGCGAGAAACCACGTCTAAGTACTCTTCTCGCGTATAGCTGCGGTTCATCTTCTTGAGAACACGCGTAGAGCCACTTTGAACCGCAAGATGAAGATGAGGCATGACGGCTGGTGTTTCCTTCATAGCAGCAATAGTCTCATCAGTAAGGTCTTTTGGATTCGATGAGGTAAATCGAATTCGCTCAACGCCCGTTTGACCCACGGCACGCAAAAGCTCTGCAAAACGAGGCTTACCGTAGAGGTCTCGACCATATGAGTTAACGTTTTGGCCAAGAAGGGTAATCTCACGAACGCCATCTGCGACAAGACGCTCGCACTCACCAATAACAGCCTCAAAGGTGCGACTGCGTTCACGACCGCGAACGTAAGGAACAATGCAATACGTGCAGAAATTATTGCAGCCGGTCATGATAGGTACCCAAGCGTGATACTGCTGAGCACGGTTACTTGGCAGATCTGTGGAGAAGCCCTTGCCCTCCTCAGAGGTATCTACAGCCACACGGTCATTCTCGCCCCTAAATGCGCTGGTGAGAAGTGCTGGCAGGCTTGCAAGAGCGCTGGTGCCAAACACAACGTCAACGGCTGGAACCTTTTCACGGAGCTTCTCGCCATCACGCTGCGCAATGCAGCCGCCAATAGCAACAACGCGCTTGCCTGATGGAGGTGTTGGAGCACTGACCATGGCAGAAGCCTGACCGTAGAGACGCTGGTCTGCATTCTCACGAACACTACAGGTCATAAAGATGACAATGTCTGCGTCGTCAGTATCAGAAACCTCATTGCAGCCACAAGCCTCAAGCAGACCAGAGACACGCTCTGTATCGTGCAGATTCATCTGGCAGCCAAAAGTTTTGATGTGATATGTTTTTCCTACGAGCTCGGAATTTTCAATCATGCTTAAAGTACCTCGTTATACTCAGTGGAACTAACAGCTGGAGTCTGCGTATCAGGGGCAGACAGTGTATGGACATAAATGGCAATTTTAATTGCAGTTCTACTCTCCCCTGCAATTTCGATATCAGAAAACGTTGGAGCACAGGTGATATCCAGACCGCAAGGAATCAAGAAGCCACGCGCAATAGCAATAGCTTTGATGCCCTGGTTGACTGCACCCGCACCAATGCACTGGAGCATAACAGGCTCATTATCTTTAACCAGTCCCGCAATAGCTCCTGCTACAGAAGCTGGTGAAGACTTACTTGAAACTTTAAGCAAACCCATGAGTGCTCCAATTATTGTGCGTTTGTTCTACTCTTGCGACTCAATATCAAAAGTCACAACAATTTTGTTTTTACTTACACGAACACGAGGCTCAGACGTCAAAGAAACGTAATATTTCTCGGACAACTCAGCAAAACTCTGCTCCATTTTTCGAGAAAAGCTGCTGATATCAGCCTTACTCATCTTGAGACCTCGGTGGTCTTTCATCAGATCAACTTCGCGAGAAACCCCTTCAGGTTCAACAGTGTGGCTGACCTGTGCATACACACTACGCAAAGGCTTAATCTGCTCAGCAATAATTCTATGAGCAGTTCTATCTGACATTGAAAGACCAAGAGACTTACAAACCTCAGAAAGCTCTGTTACATCCGCTGCAGCCCTGAAGCGCTCAAGGACAGGAACGTTTTCAAAGCCTTCTACAAACAGCAGGTCAGCAATATCAAGCGTCTGAGCAATTCTACGACGAGCAGTAGCTGCAATCTCTGCAGCAGAACCCAGCATTACCTCGCACGAGCCTTTGACCTCAAGCGCAAAGTCACAGCAAGTACGAATAATATTATGAGGACCTTTAACGGTTGTTTTGAGTCCGTCCTCATTCAAACCACAGGTTGGCCAAGTAGATTGGTCTACTCGCTCAGAAATTTTAGTAGTGTCTACCACAATCTGAATAACAGAACCAAGTCCCGGAGCTGATGCTACAACCTGAGCTGATTCACAGTTTTCTTTGATGGAGTAGAGAGCCATGCCTCGGCCATGGATTCCCCAACGGTCCATATGCATGCTCTCAAGCTTTGAAGTTACACGAGCTTCAAAGATTTTCTCCTGCATGTCTTTTGGAATACCCTGACCATCATCAAGTATGGTGATAGTTCTGAGTGCACCCTCTTTTGAGGTTGCAACATAAATGTGACGAGCACCAGCATCGCGAGAATTACGTAAGAGCTCGATAACAATATCTTCTACCGAACGAATATCATGCTTTGCCTGTCTACGCTCTGCTTCTGCTACGCGTAAACGAACGTACCCCGCGCCGAGGGATTCCTCGACACGGAGTGCGCGTTCACCTCCCATGGAGGCGACAAAACCTGTTAAGTCAGTAGAAGTGGCTACCATAAATTACTTAGCAACGTCCACAGCACGAGACTCGCGAATAACAACAACGCGAACCTGTCCTGGGTATTCCATCTCATCCTCAATTTGCTTAGCAATATCGTGAGCAAGAACAGTTGCCTCGGAATCGCTAATCATCTGAGGCTCGACCATCACGTGAAGCTCACGGCCAGCCTGCATTGCGTACGTACGCTCAACACCCTCGTGTGCATTAGAGATAGCCTCAAGCTTCTCAAGACGCTTGATGTAGTTCTCAGCGGACTCACGACGAGCACCAGGGCGTGCAGCAGAAATAGCATCTGCAGCCATAACAAGCATGTCAAGCACGGTGTTTGGCTCAATATCTGCGTGGTGAGCTTCAATAGCGTGAACAATCTCAGGACGCTCGCCATGACGACGAGCAAGATCTGCACCAATTACAGCGTGTGGACCCTCAACCTCGTGGTCAATTGCCTTACCAAGGTCATGAAGCAGACCAGCACGCTTAGCTGGAGCAGGCTCAAGACCAAGCTCTTCAGCCATGATGCCGCAAAGTACTGCAACCTGAACAGAGTGAGCAAGAACGTTCTGACCGTAAGAAGTACGGTAGCGAAGCTTACCAAGAGTCTTTACGATCTCTGGATGAAGATCATGAATACCACAATCAAATGCAGCCTGTTCACCAGCCTCAAGAACACGCTCGTTAACAAGGGCTTCAGCCTTCTTGTAGAGCTCCTCAATACGTGCTGGATGAATACGACCGTCTGCAATGAGGTTCTCAAGTGCAACGCGAGCGGTCTCACGGCGGACTGGATCAAAACTTGATAGAACTACAGTCTCTGGAGTGTCATCAATAACAAGAGAAACACCAGATACCTGCTCGAAGGTACGAATGTTTCTACCCTCACGTCCAATAATCCTACCCTTTAAATCATCAGATGGAATATGGACGGAAGTTACTGTAATCTCAGAAGCCTGATCTGCAGCAACACGCTGAATAGCGGTAGAAATAATCTCACGTGCAGTTTTATCTGCCTGTGCACGAACGCGCTGCTCAGACTCACGAAGAATCATTGCTTCATCGCGAACGCTTTCTGAGCGTACACGAGAAAGAAGCTCATCATGAGCCTCATCTTTTGTAAGAGCTGCAATGCGCTCAAGCTCTTGAGACTGCTGAGAAACAAGAGAATCCAAATCGTTCTTACGACGATCAAGCTGGCCCTGAAGACTGGAAAGCTGGTGCTCACGCTTCTCTAGTGCATCAGTACGGTGATCAAGGGACTCTTCACGCTGAAGAATGCGGTTCTCCATGCTACGAAGCTCACTTTTGCGCTTCTTCTCTTCTGCTTCAGCAAGCTGCTTAAGCTGAAGAACTTCTTCTTTAGCCTCAAGAACAGCTTCTTTCTTTACTGTTTCTGCCTGACGGGCTGCCTCGGAAGCAATGCGCTCTGCATTGATCTGTGCATCTTTAAGCTGCTGCTCAGCTGTCTTAATCTTTGAATTACTAATGTTAGAGAGTACGCCATAGGCCAGACCTACTCCCACAATGAGGCAAACAATGCCTACTGCTAATGCTAATTCCATACCTACTCCTCAAATGGCAATTACAAGAGAGTTCAGGAGACTTTAGACACAACAGTATCTAAAGAACCCGCCATGAGCAGGGTTCATTGGCTGGTCATGCCACATGCAGAGATAGATCAAATATATGAGATACCTACTGTATACGTGACGCTGGTTGCCCAGCGGAAATGAGCCTATTCACGGCATATTTATCGTATAGAGCATTGTAACTTTTGTCAATAAATAGCAGGTAGGAAAAGTAAAGTACACCAATACAACAGACTTATAAGCCAAGCAACTATAATCATTCAGATATGGCGTTTTCATCCAAAATCTTTTTAGCAACAGATGATGCTATAGAAAATGAATATCCCTTTGTGGCGAGAAACCTAACAAGCTTCTCGTAATCATTTTTTCCCGATAGGTGTTTTCTCTGGGCCAAAGAATACGCAACTTCAAATTCATCCACGTCAGAAAAATAAGCTTCAGGCCATCCAGGGAGTGTCTCAACTTCAAACCCTTTTTTTGAAATTTCAGTTTTAATTTTAAGAGGACCCCAGCCTTGCGAAATTTTAGAACGTATGTAGACGTCTGCAAAACGACTGTCATTAATCAAACCAACTTCAACAGCCCTCTGCACTGCAGGGTCTCTTACATTCTTCTGATAGCCATCAAGCATGAGCTTTTTTTGAAGCTCAGCTGTAGAGTAGTCCCTTTTTACAATCAAAACCTCAATACGAGCTTTAATACACTGCATTGAAATCTCTTTTAACTCATGCAAAAACTCATTACGAGAGGAAGGTGTAAAAACACCATCTTTCTCTTTGTTCTGAAGAGCACGAGCTACTGTTGGAGGGACAAAGAATTCCTCCGTCCCTCCAACTTCAGTTTCTAAAAGTATCTTTGCTTTAGGCTTTGCCTGACCTAGAACTGCCTGTTTCTTTTTTGGAAGCTCAATCGTCCAAGAAATTTCTGACATTATTCAGCAGAATCTTCCGATGCAACTGGAGTGCCAACTTCAGAATCTTCATCAAATACAAGGCCACAAGCAACTCGTACTTTGTGATCAATCTCTTCCATGAGATCTGGATTGGCGGTAAGGAAAGATTTAGCTGCTTCTCTACCCTGGCCAAGACGCTCACCCTCATAGGTGAACCAAGCTCCAGACTTGTTGACAATCTCAAAATCAACAGCCATATCAAGAATGGAGCCCTCTTTGGAGATGCCTTGACCGTACATAATGTCAAACTCAGCAACCTTAAAAGGCGGAGCAACCTTGTTCTTTACAACCTTAACGCGAACACGGTTACCAACGTTTTCTCCGTTAACCTTAATGCTGTCAACACGGCGAATATCCA
The DNA here is from genome assembly GCA_938028565.1 of uncultured Atopobium sp. Lineage (GTDB taxonomy): Bacteria > Actinomycetota > Coriobacteriia > Coriobacteriales > Atopobiaceae > Lancefieldella. The sequence goes on along the minus strand of CALIZS010000004.1, from coordinate 113,310 downwards.
TACGGACAGTAGAGAAGAACTTAAGAGCCCTACCACCAGAAGTGGTCTCTGGACTTCCAAACATAACGCCAATCTTCTCTCTAAGTTGGTTAATGAAAATACAGAGTGTATTAGACTTTGAAAGAGAGCCGGCTAACTTACGGAGAGCTTGACTCATGAGACGAGCCTGAAGACCAACGCTAGAATCGCCGATCTCTCCCTCAATTTCTGCACGAGGAACAAGAGCAGCAACGGAGTCTACAACCACAACATCAATGGCGCCTGAGCGAACAAGCATGTCACAAATCTCAAGAGCCTGCTCACCAGTATCTGGCTGAGAAATTAAAACATCATCAATATCAACGCCAATACGAGCCGCATAACCTGGGTCTAGTGCGTGCTCTGCGTCAATAAAGGCAACAACACCACCTAGCGCCTGAGCTTCTGCAAGAATTTCTAGTGAAAGCGTTGTCTTACCAGAGGACTCTGGGCCATAAATCTCTACGATACGGCCGCGAGGAACGCCGCCAATACCCAATGCTGCATCAAGAGCAAGTGAGCCAGTTGGAATGGCCTGAATATCAAAGGCAGGACCACCCTCACCTAAACGCATAATGGCGCCTGCACCAAATTTCTTCTCAATCTCTGCTGTAGTTGAAGAGATAACCTCATCCCTCTCATCACCAGTAGTACGAGCTTTGATCTCTTTTGAAACTGCCTTTTTTGCCATGAATACTCCTTGCTCTTTCTGATACCACGATAATATAAGAACAGACGTTCTATGTCAACGTCAAACATATACTCTATAGAGGGAATTTGTCTGAATTCTTACCTCTATTTTTCCGCTCTTGAGCAGTTAATTTCTTCTTAATTACAAATTTGACTGTATAAGTCCTGCATAGTCGAAGAAATTAAGAGGCTCAAATCAAACTAGCTTTAAGCCTCCCTATTAAAATCGAGTTTTAAGCCTTCACAATTGCTTCATGAATTAATTGCAAAGCCTGCAAAACAGCAGCTTCTCGCACCTGTTCTCTATTACCAGAAAAATGTTTGCAGACCGTATGGGTAAAGTTTTTACTGTTAATTCCAAACCAAACTGTTCCAACTGGTTTACCAGGCTCTTCTCCTGTTGGGCCAGCTATTCCTGTAACGGAAACTGCAATATCTGATCCAATAACGTCTCTAACGCCTGAAGCCATTTGAGCTGCGCAGGGCTCAGATACAGCGCCAAGAGATGGTTCATCAAAAATGTCTTTTGAAACGCCTAATACCTTTTGCTTAATCTCAATGGTATAGCTTACAACAGAGCCCTTAAGTACGCTTGATGATCCAGAGATGGCTGTAAGAGCGCCTGCAACAAGTCCTCCCGTACAAGACTCAGCGGAAGCAACGGTAAGGTCAGTCGCAAGAGCCTCTGAAATAACCTGTTGAGCTTCTGAAAGAACTTCAGATGAAAACATTTGAATCACAACTTTTCATTAAGCAGAAAACCGTTTGATCTGCACATGAGCTTATCTTATACAAAAGCGGCGCCTCAGAGAGACGCCATCTTGTTAAACTTCAGCAATGTATTGCCAAGACTTTACAAAGTAGTCAATTCCTGACCAGGCCGTTAGAACTACTGCAACCCACATAGATGCGTTGAAGATAAAGAGCAAAACATCCTGAATCATTCCACCAGGAATACTTGGCAAGAAGAGTAAACCGCAGATAGCAACCATAGTTGTTGCAGTCTTCCACTTACCCAAGTCAGAGGCTGCAATAACAACTCCCTTTGAAGCAACAACCATCCTAAGGCCTGATACCAAAAACTCACGTGCAACAATCACTAAAAGCACCCATGGAGAAACCATATGCCACTCTAGAAGTACAAAAAGAGCTACAACAACAGCGAGTTTATCGGCAATTGGATCTAAGAACTTGCCAAAGGTAGTAACTTCATTTCTACTACGGGCAAGGTAACCATCAAGCTTATCGGTCAAAGAAATGACAACATAGCCAATAAAAACAAGAAAAGCTCCAAGTTTAAAACCAGGTGTAGTAAGAGATTCTGTCAAAGAAATGCCAAGCAGCTGTGCAAGGAGAAGCCAAAAGGGCACTAAGACCACACGAGCACAGGTAACAATATTTGCAGGTGTCCAAATTGTCTTTGATGACATGAATATCCCCAACTAAACGGTTTTCTCGCCAGACTGTGTGTCTGTAGTGTCTACAATTTCGCCAATCATTTCATAGCAGAAAGAATCTACCAGGTCACAAAGGACAATATCTCCGACTGCGGCCTCTCCCTCTGCAATGTGAACAGCGCCATCACAATCTGGAGCCTGGAACCACGTGTGGCCGATAAGCTCAGTGCCCTCGTCAGATTCTTCTATTCCGTCAATAATGACCTCACAGCGCTCGCCAACGTGACGAGCAGTGGCTGCAAAACCAAGCTGTTCAACAAGGTCAAGCAGGCGCTGAGTGCGCTCAATCTTTACCTCATCTGGAACCTGATCAGACATCTTTGCACCAAGAGTTCCCTCTTCGGGTGAATAGGTAAAGACGGATGTGTAATCAAACTCCTGCTCCTGAATGAAGTCGTAGAGCTCATCTGATTCATCATCAGTCTCACCTGGGAAGCCGCACATTCCCGTAGTACGGAGAACCATACCAGGAATCTCAGTTCTGAGGCAATCAAAAAGCTCACGAAGTTCCTGCGTAGAGCCAGAACGACCCATGCGCTTAAGAATGCGCTCGTTGCAATGCTGAATTGGAATATCAATGTAAGGCAGAACCTCAGGTGTATCGCGAATAGTGCTGATGAGCTCATCAGTCATACCTTCTGGCTGCAGATACAAAACGCGAATCCATCCCTTATAAGGACGGACTACCTCAGCAACCTGCTGCATAAGCTTGGCAAGCGTTGGCGTCTGACCATCTGCTGTATCAGGCATATCCGAGCCCCAGATACCGGTGTCCTGGCCAATCAGAATGACCTCACGAACACCACCTTCCATCAGCTCATGTACCTCTTGAAGAATCTCTTCAGCAGGCCTTGAATGATAGTGACCACGAATGTACGGAATGGCACAGAAAGCGCAGAATCTATCACAGCCCTCAGAAATCTTTACAAATGCACTAGCGCCATCAATAGTACGCAGCATTCCATGGGCAGCCACAATAGACTGCGTAGGCTCAGGGATATTCAGAACGTCTGCAACAACGCTGACAATGCCATCTTCTTGATCTGCCGGAACAAACGCAGCAACTTCAGGGAGCTGCTCGTTAAGCTCTGCGCCGTACCTGGAAGGAACGCAGCCACACATAATAATGGGCAGCTTGCGCACTCCCTCGGAAGCGCTTTCAGCAATCTCAAGCGTAGTCTCAATGGACTCCTCTGTTGCTGAGGCCAAGAACGAACAGGTGTTGATAATTGCAACATCTGCTGAGTCTGGATCTGCAACTTCACCAAAACCAGAGGCTAAAAGACGCGCACGCATGCGATCTGTATCAACCTCGTTTTTAGCGCATCCTAACGTGATGTATAGGACGTTGTAGCCCCTATCGATAGTTGTTGAACTGGAGGGGCTGGCCATAGTCTTTCTCCTTAAGGCTTGCAATCACAGACTGAAGAACATCGCGAGAAGCGCTAGAAACACGCAACTTATCGCCCTCAACGGTTGCCTTAGCCTTAACTTTCATATCACGAATATCTTTAGCGATCTTCTTGGCAGTTTCCTGGTCAATACCAGAAACAATTGAGCCAATCTGACGCACGGTAGAACCTGCTGCTGGAATGAGGTCTCCCCAACGAATAGCAGTAAGATCAATTCCGCGCTTTACCAGCTTGGAGCCAAGAACATCCCTCACCTGAGATGCAACAAAATCTGCAGGAGCCTCAATAGTGAACTTACACTCTTTTTTAGAGAGCTCAAGTGTTGCACCAGAATCTTTAAGATCGTAGCGCTGAGTTAGCTCACGAGCTGCCTGCTGAAATGCATTATCAACTTCCATCATGTCTACTTCAGACACAACGTCAAAGCTTGATTCTTTAGCCATTTCCCCTCCGTATATTCAGGGCGAGAAGAACTTCTCGCCCCATGGCGTTTAGTTATTGTTTGAATTACTGTTGGAATTCTGGTTGTTAGTGGTGCCAGAAGTTCCACCGGTAGTAGTTGACGTGCTGTTTGTTTGAGTTCCGGAAGCATTTGCTGCAGTACCGTCAGCAGGCTTAGTGCCCTGAATGGTCAAAGTGCCAATACCAGAAGCATTTGCGTCAAATGGCTTAGCAGTACCGTTAACAGTTACAGCAACGGCACCAGGAGTACCTGCAAGAACGTTCATGGAATCAGTGACGGTGTATGTCTGAGACCATGGACCAGTGATTGCATCAGCCTCAACACTCTTACCATCAACAGTAATCTCAACCCAACTGGTCTGACGATCTGCAACAGTAACCACTACGGTAGTCTGCTTAGGAGTCTCTTCCTTCTTTGGCTCAGTTGTAGTGGTGCTCTTAGAAGCATCAGTTGAATCCTTCTTAGAAGTGTCCGTGTTGCTATTTGTAGTAGTGGAATTCTTTGAAGAATCAGTTGTTGAATTATTAACGCTTACTGTCTTTGTTGTAGTAGGCGTAGTACGAGCTGTCATGCAGGAACGAACGCTGAACAACAAAACAGCAGTAATAATCACAACAACAAGAGCAAACACGGTAGCAATAGTGCGTCCTGTGTCAGAGAAGTAATTCTGAAGTGCTCCCATAACGCCTGGTCTTTGAGGAGCACGGCGTTGCTGAGCAGCGGCGCCAGATGGCTGACGACGGCGAACATTAGGCCTATCTACCTGCGCAATATTTCTTGATCCACGACGACCAGAAATGGTTGATGCACGCTCGTAAGGAGCAGTTACATTGTCATAACGAAGGTCATCAGTGTAATCGCTTGGAGCAACAGTTCTTCTGGTTACATCGTCTTTGTAAGCTGGAATGCTAACACCTGCAATGCCTACACGCTTGCGCTGAACGCCACCGCGCGTACGGCTTGCCATAGTCTTCTGACGAGAAGCCTCTTCAATACCGGTATTGTACGCATGACCTGTGGCATAGCGAGAATACGAGTAGCCGCCAGCATCCTCCTCAGATGCCTGAGCACCCAGAGGCACACCGGTTTGCCTGGAGCGAACACCAGACGTAGTTGCAAACGCACCCATATCTCCAGCTGGTCCTCCCGATGTGGGGAGAAGACCGTGGTACTGTACGTACGCCTTTGGCCTGCTACCAGACTCGTTTACAACGTCATAGCCTGCAATGCCACGACCAGACTGAGTATCGCGGGTACGGCGACGCAGCTCATGAGAATAGGTGCCATTTTCAAACTCGTAGCTCTCCTCCTGGAAGAGATCAACGATTTCGCGCGGATTAAGTCCTAGGTAGCGAGCATACGAAGAGAGCATCCCCTGAGCATAGCCGCTTTGAGGCATATTCTTAAAATCGCCTTCCTCAAAAGCAATAAGTGCCTGCTCCTTAAGGCGAAGGATCTTTGATGCTTGAGTGATAGAAAGTCCGAGCTGACGTCTACGTTCTACGAGCATCTCACTAAAACGAGGGCGTGGCATGCTTACTCTACCTCCCTATAGGCAGCGTCTTGAACTTTGAGCTCTTCAAGAGCTTCTTTATCGATAAGAACTTCTCGAGGCTTTGATCCGTTAGCTGGGCCAACAACACCTTTTGCCTCAAGCATATCCATAATTCTACCAGCACGAGCATACCCAACAGAGAGTGCTCTTTGCAAACTAGATGTAGAACCTAGCTGAGAATCCACAATAATGCGCGCAGCTTCCCAAATAAGTGGGTCGTCTGCCTGCGCCATGCCACCAACTCCGACAACGCCTTCGGCCTGTGTTGGAGTTGCAACAGTCAAGATATTGTCGTGATATTCTGCCACGCGCTGGGTGCGGATGTACTTAACAGTCTCCTCGATTTCCTCGTCAGAGACCCAGCAACCCTGCGCACGATTTGGTTTTTTACCACGAAGTTTAACCAGCATGTCACCCTTACCCAGCAGCTGCTCAGCGCCCTTTTGGTCCAGAATAATGCGGGAGTTCAAAGAGTTATCGACTGAGAGCGCAACACGGTTATCAATGTTTGCACGGATCAGACCAGTTACGACGTCTGCAGAAGGACGCTGCGTTGCAACAATCAAGTGAATACCTGCAGCACGACCAAGCTGAGCAATACGGACAATGGAAGACTCAACGTCTTTGCCAGCAACCATCATGAGGTCAGCAAGCTCGTCGATGACAATGACAAAGTACGGCATGTGCTTTGGAGGATTCTCCATATCGGCGTACTTATCGCCATCAACATTTCTGTTGTATGTCTTAATGTCACGCACTTTGTAGTGCTCAAACACCTTTAGACGGCGATCCATCTCGGTAACGCCCCACTGAAGCGCACTTGCCGCCTGCCTTGGCTCGGTAACAACTGGAACATACAGGTGAGGAAGGCCAGCGTAACCCGTAAACTCAACGCGTTTTGGGTCAACCATAATAAGTCGGACTTGCTCAGGAGTTGCGCGCATGAGCATAGACATGACAATGGCGTTGAGCAGAACAGACTTACCAGAACCGGTAGTACCTGCTACCAGCAAGTGAGGAAGACTTGCAAGGTCAACAACAATTGGCTTGCCCTCAGAATCGCGACCAAAGGCGCACTCAAGAGGACCTCCCTTTGCAAACGGAAGAACGTCAGCCAAGTTGACTGCCTGGGCTTTCTCGTTAGGGATCTCAATACCAACCAGAGAAGTTCCAGGAATTGGAGCAAAAATACGAACAGACTTTGCAGCAAGTGAAAGCGCAATATCGTCCTCAAGATTGGTGATCTTGTTGACGCGTTCTCCCTCGCCCATCGAAATCTTAAACGTAGTGACAGAAGGTCCTGCAGTCCAACCAACTACCTGGCTCGAAAGACCAAACTCTTCAAGCGTAGCCTGGAGTCTCTGAGCAGTAGCTTCAAGCTCGTCATCGCTTACGGCAGAAGTGGCGGAGTTCTTGTTTGTCTTCAGAATGCTAAATGGTGGCAGCTCATACGACTCATCGTTGTCGCCTGGCCTCTTGAGCTGGTCAGGTGTGGCGAGAAAATCGGGCGTCGTTTTAGCCTTGCTCTTAGGTTTAGCCTGTTTTGTTGTAGGAGCAACATCAGCTACAGCAACATCGTTTTTCTCGACAACTGCATCTTCTGGCTGGTCCTTTTTCTTAGAACGCAGCTTATTCTTAGCCTTATCAATGAGCGTAGTTGGAGCATCTCCTGCATCCTCTTGCGCCTCTTCTTCCTCGTAAAGACGGGCGTCACGCTTAATGACAGATGTCTTTCGATTGCCCAGATAGGTGGTCTCCCCTTCACCGGTCTCGTCAAAGAGAGAAGACTGGTTGTTTGCGCCACGTCTACCCTGCTTCTTTGCAGGTTGTGGAGCATTTGCAGCGTAGAGCGCCTCTTCTTTTGCAAGAGCACGTTCTTCTTTACGGTAGCGATGATTCTCGCGCGCTTCATCCAGGCGGAAGCTTACGCGCTCAACCATGTCAGAGATGGAGAAGCCGCAGATAACAACACCGGCAATAATAAAGCCAACCAAAAGGACATTGCCCACCACGCGGCCAACAAAGCGCAGCAAAACCCAAGCAATTCCGCCGCCCACATAACCACCAGCAGCCTCTAGGACTTTTGTGCCCAAAAGCATATCTGGAGCAGCCTCGGCACCTGGGAAGTTAAGTGAAATAAGAGCAAGGGCAGCAAGAACGTCCAGCGTTAGACCAATAGCAATACGCGTAGAGATTCCCTGATCATCACGCATAAAGAAGGTCATAGCAAAGACAAATACTGCAATGGGAAAAAGTAGCGCTCCCGTACCAAAACAAAGCTTAAGCCCATGACCCATTGCGCTGGTAATAACAGCATTAGAAGGGACAATAATGGACAAAAGCAGAGCAATTGCAACCACTGCAAGAACAACACCAATGATATCGTTCTGCAGTGGACTCAAGCCTACTGCCTGGGCAGAAGCGGCGTTTCTAGAATTTCTTTTTGCTGCGTTTGAGGTGCGTTTAGAGGGCATTGGGCTTATACCTCCATAATGACCGGAATAACCATTGGTCGAGTACGAGTTTTGCTCCAAAGGAAGTTAGAAAGGGCGTTACGAACGCTCTTTCTCATTGCTTCAATGTTTGCGCCTTCGGATTTAGAGGCCTTCTCGATTGAATTTCTCACAAGATTCTGTGCGTCATTCATAAGCTCGTCATCGTCGGCAAATGAAACACCACGGCCGGAAATCTCAACAACACCTGGCTTAAGGTTGCGACCAACAAGGGTTACCACAGCGGTAACAATGCCGTCCTGAGAAAGGCGCTGACGGTCACGAAGAACAACAGGGTTAGCGTCGGTGACAGAGAGGCCGTCAACGTACACTACGCCAGACTCAACCGTCTTACCACGAGTAACCTTGCCGTTTCTCATCTCAAGCGTGTCGCCGTTATCAAGAATGAAAATACGGTTAGCAGAAACGCCCATCTGCTGAGCAAGTTCTGCGTGAGCACGCAGGTGAACAGCCTCACCATGAACAGGCATGAAGCTCTTTGGACGAGCCATACCAAGCATAAGCTTGAGCTCTTCCTGGCTACCATGGCCAGAAACGTGAACAAGTGCCTTTGACTTATCGTAAATCTCGCAACCAATCTTAGAGAGTGCGTTGATGATGGACTGAACGCTCTTCTCGTTACCTGGAACAGGAGTTGCAGAGATGATTACGGTGTCCTGAGGACGAATGGAAAGCGACTTGTGCTCTCCGTTTGCCATGCGTGCCAAAGCACTTAGAGGCTCTCCCTGGGAGCCAGTGCACAGAACAACAATGCGATCATCTGCGAGTTTATCAACATCGTACGCATCAATGATGTCTTTATCGGCAATGTTGAGGTAACCAAGCTCACGCGCAACCTTGGTGTTGGTAATCATAGAGCGACCAGTAACAACAACCTTACGCTTTACCGCAACGGATGCATCGCATACCTGCTGCAGGCGGTGAATGTGGCTTGAGAACGACGCAACAAAGACGCGACCAGTTGCATTCTTGATGATGTGACGAAGCGCCGCACCAACAGAAGCCTCGGATGGAGTCATACCAGGGCGATTAGCGTTGGTTGAGTCAGACAACAGCAGGTCAAGGCCTTCGGAGCCAAACTTGGTGATTGCAGCGTAGTTTGGACGAACACCGTCAATTGGAGTCTGATCAAGCTTAAAGTCACCAGAGTGAATAAGTGTTCCTGCAGGAGTCTTCATATGAATACCAAAAGCTGCAGGAATAGAGTGAGTCATCGAGAAGAACGTGATGTCAAAGGCACCAAGCTGGACCTTTGAACCATCAGTAACCTCACGAAGCTTAGTACCCACAATCTTGTGCTCAGCGAGCTTGCCTTCAATAAAGCCAAGCGAGAGCTTACTGGAATAGATTGGCACCTTACGAGTAAGGTCCATAAGCAGGTACGGAAGAGCACCAATGTGGTCTTCATGACCGTGGGTAATCAAAATACCACGGAGCTTATCTTCATTTTCTAGTACATAGGTGTAGTCTGGCAAAACTAGGTCAATACCAGGCTGTTCGTCATCTGGGAACATCAAACCAGCATCAACAAGCACCATATCATTACCGTATTCAAAAACGGTCATGTTCTTGCCAATGCCATCAAGTCCGCCCATAGGAATGACTTTAAGAGCTGGGTCTTTCTTAGGCATTAAAACGTTTTCCTTTCAAATAACTTTCTATAACAGACGCCACCCCAAAGGGCCGTCTACAAGACTTTTTGCAAAATCTACATGTTGTTTAATTATATAAAAAATCAGCACGTATTACGCTATATATTCCCAAAGAATCAAAATCTCAACAGAATAACAAGAGAGCTCCGACATGCATCGAAGCTCTCTTTGCTATCTCGTAAATATAAGGTCTCGCGTGGCGAGAAACCCTTTGAGTTTAGGTGTGCCTTATGCGTCGTGGTGACGACGTGGCTGCCTGCGCTCAGAGTTGCCGTTGTCGTTCTGACGACGTGGGCGACGCTCCTCACGGTCCTTCTTTGGAGCACCCTGTGGTGCCTCTGGCTTATCGAGACGGTCAAGAGAAATCTTGCCCTTCTCGTCTACCTCAAGGACCTGAACCTTAACCTCGTCGCCAACAGCCAGAACATCCTCGATCTTCTCGACACGTCCCTGTGCAACGCGGGAAATGTGAAGCAGGCCGTCCTTGCCAGGAAGGAGCTCAACAAAGGCGCCAAATGGCTGAAGACCAACAACGCGACCAGTGTACTCCTCGCCTACCTCTGGAACCTTAACAATAGCCTTGATGCGCTCTGCAGCAGCCTCGGCAGCACCGTTAGTACCAGCGATAAAGACGGTGCCATCCTCCTGGATGTCAACGGTTGCGCCCGTATCCTCCTGGATACCGCGGATAACCTTGCCACCAGAGCCAATGACGTCGCGAATCTTATCGGTTGGGATAGAAAGCGAGATGATCTGTGGAGCGGTCTCTTTGGTCTCAGTACGAGGTGCAGGAATCTGCTCGAGCATCTTGTTCAGAATGAACATACGGCCCTCTTGAGCCTGGAGAAGTGCGCTGCGCAGAATCTCTGGAGTAAGACCCGTTGCCTTGTTGTCCATCTGCATTGCGGTAATACCCTTAGTGGTACCGCAGACCTTGAAGTCCATGTCGCCGAGGAAGTCCTCAAGACCCTGGATATCGGTAAGAACAACAGTCTTGCCGTTCTCCTGGATAAGACCCATTGCAACACCAGAAACAGGACGCTTTAGAGGAACGCCTGCATCCATAAGAGAAAGGGTTGAACCGCAGGTAGAAGCCATGGAAGAAGAACCATTGGACTCCATTACCTCAGAGACAACACGGATGGTGTAAGGGAACTCTTCCTCAGAAGGAATAACAGGAAGGAGTGCGCGCTCTGCAAGAGCTCCGTGACCAATCTCACGGCGCTTTGGGCTGCCCATACGGCCAGTCTCACCGGTGCAGAATGGTGGGAAGTTGTAGTGGTGAATGTAGCGCTTGCCATCCATTGGCTCAATGGTGTCAAGACGCTGCCACTCGTTGAGCATGCCAAGCGTACAAATGGAGAGAACCTGAGTCTGACCGCGCTGGAAAAGACCAGAACCATGAACAAGTGGCAGGTAATCAGGCTTGACCATGATTGGACGAATCTCGTTAGCAACACGACCGTCAACGCGCTCGCCGGTCTCAACAACCATGACGCGCATAGCGTGCTTCTCAAGGCCCTTGAGTTCAACGGCAATAGCGCGGCTCCAAAGCTCCTGCTCTTCCTCGGTAAACTGAGCCTTGATCTCATCCATCAGCTCAGCAACCTTCTGCATACGAGACTGCTTATCAGCATCCTTAAGAGCAGCGCTCATCTGATCGTAGTAAGCAAAGATGCGGTCATGAACCTCAGCAATTGGCTCGTCAAGGATGTACTCACGCTTGACGATAGGACCGTTAACCTCTTCCCACTTAGCAATGAACTTCTTCTGCTCCTCGCAGAAAGCTGCAATTGCCTCCTGACCAAATGCCATAGCAGAAAGCATGTCCTCTTCGGAAATCTCTTCTGCGCCAGCTTCAAGCATAGAAATAAAGGTTGAAGAACCACCAAGCTCAAGATCAAGATCAGAGTGATCACGCTCTTCGTAGGTTGGGTTAACCAGGAACTCGCCGGTATCGGCGTTGCGGCCAATACGAACGCACGCAAGTGGTCCCTCAAAAGGAACACCACCAACGGCCAGAGCAGCAGATGCGCCCATGACAGAGATGGTATCAACAGCGTTTACCTGATCAGCAACAAGAGAAGTTGCAACAATCTGAACCTCATTGCGGAAGCCATCTGGGAAGGATGGGCGCAGAGGACGGTCAATCATACGAGCAGTAAGGGTTGCCTTCTCGGATGGACGAGCCTCACGCTTAAGGTATCCACCAGGAACACGACCAACTGCGTACATTTTCTCAATAAAATCAACAGTCAGTGGGAAGAAGTCGTAATCTTTACGCTCCTTGGAAACCACTGCAGTGAGAAGTACGGTGGAATCGCCGCACTTAACGATACAGGCACCTGTTGCCTGCTTTGCGAGCTCACCAGCCTCAAGGGTGTAGTGCTTACCATAGAGGTCAAATTCGTGAGTTACTTTAGTCATTTCTTTCCTCTTCTATCTCCGTTTGCCCCATTGCAAACGGGCCTCAAACATAAAGGGCGCCAGACGGCGCCCTAAAAAGCCAACTTACTGGATGTTGTCGCGGATACCCAGGGAAGCAATAAGAGTACGGTACTCTTCAATGTCGTTCGTCTTAATGTAAGAAAGAAGACGACGACGCTTACCAACGAGCATCAGAAGACCACGACGAGTGTGGAAGTCCTTCTGGTGGGACTTCATGTGGTCGGTGAGCTGACGAATACGCTCAGTAAGAAGAGCAACCTGAACCTGTGCGGAACCGGAGTCCTTCTCGTCCTTGCCGTACTGCTTGATGAGCTCAGCCTTACGATCCTTAGTTACTGCCATAATAAACCGCCTTTCGCGTTAAATACTCCTTGTACTGAGAAGGTAGCCGGCAGTGACTAGCCCCTAAGAACAAGGAAATAACCTACAAAAGGATACCAGTTACTGGTGAACTTTGCTAGTAAAAATCCACTTCAACTAGATACTCAGCAGAAATTCAAATGCCTTGAGACGCGCCTCAAGGTGTGTGGCTGCCCAAATATGCGCGCTTGTGAGCAAAAAGAGCGCAGTTTCTGGAGCAATCTCGGCAACAACAAGCTGGTCAAAGGTAAGTTTTAGAAGCGACGAGAGCCAAGAGAGCTCAAGCGGAGTTACCTCAATGGCTCCCTCAATCTCATGCGCACAACTTCCACACAATGCACCGCCAGCAGCTGGCGAGAAGTACGTTAGAGCTTCATCTCCACAGGCAATGCACGATTCCAGCTCAGGGCGCCAGCCTTCATGTGCCAAAACCTTAAATACATAGGCAGCAACTACAAGATCTAAGTGTTTCTCGTCAACTACTTCTTCGCAGGCTCTGAGAGCACGAGAGAGCAGTGGATAGAGAAATGCGTCCTCAATGCCATCAATACACGAAAGACGTGCGACTTCACAGATAGCTGACGCAGCCGCCACCTTAGAGAGATCGCCTCGAAGCGTTGCATGTGGTTCAAGTAAGGTTGCCTCGGACAAGATGTCAAGCGAGCGTCCTTCTGCCAGCAGTACGTCTAGCTCACAGAAAAGCTCAACACGAGCAGCAAATCGGCCGCCTGGCTTTCGAGCGCCCTTGGCAACAGCTCGACGTTCTTCTCCAGAATCGGAGAGCATGGTTAAAATGAGGTCTTGCTCGGCGAGTTTTGTTCTATCAAGCACAATTGCTTTAAGACGCGCGCTCTTTCTACCAGGCACAACTAGTCCTCAGTTGAGTAACCTAGGCGTTTAATCTCGTTGGCATCACGTCTCCAGAGAGGCTGAACGCGCACCTGCAGGTCAAGATAAACCTTGCGACCAAACAGTTTCTCCAGGTCTTTTCTAGCCTCAACGCCAACGCGTTTAATCATGGATCCACCCTGGCCAACTACGATGCCCTTTTGTCCTTCTCGCTCAACCAAAATAGTGGCAGAAATAGAGAGGTGGCCGTCCGTTGCTACCTCATAGGAATCGCAGACAACGGCAACGGAATGGGGAACTTCTTGACGAAGATTCAACAAGAGCTTCTCGCGAACAAACTCTGCTACCAGGTCTTCTGGCAATGCGTCAGTCTCCATGTCCTCTGGGAACCACATGGGGCCCTCAGGAAGATGTTCTGAAACAAGCGCAATAAATGCCTGGATATTGAAGTCTTCTGGAGCAGAAACAACAAGCACGTCATCAAAGTGCGCAAGAGCTTGTGCAGCCTCAAGCTGTTCTGCTACTTGCTCTGGAGTTGCAATGTCAGCCTTGGTAATAACCAGCAGCTTAAAGGCGGCATGCGCCTGCTCAACATGATTGGCAACCCATTCATCTCCACGACCAACAGGCTTGGTAGCATCAATCAAAAAAGCAATAACATCAGCGTCATTAAGCTCTCCGAGCGCCGCCTTGTTGAGCTCTTTTCCAAGAGCGTCTTTGGGCTTGTGGAGGCCTGGAGTATCTACAATGACCAGCTGAGAGTTCTCACCGTTTACCACTGCCCTAAAACGACGACGCGTTGTCTGGGCAATAGGGCTTGCAATGGCCACCTTCTGGCCCATGCAAGCGTTTAACAGCGTGGACTTACCAACACTAGGACGACCAACTAAGGCAACAAAACCGCTCCTAAATGGAGTGGTATCAGATGAAGAGTTTTCAGAAACTGAAGTGGCGGTCATATGTCCTCCGACTTACCAATGAAAAATTGCACGCGAGAAAATCAAAAGTCCTATAAGAGCTGCGGTGATACTGATGCAGCATGAGGCAGCTGCCGCAATATCTTTAGCTTTACCAGCCATGGGGTGAAACTCTGGAGAAACCAGATCTACCACGGTTTCTATTGCTGTATTGAGTAGTTCTGTGGTTAAAACCAAACCAATACAAGCAAGAACAAGTGCCCAGCTCAGCGCATCTAAGCCAACAAACAATCCCACAAGCACGGTCACTACAGCAGCAACTGCCATACGACGCAAGTTTGCTTCCTGAGCAAATGCTTGACGAGCGCCCTGTAGTGCAAAGAGAAGGCCGCGCTTGAAGCTTGGATGTCTGCCCTTAGATCCCGGAATCATTACTCGTCAATCCCCTCGCGGTGGCGAGTCAACACGACTGGCTCAATAGTCCTATCCGTTGAAAGCAGAGCAACAAGAGCGTCTTCACGAGCTTCCATAATCTCTGCCTCATCATCTTCAATATGGTCATATCCAAGCAGGTGAAGCATGGCATGAACAAGCATAAGCCTAAACTCATCTGCCTCTGTAGTGCCATATTCTTTTGCCTGTCGAGCAATAAAATGAGGAGCCAGAATAATATCACCCAACTCACACATCTCACCAGGAGCCAAATCTGGATCATCAGGGCGCTCTATCTCAAGTGAGATAACGTCAGTGGGCGCATTTTTTTCTCGCCACTCAAGGTTTACCTGCTGAATCTCTGCATCACTAACTACAGAAATGGAGACGGTACAGGGGCGCTCAATGCCCTCTTCAGAAAGTACCAGATTGCAATCAGCTTCAATCTCTTCCACAGAAATTGGCGACTCGACGCCCTCTTCGATTACAATGTCGTACTCGTTAACCACGTTACTCCCCTAGCTGTTTTTTCTCATACGCAGTGTATGCATCAACTATCTTACCAACCAACGTGTGGCGAACAATATCATTTCTATCTAAATCAACAAAAGCAACGTCTTCAAGGTTGCCAAGCACCTGTCGAGCAACGTCCAAACCACTTCTGCCCACAAGGTCTCGCTGTGTTGCATCGCCCGTAATTACAAACTTTGACGAGAAACCCAATCGAGTAAGAAACATCTTCATCTGCTCAGGAGTGGTATTTTGAGCCTCATCCAAAATGACAAACGCGTCATTCATGGTACGACCGCGCATAAATGCAAGTGGCGCAATCTCAACAATTCCCTGTTCAATGAGGTTATTTGCGTACTCCATGGAAGTCATATCAAAAAGCGCATCGTAGAGCGGCCTAATGTAGGGATCAAGCTTTTCTTGAAGTGTGCCTGGAAGAAAGCCGAGAGACTCTCCTGCTTCTACAACAGGTCTTACCAGCACAATTCTGCTAATTTGTTGAGAAGTTAAGGCGGCAAGTGCCATAGCAACTGCCAAATACGTTTTACCTGTTCCTGCAGGACCAATACCAAACGTAATGGAATTGTTTGCTATTGCCTTGGTATAAGCAATTTGACCTTGTGTTTTAGGTTGAATTGCTTTGCCCTTATGTGTCACAAACAGGGTACGTGTTCCCGTCTGCTCTAAGCTGGCATTTCTTTTTGTACTATCAAGCAGGAGCTTTACGTCTTCAAGCGTGGGCTTTGTGCCTGATTCGACCATTTGAATCAGGTGAGAAAAAATGAGCGTTAATTGCTCAATTTCTTGAGAAGTTCCCGACAAAAAGATGGCTTTACCTCTGACTGAAATAAGAGCCGCACATGACGCTTCAATTTCTCTGAGCAAACTATCAGCAGGACCTGTCAGATACAGAGGGTCCACTGAATCAGGAATAGTTAAGCGAATCTGTGTTGGCTCCATGTTCCCCCAATTTATAAACGAGTAGCTTTTAGCGTTCCATTAGGTAAAACTTCATCAAAGCGCATAGCGATAAGTTCATCAAGTTCAATAGTAGGATCAACCTGGACATCAAAAAGGCCGCCAGAAATTCCCCTACCAGGATACTGTACCACCACATTATCGCAGCTACCAACAAGCTTCTTAGCAGCTTCAAAGCGCATAGCATTACCCAGATCACGCATTTTCTTTGCGCGCTCAGCCATCACTTTTGGATCTACCTGATTTGGAGCAGTAGCCGCAGGTGTTCCAGGTCGCTTGGAATACCTAAATACATGCATCTTTGAAAAGCCCATCTGACGACAAAACTCATACGACTCATCAAATTCTTTATCAGTTTCTCCAGGAAAACCAACGATAAGGTCCGTTCCCAAAGCAATGGTTGGCAGTACCGAACGTGCTTTCTCAACAGCCTTGCGATAAAGCTCTGTCCTATACACCCTGCCCATACGAGCAAGCGTAGCGTCACATCCGGACTGAAGACAGATATGCAAGAAAGATGCAATTCTTCCATTGGATGCAGCAATTACCTCTACCAAACGAGCATTTACATCTGGTGGCTCAAGAGAAGAAAGCCTCAAGCGGCCAACCTCGGTTTTTTCAAGCACATACTCGAGAAGATCAGGAAGACGTAGAATTCTTCCACCTTCATCCTCAAGTTGAGCCTTATAGCTGCCAAGGTTGATTCCTGTAAGAACAACCTCTTGAGCTCCCCTGCTCATAGCATCTTTTACCTGTAAAACAACTTCACGAGGATCAAGAGACTTACCTGCGCCACGTGCTTTCCACACAATGCAGAAGGTGCAACGATTATCGCAACCATCTTGAATTTTGATGCCAGGACGCGTGCGGCCTGTTGGAGTAGGCTTGGAGATGACAAGTCCGTCGTCGCTTACGGATTCTGGTGCAAAACCTAGCTCTTCAAGAACCCTATCTGCAACTTTGTCCTTCTCAGCTTCTACAACAACGTTAGGAGCAAGCGAAGCAAGTTCATCAGCAAAAAGACTTGCAACACAACCCGTTGCTACTACAAGAGGGGCTCCTGACATAAGCGCTGCTTTACGCACAGCTTTTCTCGTCTTAGCTTCAGCCTCAGCAGTAACAGCACAGGTGTTGATAACAATTGCCTGAGCTTCATCTTCTTCAACAATGCGACATCCCATGCGAAGCAGAGAATCCGCCATTAAATCAAGCTCAACGCGATTTACCCTACATCCAAGATTTATGAGCGCAATACCATGAGCCATTAGCGCCTCTTCTTGGAAGTCTTTTTGACGTTCTTATTTTTGTGATCTGAAGAATCTCTGCCTTCAGATTGAGTAGCGTGTGGCTCATCTTGAGCGTCTTGAACACTACTTTGTTTACGCTCATCAATAAGTGAGGTGAGCGTATCTAACTGATCTTTGGTCAGTCCTGTTGAAGTCTCAATGTGAACCAGAACGTAAAGGTTCCCACGAGCCTTAGTATGCAAACGAGGCATGCCTTTACCAGCCACGCTTAGCTGCTGGCCATACTTACAACCTGCAGGTATAGAAATCTCAATAGTTTCATCTTTGATAATGCCGTCAATGGTAACGGTAGTACCAACAATTGCCTCAAGAGAATCTACACTAACTGAAGTAAAGAGATCGTCTCCCCTGCGCTCAAAGTCTTTATGCTGGGAAACTTCAATAGTTACGATAAGGTCACCAGAGGTATCACCCCTGACACCAGCCTCGCCCTTGCCGGTAATAGAAATTGACTGACCAGAGTGAACGCCTGCAGGAATTTCAACAGAAACACGCTCATGGTCAGGAGTTCTTCCTTGGCCACCACAGGTCTCACAGGCATGTTCTACTTTTTTGCCTGTTCCTTGACACTCTGGACATACGGTCTGAGATTGCATCTGACCAAAGACGGTATTTTGAACCTGAACTACCGTGCCCGTGCCATGACAACGTGGGCAGTCTTCAATTTTTCCACCCTCACCAAGGCCGGTGCCATTACAGTCATCGCAGGTAGAAAGTCTGTTATACGAGATAGTTTTTGTAACACCCGCAGCAGCCTCTTCCAAAGTGATAGAGAGTCTAATTCCCATATCACTGCCACGAGTACGCTGAGCAGCGCCACGACCACCATGGCCGCCGCCAAAGAAGGAGTCAAAGATATCTCCAAAGCCGCCAAAACCACCGCCAAAGATATCTGACATATCCACATAGCCGCCACCAAAACCGGATGGACCATTAGGATCACCATAACGGTCATAGTTGGCACGCTTTTGCTCATCTGAAAGCACAGAATAAGCTTCGTTTACCTCTTTAAACTTCTCTTCTGCATGAGGATCATCAGAAACATCAGGGTGCAGCTTTCTTGCCAGCTTTAGAAAAGCTCGCTTGATTGTTTTTTGGTCTGCATCACGAGCAACACCTAAGAGCTCGTAGAAGTCTTTCTTCTCTGCCACGCTTACTAACTCTCCCCTTGTAAAACCTAAAACTTAAATTCCCATATAGCCAACATGGCCTAATCCGGCCGTACAAGCATACAAAGTCATAATAATAATTGAGTAGAAGGCACCGTTGATAATTCCCGAAACAAAGGCATTTGCAAAACTTCTCCACCAGCCAGTGTTCATCTTTACGCCATCTGCAAAAACGTTTCTTATGCCAAATATCAAAAGCGGAATCAACACAATGGCAAATAGTGGTGAGCGTAAATTAAGCGCCACAAACACAAGAAGCATTGCAGTTATACCGGTGATACGAGCTCCCGCGCGTTGGCGGAACGTTAACTGCTCTGAAGGAACCTTAATATTTACGATAAAATCACCAGTTGCAGAACCATTTGTTCCTGCATTTCCCATTCCAGGTACTCTGATCTGGTCACCATCATGTGAATTAGCTGGTACATCAACCATAATTTCACTTGCAGACAAAACACGTCCAGAACCACCACAAACGTCGCATGGGTCCTGTACAACGTGTCCAGCGCCTTCACACTCTGGACAGTCAACTCTAAACTTGCCTACTCCAAAAATGGAAGAAAGATCAATGTCAATATGGCCCGTTCCGTGGCAGGTAGGACAGGTAGTTGCCTCAGCTTTATGCTGAGATCCCTTACCAGCACAAGCATCACAAGTAACAAAGCGCTGATACGTGATGCCTTTCTTAACGCCACTTTTAGCGTCTGTATCATTCAGCGTTAAGTCGTAGACAATATCTGCGCCAGTCTGAGGCTTGTATGCACGAGAGCGCTTTTGAGATCCAGTGGTCCAATTAGTAAAGTTGATATCACCAAACGGGAAGCCTCCCTCAAAAGGAGAACCTCCATAGGCAGATCCGCCAGGATAACCAGAAGGACCATAGCCGCCGCCATAGAAAGAACCGCTTCTCATTGCGTCATAACGACGGCGTTTCTCGGTATCTGATAAAACAGCATACGCCTCAGAAACCTCTTTAAAACGCTCTTCAGCATCGGGCTCTTTATTGATGTCAGGATGAAGCTTACGAGCTTTAGTTTGAAAAGCTTTTCTAATTTCTTCAGCTGTCGCGGACTCAGAAACACCAAGGATGGCGTAGTAGTCCTTTTCGTTCATAGCAGCCATGAAATCTCTCCGATTCAACCCATAAAAAACCTGCATCACGAGAACGTTTGAAAGTGTACCCACTTGTTTTGAACTTAATGCAGCACAAACGCATTACAAACGTAAATCCCAAAGACGTCCATAGAGCTCGTTGCCAAGCAGCCAGCCTTTCTCGGTAGGCTTATATGAAGTTCCAGCCCTAGAATTTGCCGCATCAACGTGAACTAACAGCCCATCTCGTACGCATGCATCAAACACATCATGTAGACGCGATGCGCCAAATACCTGCTCAGACTCATCTAAAAGCGAAGAAGAAATTGGTTCCATAAGACGAGCGTGCAGCATCAAATCTTCTGCCACAACTTCTCTTTGAGTCAGAAATTCAACATCAAACTCTGTCGAGAAAAGCGACGCACCTTCAGCAATTTTTCTTGGAGCATCAAGAACCACCAGTCGCGCACGTACGGCATTTTGCGGACGCTTTGGCAAAGAGATGCTCTTCTCTGCAAACACATCGTACTCAGCTGCAGTCAACATGCTTGCAGCGCTAGTCCCAAGACCAAGGTACGACTCGCCTGTCCAGTACATCTTATTGTGCTTGCAGCTCTTATGATTGCGGGCATAACTTGCTACCTCGTAGCGTTCAAACCCCGCTGCTTGGAGCGTCTTTGAAGCTGCTTGCATTCGATCTGCTTGCACGTCGTAGGCGTTCCATGGAGTATCTTTATCCTGGGTTTGCTTAGCCAGCACCGTGCCGCCCTCAATGGTTAGCGGATAGACGCTCACATGATTTACGCCAAGCGAGATAAATCTTGAGAGCGAAAACTCCCAAGAACTCTCTGTTTGCTCAGGAATAGCGCACATAAGATCAACCGACACGTCGTAGTCATGCTCTTTTGCAGCAAGTACTCTGTCGTAAGCCAGGTCGGCCGAGTGAATTCTGCCCAACTTCTTGAGCTCGTTATCGTTAAAGCTTTGAACTCCCAAAGAAATTCGTGTTATCCCGCCCGTGGCAAGACTGGCGAGAAGATCATCAGACAGTGAGTCTGGATTTGCCTCCATACTGAACTCAGTAGGATTTGCAATCGCAGAAGTGTGCTGCGCCAAATCCACTGCATCTTGACCAAGCAAGCTTGGCGTTCCACCGCCCATATAAACTGTTTTTGTGGCTGATAACAAACCAAGCTGAGCGGCTTCATCTAGCTGGTGTTTTAGAGCTTTAACATAATTTTTCATGCGACCATCATCTTGCCTTGTAGACCAAGACGAAAAATCGCAATAGAAGCATTTTTGAGAGCAAAACGGAATATGCAGATAAAGTGCAGAGGTAGCCGTTTGATTGTATTTAGACTGACAAGAATCCACAACAGACCACTAGCTCATAGATGAATTGTGCTCAGAAAATTCCTGCTCACCCTCAAGTTGCGTGACGGTTTCTTTAATCTCTAGTGCCAGATCAATAAAATCTTGAGCTGTAACACACCTTACTGACTTACCGCGCCAATAGGCAGCGTTTGGAATACCCCTAAAATACCAGGTAGAGAGGCTTCTTGCGCGAGCAATATGAATGTGGGCAGCGTCAAGTAAACGTACGTGCATCATAAAAGATGCAAGCATCTGATCAAGTGTTGGAACAAGTGGAGCTTGACCTTCAACTAAAGCTTGAGTGTTTTTGAAAATCCATGGATTACCATAGGTTCCACGAGCAATCATTACAGCTGTCACACCTGTCTCTGTAAGGGCATGAGCTGCCGCTTCAGCAGAGAGCATGTCACCAGAGCCTATTACCGGAATTGAAACAGCATCGCAAACTCTATTAACGGTCTCCCACTCCGCCTGGCCTCGATACATCTGGGTTGCAAAGCGACCATGAATAGCAACAGCAGAAGCCCCAGCCTGTTCCATAGCACGAGCAAACTCAGGAGCTACTTCCTCATTCTGACGTCTACCTCGTCTAATCTTCACGGTAACAGGCACCGCGACCTCAGAAAGACAAGCTTTGACCAGATCTGCAGCAAGCTCTGGGGTATCGAGAAGGGCTGAGCCCTCCCCCTTTTTTACAACCTTAGGAACAGGACAAGCCATATTGATATCGATAAGAGCAAGCTTATTTCCTAGGCGCTCACTAATCTGAGCTGCAGCTTCTTTAAACTGCTCTGGCTTTGAACCAAATAACTGGACAGCAATATCTGGCTCAGTTGAAAGGGGCTCTACAAGCTCCCAGGTTTTCTCGCCACCATAATGAATTCCTGCGACAGAAACCATTTCTGAGTATGCAAGACCTGCTCCGCCCGCTCGAGCCATAGTGCGATACACACCATCACTGACGCCAGCCATGGGTGCCATAAGCACAGGATTTGCGGACAGGCACTCCTTGAGTGAAGATCCTGACGCAAAAGGAACAATATGTGAAGAAAGGCCTGCTTGGGGTGAGCAGGTTGAAATGATTGTTTGAAGCGACTCCACAAATACCTTCTACTCGTCGTCAACCTTGAGAACAGCCAAGAATGCCTCTTGAGGTACTTCGACTGAGCCAATCTGCTTCATGCGCTTCTTACCCTCTTTTTGTTTTTCAAGCAGTTTGCGCTTTCTGGAAATATCACCGCCGTAGCATTTAGCCAAGACGTCCTTTCTACGTGCGCGAACGGTAGAGCGAGAAATGATTTTATTGCCAATAGCACCTTGAATAGGAACTTCAAAGAGCTGCTGAGGAATGATGCCTTTTAGTCTGTCGCAAAGACCACGAGCAAGATCATATGCTTTGTCTTTGTGAACAATAAACGAAAGCGCATCAACGACGTCTCCAGCAAGCAAGATATCAAGCTTAACTAGGTCAGAAGTGCGATACGAATCAAACTCATAGTCAAGTGAGGCATAACCTTTGGTTCTACTCTTAAGCTGGTCAAAGAAGTCCAGGATAAGCTCGGCCAAAGGAATGCTAAAAATCATCTCGACGGACCTATCTGACAGATACACCATGTCTTCAGATACGCCACGATGATCAACAACAAGCTGCATAACCGTACCAACAAACTCAGGAGGCACAATAATCTTTGCCTTTAGGTATGGCTCATCAATGCGATCAATCTTGGTAACCTCTGGAAGATCTTGAGGACTGGTAATCTCAATCATAGTTCCATCGGTCTTATAGACGTGATAGTCAACAGAGGGACTGGTAGCAATTAAGTCCAGGTCAAACTCACGTTCAAGACGTTCTTTGACAACCTCCATGTGGAGAAGACCCAAAAAGCCTACTCTGAAGCCAAATCCCAAAGCAACAGACGTCTCTGGCGACCACGTAAGAGATGGATCATTAACGTGCAACTTATCAAGTGCGTCACGGAGATTCTCATACTGTTTGTTATCAACCGGGAAAAGACCGGTAAATACCATTGGTTTTGCCTCACGATAACCTGGCAGTGGTTCTGAACAAGGATTTTGTTTATAGGTAAGCGTATCTCCAACGCGGACAGCTTCAGGGTCTTTGAGGCCAGTTACCACATAGCCAACTTCACCAACAGAAAGCTGTCCAACAGCCATCTCAAGAGGTCTCTTAGCGCCAACTTCTTCAACAAGAAAAGGCGTAGATCCCTGCATCATAAGAAGCTGGTCGCCAGCCTTAATTGAACCGTCAAAAACACGCACCGTTGCAACGACGCCTCTGAACTGATCAAAATACGAGTCAAGAATAAGCGCCTTAAGTGGAGCTGTAGGGTCTCCCTTTGGAGGAGAAACCAAATACACCAAAGCTTCAAGGAGCTCGTGAATACCCTCACCTGTTTTACCGGAGACACATACCGCATCATCAGCCGGGATAGCAAGAACATCTTCAATTTCTGCGCGTACCTCTTCAGGTCGAGCAGATGGAAGGTCAATCTTATTGATTGCAGGAACAATATCCAGGTTAGCATTCATGGCCAGCATAGCGTTTGAGACAGTCTGTGCCTCAACGCCTTGCGTTGCATCAACAACCAGCACTGCACCCTCACAAGCAGCCAAAGACCTTGAGACCTCATAGGTAAAGTCAACGTGGCCTGGAGTGTCAATCAGGTTGAACTGATAGCGCTCTCCGTCATCTGCGTCATACATGACGCGGACTGCGTTTGATTTAATGGTAATTCCACGCTCACGTTCAATGTCCATAGTGTCCAAGAGCTGTGACTCCATATCGCGTTCTTCAACGGTATGAGTAAGCTCTAAAATGCGGTCACTGATGGTAGATTTACCGTGATCAATGTGCGCAACAATAGAGAAGTTGCGAATATGTGAAGTATCCTGTGTATTCATAAGGAAAATAATAGCGTAAACTACCCCCTTCGTGCTATACTTCAACAGCTGCCTCAAACGTGTCTCAGCGAAGAGGCCTCACATAGTAAACACCGAAAGGAACCGCACGTGGCTAACATCAAGTCTCAGAAGAAGCGTATTCTCACCGCTGAGAAGGCACGCCAGCGCAACAAGGCTGTCCGTTCCGAGCTTAAGACTGCTATTAAGGCAGTTCGCACTGCTGTTGAGGCAGGCCAGCTTGAGGACGCACAGGTTGCAGCTAACAAGGCATCTCGCCTTCTTGACAAGGCTGCTTCTAAGGGCATCGTACACAAGAATCAGGCTGCTCAGCGTAAGAGCGGCGTTCAGAAGCTTGTTAACACCCTTAAGTAGTTCTTATCTACTTTTAACTTTTTAAAACGGACTCCTTGGAGTCCGTTTTTTCTTACCTGAATTCTTTGAATCTACACATTTGCGACGCCGCACAGAGCAAAGATAAGCTTGGTCATTGTGGTTGTTTTATCTTCTCCACTCTTAAGACCACGTTCTGCATCTGCACAGAGACCCAGAATATGTTCAAGCTCGCCATCTGCAAATTGACGCGCCCATCGTGCATAATTTCTTACTTGCCAGTCCTGCTTGCCCAAAACTGAGGCAATTTCCCGTTCTGTACCACGCTTAACCATAGACCTGGCGCAAATAAGCTCTCTTACGCGTCCAGTCATAAGTGACAGATTTCCAATAGCTCCCGATTCATCCATCTGACTATAAAGCTCCAAAGCCTTTTGAGCATTTCTCGCTGATAAACTGTCGAGAAAATCCCACGGCTTGACCTCAACCACTCGTGCAACATGAATTTCTACAAACTGAACGTCAATTGCACCAGGACGACCCAATAGAGCTGCTAGAGATTTAATCTGAGAATCGAGCATGGTGGTATTATCGCCAACACGACTTACAAGCTCGTTGGCCACATTTGCTGGAATTTGTAGCCCATACTTTCTTCCAAGATCTCCTATATATTTAGGCAATTCACTTCTAGTCATTGCACCGCAATTAATAACTGCGAGCTTTCCTAAAGCGTCAACTGCCTTGTAAAGCCTTGTTGTTTTTGCAAGCGTCTTTGCAGAAAGCATCAACGTAGTAGTTGGATTGGGGTTCTTTAGATACTCAACAAGTGCCTCTGACACAGACTTAGGCAATTTACCTGCATCATCAATAACAACAATTCGTCTAGAATCACCCATAGGAAGTGTCTGAGCAGAAGACAAAACAGATTCTGGAGTCAGCTCAGCGCTTACAGAAATCTCATCAAGGTTAAACGTAATAAAACTCTGGTTAAGACGGCTTTTAAGTTTGTCTATAGCCCTCGCGCGCTTCATCTCATCAGGGCCAACAGCCAAATATGCAGCTAGTAGCTTAGCCTGCTCCGCCATCTTTTTCCTCCTCTAAATCTGTATCTACTTTAGCATGTTGCACACTTACCCTAGGTCCATGTTCTCCGGGAAATACTGTGACGTCTCCATAATCTTTTGTGCAATAAAACCTTGCGCCAACACCCTCTAAGATATTCACCGCTTCCTGTTTAGGATGACCATAACGATTATTCTTTCCAGCACTTGCAATTGCTACCTCGGGTTTTAGCACACGAGCAGTTTCTGGATAAAGCGACTTTGCTGCACCATGATGTCCAACTTTTAAGAAATCTATATCCCCTACATCGCCTGAATCCACCGTCTCTTTTGTCTGATCTCTTTCGGCGTCTCCCGTTAAAAGCGTAGTTAAGGTATTTTGCCCGTCGTTATACGTCACATAGAGCTCAACCGACGCATTATTAGCTTCTTTAGCTTTGTATCCCCTATGTGGCCACACAACGCGAATATGAAAGCGACCAACATCAAATTCATCACCATATAAAACTTCATAGGAACTGCTGCCGGAAATCCTCTGAATAGCTCTCTGAAGCTCAGGTTTTTCTTGTTTTGTTATTCCTTCTCCAACTAATACCCGACCTGCCTTCACCGAACCAACCATATACCTCACGCCACCAGCATGATCCTCATCAAGGTGTGTGAGCAAAATAGCGTCAAGATATGAGATGTGTTGTCGCTCTAGAGCGTCATTAACCACATCTCCCACACTCGTGTCTACGAGCAGAGAATGCGCACCATCACTGAGCAAAATGGCATCACCTTGGCCAATATCCATCACACAAATTCTTGTTGGCGAGAAAAACTTCCAGTAGATACTTAAACCCAAAATAAGCATAAACACCATCAAACAAATACCAGATAAAACTACTCTTTTCCCTTTTGGCCAAAACACGTAAAGAGCCACCATTGCTGCAAATACAAGCAATGAAACTATCCAACTCATGTCAGTTAACGACACGCTTGCAAAAGATCTTTCGGATAAAAAAGAAGTAAGAGTCTCTATAAACTGACCAAGAAAATCCACAAGGCAGAAAGCAACATCTTGAGCCGGTTTAAACCAACATAAAGCTATTGCCCCAATTCCAAATAAGCTCAGAAGAGAAAATAAACTTGTAATCAGCGCACTTGAAAGAGGAGCAAGTAAAGAAAAATGACCAAAGTACATGCAAGAAAATGGAAGGCACGAAAGCTGAGCAACGGTTGTGGCACACATAGTGTTTCGTACGTCAGAAAACGGTTTTCTAAGAATCTTCTGTATTTTTCCATATCCAGATATGTGAAAAGCAATTTTTGCATAGTACTGAGCAAGACCGCCGTAAATATTCATGCCAAAAATACATGTTAAAGACAGAGTGAAAGCAATATTCACACTTAGCTGTGGATCTATACAAAGCATAAATAATGCAACGATAGAAACTGCTGAGAGCGTATGATTTTTTCTTCCCACACATTGCATTACGTATTTTTGTTCAACAAGAAGTATTGCCCTCATTGCGGATGCAGGTAATCCACAAAAAAGCGCGTAGCTACTGAGTAAAAATAAATTCACTACCCCTCTTAAAAGAGGTTTTATCGTTAGTTTTTTAAGAAAAGCGTCAATAAAAGCAGAGAGAATTACCATGTGACAACTAGAAATTGCGATGAGATGCATTAGACCACAGCGCATAAATATTCTAGGAATGTTAAAGCTATACAAGCTAGGCCTATAGGCACAAAGACCACATGCAACTAACGCTCGACCAAAGCTCTGTTCTGGTTGGAGTTGAGAAATACAGTTTTCTCTAAATTGAGCAACTTCTCCAATAATTCCCTCTCCATAGGTTTTTGAATTCACCTTGGTTATTTGAATTGAACCAAGTACTCCTCTCTTAAATTGTTCTTCTGAAAATTCCTTATCTTTATATTGTGTAAACCTACCTTCACAACAAAGATGAGTTTCTCGCAAGAATGGTTCCTTGGCATGTAGCCCCACAGATCCAATGCATCTGCCCTGGTACATGACATTTGCCTGACCAGTCCATGTATGATTTTTATAGACTAAATCTCTTGATACAACTAATTCAAAATTATGCATAGCGGTTGACTCTAAAAGATCTACCGATGCCATTTGACTGGCATATATAAAAGAAGATTTGATAAAGGTAATTACAAGTAAAAGTAAAACCGTTCCAACAGTCATAAGGCTGGTATGCGCGTACTTTACATACCAAAGTCCTAAGGCCGCCGCCATGCAGCTTCCTAAAATCTGAAGCAAAACAGTATCAAGCGTTTCGTTTCTTGCGATAAAAACATACAGCCATACGCAAACAAATAGCAAGATACAAAGGCTATACGGAATAAAAGGCCTAGTGGGTTGTTCTATCACCTTAGACACGAATATTGTCCTTGAGCTGATCAAACTTTTTCTGGCCAATTCCAGAAACACGCATCAGATCTTCAGTTGTTTTAAAAGGTCCGTTCTTTTGTCTGTCTGCAACAATTCGCTGAGCCAGTCCTTCTCCAACACCTTGAAGCTTAGTTAATTCTTCTACGGTTGCTCGATTAATATCTACAACCGTCTTTTTATCTCTCTTCGTATTTGTTTGCTTATGGTTTGTGGCTTTATTTTGCTCTGGCTGTGGAATCTCTGGTGGAGCTTCTTCTCCCTTTTTAGGAATATATATTTTTTGACCGTCTTCAACAGGAGACGCTAAATTAATACCTTGGCCGTTTGCATCTTCGGTTAAACCTCCTGCAATTTGAATTGCATCATTTACCCGTGGGTTTGCCATTTGTAAAACGTAAAGTCCTGGTGACTTTACTGCCCCGTCAATATGAACCATCATTTGAGGAGAGGCTTCTTTAATCTTATGATCAGCTCCTGGCTGATCTGTAGCTTTATCTTCTACCGTGTGTTGTGGATTTTCTGCAACAGTCACTCCTTGCGTAGAGTCTGCTTGATTACGTGACCTATCAAAAGACTCTGATGTTCCAGCAGAAATTAATCCAATTAGTACAACTGCTGACACAATAGCTAGGACAACCACAGCGGCAACCGCTATAAGTTGTTGCTGAGATAGATTAAACCTTCTCATCATTTTATTAATTATTTGAGTGCGGTTATTTGAAATCTGAGCCATACAATCACCTCAGATTTATATTCAACTATTAGTGTAATGAAAAGCACTACTTTTAAAAATTCATCTAATAGCTTTGTCCTAAAACTGCTGGTAATCTGACACAGTTATCAACAATTGCCAGATATGTTGCACAAACTAACAAGAACAGAATTGCTCTAAATAAGATTATCAACACGCTCGCATAAAAAATCCGCCCTTTTACGGGGCGGACTATAAAAATGCATCTGAGCAAAGCGATCAAAAATTTTGAGCAGTGAAGATATTCTAGTCAGCAATAAACTCTGCAGGAGCAAGTTCTTTATGACGAGCAGCAAGCTTTTTAGGTGGCTTATATGAAGGACACTGACTAAAGTCAATATACTCAATATGCTGCATAAGGTCATCAATCATGGCTTCATGGTCAAAGGAATTCCATGCTTCAAGAACTTCTCGCATTCTTGCGTGAGTCTCAGGACGGCGAGGCATAAACAATGTGCAGCAATCAGGAGCCGTCTGCGTTGAGATATCAAACGTGTTGATATCTTGAGCGCGACGAATGATTTCTTGCTTGTCAGAGCCAATCAGAGGCCTCAAAACAGGTATGGTTACTGCCTCGTTGACAGCAGCAATATTATCAAGCGTCTGAGAAGCAACTTGACCAAGTGACTCGCCAGTTACCAGGGCTTTAGCGCCCTCAAGCTCTGCAATCTTCTGCGCAATGATGTACATCACGCGACGATACATAATGACACGAAGAGCCTGTGGAACAGCAAGGGAAATCTCACGCTGGTGCTCGCCAAAGGGCACAACATACATTCTGCCAATAAGACCAGCAGGCTCAAGAGCCTCAATGATATCCTGGCACAGATATTCGCTGGTATCGGAAGTCATAGGACGTCCAGAGAAGTGAACGGGAATAACCGTAGCTCCCCTACGACCAACCATCCATGTGGCAACGGGCGAATCTATACCGCTAGAAAGAAGAGACACAACCTTACCCGCAGTACCAACAGGAAGACCACCAACGCCATGAATAGATGCAGCGTAAACGTATGCGTTACCCTGAACAACGTGTACATAGACCGTCATATCCGGATTATGCATCTGAACTTTTTTATCAGGGAAATTCTCGCAAAGGACTGCGCCTACAAGCTGGTTAATCTCAATGGAATGCTTTGGATAGACCGTTGAGGAACGACGAGCATGCACTTTAAACGTGGTAAAGTCACCGGACTCCCCCAGTGCCTTCACGGCGGCGTTACAAAACTCCTGCTCATCTAAGCCACAACGATACGCCAAAGAAGCACGTGCAACGCCAGGAACCTGGGCCACAGCATGTTGCAGCTCTTCAGTTGCTTGTTTATCAGTGGTTTCTACAAGAAGGTAGCCAGAAATGCGAGAAACCCCCGCCACTGGAAAGTGTCGGAGGGCTCGTCGCAAATTTGTTACCAACTGATTTTCAAAAGTGGATCGGTTCTTACCCTTTAAACCAATTTCGTGGTAGTGAACCAGACATACTCTTTCAGTCATAACTCTTAGTAAACGATGGTGTTCTCGCCCTTAATAGCCTCGTCAAAAGAATCTTTAACAAAGCCAAGGGTACCGTCGTTAATCTCTTTCATAGCAATAGAGACAGAATCTTTACCACTTGCAACAGTAGTAATGTCATCAAAATCCTGAACAGCGGTTACGCGCAGGTGCTGACCGTGAAGCATATTGTTAATATCGCAAGCACGCTTAGAAGCAAGAGAGCAAAGCAAGAATGGATTCTGCTCAGTCTTCTCAAGCAGACTGTCAATCTCAGGCTTAATAACAGACATTAAAGCTGACCTCCGTCTGATTCATAGTCATCAAAAACTTCCTCGAGCTTGCTCAGTGCAGACTCAAGGTT
Organism: uncultured Atopobium sp.; assembly: GCA_938028565.1. GTDB lineage: Bacteria > Actinomycetota > Coriobacteriia > Coriobacteriales > Atopobiaceae > Lancefieldella. The sequence continues at coordinate 82,791 of CALIZS010000004.1, read as the reverse complement.
GTCGTTCACAATGCAAACAGTATAGTCGTTTGCATACTCCATTTCACGCGACGCATTAGAAAGTCTCGTAGAAATGGTCTTCTCATCTTCTGTACCGCGACCTCTAAGGCGCTGTTCAAGCTCTTCAAATGAAGGTGGCTTAATGAAGACGAGAATGGCGTTGGGATATTGTTTGTGGACCATAAGTCCACCCTGAACGTCAATCTCTAGAACAACAGACTGACCTGCAGAAATCAGGCGATCAACCTCGGATTTGAGCGTGCCATAGCAATGGCCATGAACATGAGCCCACTCAAGGAATTCACCAGCATCAACGCGCTTTTTAAATTCTTCATCGGAGAGAAAATAATACGCAACTCCATCGACTTCTCCTGGTCGTGGAGAGCGCGTAGTAGCCGAAACCGTCAGGCCTAGGTTTGGGCGCTTGTCCCTCAACAGAGAGACAAGCGTTCCTTTTCCTACACCTGACGGTCCAGATACTACAAAAAGTTTGGCTGAACGAGCCACTACTTGGTCAGTGCCTCGAGGAGCTGCTCACGCTGACGAGCGCCAAGGCCCTTAACGCGGCGAGTTGCGGAAATTCCGAGCTCGTCCATAATCTTTGCTGCCTTTGCCTTGCCATAGCCAGGAAGGGACTCGATAAGAGCGGAAACCTTCATACGCTCAGCAATAGGATCGGTAGAATCAAGAACCTCTTTAAGGGAGACCTTACCAGTCTTAACCTTCTCGCGAAGCTCTGCACGAGCGTGACGAGCCTGAGCTGCCTTCTCAAGTGCTGCCTTGCGCTGCTCATCGGTAAGTGTAGGTAGAGCCATTGTTCCTCCAAACATCGTTTTCGTACGTCATATACGAAACTCAATTTAATGTGCCTTTTGCACTTCAGCAAAATAGTTTGCCACATAACACGTTATTTACAAGGGGTTTTTTAATATTTCCGCATCAAAAACCACCTGTTCACCATAATTCCAAAAACTTTTGTTAATTTTTAAGCTCAGAAATGATGGATTCAAATGCTTCGACTGGATCGTTTGCACAGGTAATTGGCCTACCAACTACCAATTTGCTTGCTCCAGCCTTAATTGCAGCTGAAGGTGTGGAAATTCTGACCTGATCGCCCTTCTCCGCACCTTCTGGACGAACTCCAGGAGTCACAATGAGCGCATTTGGTCCCAAAAGCTCTCTCATCTCCTGTGCTTCCTGAGGTGAGCAGACAATTCCGTCGGCGCCAGCGTTGTAAGAAAGAGAAGCCAAACGAGCAACTTCATCCTTAATAGATCCGTCTACGCCAATGGAATGGAGTGCGTCCTCATCCATGCTGGTAAGCACAGAGATAGCCACCAGTTTGGTGCGACCAGACTCATCAACACCACGCTCTGCTGCAGCCTCTTCTGCACCCTCACGACCAGCAGAGATCATCTGAGCAGTTCCCAGGCCGTGGATAGATAAGATGTCTGCACCAGAAAGCGATGCAGAGTGGACAGCGCCTTTGACCTGGAATGGAATGTCATGCACCTTAAGGTCAAGAAATACCTTGAAGCCACGTGCGTGCATCTCATCTACCATCGAGGGTCCGTAGCGATAAAAGAGCGTCATACCAACCTTAACCCAACGTGCATGGCCGGCGAGAAGATCGGTGAGCTCCAGAGCCCTTTCTCTTGTGCAATCAAGCGCAACAATAACGGCGTCGCGTGCCTGCTCGTCTGTTAGCATTCAACAGCTCCAATCAGCTCGTGGATGTCAGATACGCCCTGAGACTTTGCCCAGTCAATAAGCTCGTTCAGAATACGTGGAGCACACATTGGGTCGTAAAGGTTTGCAGAACCAACCGAGACAGCCGTAGCGCCCGCTAAGATAAACTCCGCAGCATCCTCGCCCGTTTCTACGCCGCCAACGCCGCAGATAGGAATGGAGACCGCACTTGCACACTCCCAAACCATGCGAACTGCAGCGTTATGGCAGAGAGGACCGCTAAGACCGCCAGTTGGCTTAGAGAGCCTGCTCTTTCTGGTGTGGACGTTAATTGACATGCCTGGAATAGAGTTGATGAGCGTAAGACCATCAGCGCCTGCGGCCTCAAAAGCCTTACCAATCTCGGCAACGTTGACAGGAGCCATCTTGACCAAGATGGGAAGGTTTGTCAGAGGACGTACTGCCTTCATAATCTCTGTGGCCTGCTCTGGAGTACCGCCGAGGGGCTTACCGCCCTTCTCGAGATTTGGACAACTCACGTTAAGCTCAATAGCTGAGATGTGCGGATTAAGCTCTTCAAGGCGCTCGACAACGTCAATCATCTCCTGAACGGAGTGTGCTGCCATCTGCATGATGACGCGCGTACCACGGCCTTCAAGATCTTTCATGTAGTCATCAGTGTGGGCGATAAAATCGTCCACTCCAGGGTTAGCAAGGCCAACGCTGTTCATCATGCCGCCGTTGAGCTCGCACATACGAGGAGCTGGGTTCCCTTCCCAAGGAACGCGAGCAACACCCTTCATAGTGATGGCGCCAAGCAAAGAAACGTCGTAGAAACCCTCAAACTGCCAGCCATAGCCAAAGGTACCCGCAGCAGTATTGATAGGATTTTTCATCTGGATACCGCCAAGATTGACGGCCATTTTTACCTGATCTACCATGCGATCTCCTTTGCCTCAAAGACAGGTCCAACCATGCAAGCAGACGCATAGCCGCCCTTAGCAAGTGGGACATTGCAGGTGTTGCATGCGCCAAAGGCGCAGCTCATCATACGCTCCATAGAAACCTGGCAGGCAACGTTGTTGGCAATTGCAAGCTTGGCCACGCTTCTCATCATAGGCTCTGGACCGCAGGTATACACAGCGTCCCAAACACCTTGGCTCAAAGGTTCCTCCAAAGCTGCTGTTACAAAGCCCTTAGTACCCTTAGAACCGTCATCCGTTGTGACGTACACGTTCTGTGCGCCCAAGGCGAGAAGATCCTCTTCTCCAAAGAGTTTCTCGGCAGTTTGTGCGCCAATGACCGCGTCAAACTCAACACCAAGCTCAGCCAGTTTGCGCGCCGCTGCGATAATTGGTGTGATACCCACACCTCCTGCTACCAGGACGCTTCTCTTGCTAGAGGCGTTGAGGCGCCAGGGGCGGCCGCAAGGAGCAGTCATGTCACTGGCGTCACCAGGCTTCATCTGAGAAAGCCTGCGCGTGCCCTCACCTACCGTTGCGTAGATAAGCTCGAGCGTATCGGTTGCTTTATCAGCTAGCGAGAAGGACAGTGGGATACGAAGAATGTGGCGCTTATCGCCTGGAACATTAACGTTTACAAACTGACCAGGCGCTAGAGACTTACAAAGACCTGGTACCTTGAGCTGGGCTCTATACAGATTCTGGACAACCTGGGTATTACTCAGAACCGTAAAATCAAATACCTGTACATTTCCACGTAGTGGCATTACTTTTCCCCTCCAGGAACAACTATTTCATCAGCAAGAACTCGCTTGCCATCAACAAACACATCTGTTGCAACACCATAGAGCTCAGCGCCAATGAAGGCAGAGTTCTTGGACTTGCTCTCAAAATACTCTGTCGTAATCTGAACCTTCTTTTCTGGGTCAAAAAGGGTCAGGTCAGCCTTGTAACCTGCAGCAATCTTAACAGGCGCAAGACGCAGAATACGGCGAGGATTAACGGCCATTGCGCGAACAAGACCAGTGTAAGAAAGCTTATTGGTGCGCACCATATTGGTGACCATCAAAGGCAGCGAGGTCTCAAGGCCAATGCAGCCAAAGTAAGAGATTTCCCACTCACAGTCCTTCTCGTGAGCTGCATGAGGAGCATGATCGGTAACAATACAGTCAACTGTCCCGTCTGCGACTGCAGCCTGAAGAGCAAACGCATCCTCAGCAGTTCTGAGCGGTGGATTCATCTTAAGGTTGGTGTTATACGTATCGGTAATGTCATCTTCAGACAAGAAGAGGTGGTGAGGGCAAACCTCTGCAGTAACAGGCAAACCCTCCTTCTTAGCTGCACGTACCAGCTCTGCTCCCCTGCCTGTTGAAATGTGGCAGATGTGTAGAGGGCAACCGGTAAGGCGGCACAGATCAATGTCTCTGGAAATCTCTAACTCCTCGCCAAGTGCTGGCCAGCCAAACATGCCAAGGCGCGTACTTGCACGACCCTCGTTAACAACGCCACCAGCACTGATGGACTCAATCTCACAGTGAGCAGCAACAACGCGGTCAAACTGGGAGACATACTCCATAACGGTGCGCATCATACCTGCGCTTTGAACACCGTGGCCGTCGTCAGAGAACGCGGATGCTCCCTCATCAACCATGTTGCCAATCTCAGCAAGCTCTTGTCCCTTAGAACCCTTGGTCAAAGCACCCATAGGACGAACATGAATCAAACCAACCTCATTGCCGCGGTCAATCTGAAAACGAACAGCAGGACCGTTATCGGTAACAGGATTGGTATTTGGCATAGTAGCAACGTCAGTAAAGCCACCATGAACCGCAGCCCTAGAGCCCGTCTCGATGGTCTCCTTGTACTCAAAACCAGGATCTCTAAAGTGGACATGCATATCAACGAGGCCAGGAGTCAATACCTTGCCTTTTGCATCAATAACAGTATCGCTCTCTTGAGGTGCAACGGTTGCTGCTACTTCAGCAATGGTTTCTCCGTCAATACGGACGTCCAGTACCGCGTCAAGATTAAGCTGCGGATCTACAACACGTGCGCCCTTAAGCAGAAATGCCATCAGAGTCTCCTCCCAGAAGCAAATACATTGCGGCCATACGCGTCAAAACACCCGCATTGACCTGATCAAGAATGCGAGAGCGGGCACAATCGGCCACCTCGCTGTTAATTTCCATACCACGGTTCATAGGACCTGGGTGGCAGATGATTGCCTCGGGCTTCATCAGCTTACTGCGGCGCTCGTCAAGGCCCCAAAGCCTGTTGTACTCACGGCGAGAAGGAATAGGCGCTCCTTCCATACGCTCCAGCTGCACGCGAAGCATGTACACGACGTCTACATTGCCAATGACTTCATCAAAGTGTGAGGTCTGATAGCAGCCAAACCAGCTTGGATCGTCTACGTGGAATGTTGGAGGGCCTACCAGAACAACCTCTGCACCCATAGTCTTGAGTGCTGGCACCAAAGAGCCAACAACGCGGCTGTGAGAAAGGTCACCAACAATGGCAACTTTAAGGCCATCAAGATGCCCAAAGTTCTTACGGATGGTATAAAGATCAAGCATTGCCTGCGTTGGGTGCTGATGTTTGCCGTCACCAGCGTTGATGACTACTGCATCAGTGTGCTCAGTAATCTTCTGCGGTGTACCTGCAAGTTTTGCACGGCAGATAAACATATCAACATTCATAGCGTCGATAGTCTGGATGGTATCTGCCAAAGACTCACCCTTAACCACAGATGAGGTAGATCCTCCCATGTTTAAAGCGTCGGCAGAGAGGCGTTTCTCGGCAAGCTCAAATGAGGAGCGAGTCCTGGTAGAAGGCTCTAAGAACAGGTTAACAATGGTGCGCCCACGAAGAGCTGGTACCTTTTTGATGTCTCTGTTGTTTACAGCCTCAAACGACTGAGCAGTATCAAGAATTTGCTGAATATCGTCACGCGTCAGGCTGTTTGTATCAATCAAATGTTTAACTGAAAGCATTAGTTTCCTCCCTCAATAAAGGGGTCAGAATAGTCAGCTTCGTACAGCAAGACGCAGTCCTGACCATCAATTTCTTTAATATTTAAGCTGACTACCTGGCTCTTTGATGAAGGAACATTCTTTCCCACATAGTCAGGTCTAATAGGAAGCTCGCGATGACCGCGGTCAACAACAACTGCTAGCTGAACGCGCTCAGGACGGCCATAGTCAATGAGGGCATCGAGTGCTGCTCTGATGGTTCTTCCGGTCTGAAGTACATCATCTACCAGCACAACGCTTGTGCCTGTAATATCAAAATCGATATTAGTTGCATGAAGCACCGGCGCAGTATTTCTTCTAAAATCATCGCGATAAAAGCTAATATCTAGTGAGCCAACTTTTGGCTTAAATCCGGTAAAGCTCAGAATCTTTTCTGCAAGGCGAGAAGCCAAAACTTCTCCGCGACGAATAATACCTACCAGAGCAACGTTTTCAATTGAATCGTTATTCTCGACAATTTCGTGAGCAATACGCGTAAGAATGCGGTCAAGAGACTGCTCGTCCACAATGAGAGAGTGCGAACCTTCTTGAGTCATAGCGCCTCCAATAAAAAAGATACCTCACCTGACCAGGCACAAGGTATCCAAAAGGCAAAACTATAACTATGAGCCTTACGGGTATCTCGTACCACATTTAAAGACACACATATTGTACTCGTACAGAGCCTAACTTTTGGTTAGGAATTTTAATTATCTCTTAAGGTGCTCGTAAGCTTCACAAACTTCGTCCACCGGGCCAAGCATGCGCTGCTTTCCCTTCTCAATCCAAATGGCACGGTCACAAATGCGCTGGACCAGGTCAATGGAGTGAGAAACCAGAAGAACCGTAACGTTATTAGAAGCGACCAGCTCTTTGATGCGGTTCTCGCACTTTTGCTGGAAAAGGAAGTCTCCTACCGAAAGCGTCTCGTCAACAATGAGCAGGTCAGGCTCCGTAACGGTAGCAATTGCGAAGGCAATGCGAGCCACCATACCGGACGAGTAATTCTTGAGTGGCATATCCATAAAGCCCTCAAGCTCAGCAAACTCAACAATCTGATTAAAATGCGAGTCAATAAACTCCTTCTTGTAACCAAGAAGAGCGCCGTTAAGGTAGATATTCTCTTTAGCGGTAAGCTCCATGTCAAAGCCAGCACCAAGCTCAATAAGCGGTGCAATAGTACCCTTGACCTCGCAAGTTCCCTTAGAAGGCTCAAGGACGCCCGCAATGATTTTGAGCATGGTAGACTTACCGGAACCGTTGGTGCCCACCAAGCCAAAAGCCTCGCCGCGCTTCACTTCAAACGAGATGTCATCAAGGGCTTTGAACTCCTTGAAAGTAACTTCACCGCGTGTAAGCGCAATAAAATACTCTTTCAGCGAGTTAAACTGCTCAGAGGCAATGTTAAAGATCTCTGAAACACCATTAACAGCAACGACGGTTTCTGCATCCTCAGCTGGAAGCGGAGGGCGCATAAAGTCATCATCACCTGCAACTACTACCCAAGCGGTAACTGTCTGAGGGTTGTTGAGGCTATCAAATGCATCAATATAAAGATGATAGCGGCCAGGCTCAGTAAACGTAAACGTCCACGAGGTGTCTGTGATTGAGCCGCCAAACTGATGCTCTGTGGTATCCCAGAAGCCCTCGTCCCAGCGATCGTACAGACTCCACACATAGTTGAATCGGAAGCCCTCAGGATCTGCACCAATAATTTTAGGAGTAGCAGTTACAGTCTCTCCCGCACGAATCTCATGCGTATCCAGAGAAACCTGAACTGACCAGCCTAATCCTTTATTTGGTGACTCAGACATATAACTCCTCTAATCAGCTATCGCCTGAACAGTATAGCTGATTATGGCGAGAAACCCGACTTCTTGAATGAGTTACTGCTTCTTTGGGGCGGCTGTGGTAGTACGAACAATCAGCTTTGGAGCAATCCTAATTGCTTCAGGTTCATATCCTGGTTGAGATGCACGAATGGCATGCTCAAGAGCAACGCGACCACGCTCAAGCAAGTTAAAGCGTACGGTAGTCAGGGAGAAGTTAGGCAAATAGTCTTCAAGGGAGTCGTCAACGCCAACAACGCTCACGTCTTCCGGTACGCTCAGTCCCACTTCTTCAAATGCCGCAATGATACCTAGTGCCATCTGGTCGTTTGCTGCATAGACCGCAGTAAAATCACGAGTTTCTCGCAGTTTTTTACCAATTTCATAGCCACTATTGGCGGTCCAATCGCCAGCTAAAGGCTCAACAATTTCTAACCCATATTCAGACATGGCATCTCGCCAGCCCTTCTCGCGAAATTGCGAGTCAATAGAGTATGAAGGGCCTGCTACGAAGCGAATATTGCGATGACCCTGCTCATAGAGGTGGTCTATAACTAGCTTAGAGCAACCGTACTGGTCTGAGTCAACCGTTGTGCAATAGGGATGCTCATGCATGGTAAGAAGGACTGTTCCGAGGCCTGCCTGCGGCACAAATGATTCAAAGTCTGATGCCATAAGGCTCATGCTGATAATCATGCCGTCAACAGGAAGATTAGACATACGATAAGAAATGTCCTGCAGGCAGAGACCGTCGTCAGAACCTTTCTCAATCATCGTAATTGCATATTCATGCTCACGAGCAGCAGAGACAATGCCATCGAGGGTTGCCAAGTTACCAAACTCGCGAATGTCGTACAGACAGAGTCCCACCGATTGATACGAGCCAGACCTTAACGACCTGCCTGCAAAGCTTGGCCTAAAGCCCATGGACTCCATTGCGACCTGAACTTTTTCTCGCGTTGCCTTGCTCACGTTTTGAGCACCATTAGCGACACGAGAAACGGTCTGCTGAGAAACACCGGCGGCTTGCGCAACATCAGCCATTGAAACAGAGCGTTTATTTGAGCTAGAACTATGCGAGCGAGTCACGAATTCCTCCGATTATCTGCTTGTTTACGTACTCATACTAACAGGCAGATTGGCATAACGCGATAAAATTGCATATATAGCAGCAAATTAAACGTTCACGGTAAAAAAATTACCGTTCGGCGAGAAGGACTTTTGACCTGCGCTCTAACCGTTTGCCCCCGCAAAGATACCACTGACTGAAAACTTAATAATTTCCTGTTAATTCGTTATGAGTACGTTAACATAGTATGTGTAATGCACTATGAGTAGTATCTCGGAGGTATCCGATGATTGATGTTCGACCCTTTGATAGCTTTGTTAACTCCCCTGCTGCGCTTACGTATACAATTCGCGGCGCCCATTCATCAATTAAATTAAGCAATTTTGGCGCCACCATTCTGGGCGTTTCAGTTCCAGATGTTTATGGGACGCAGGCAGATGTAGTTCTTGGATATAGCCTATTTGACCTGTATTTAGATAACCCCGCCTGCTTTGGTACCTCCATTGGACCTTCCGCTAACCGCGCAGATAAAGCAGAGATTCCGCTTAATGGCGTTGTCTATCATCTTCCAAAAAACAACGGTCCAGATAATCAAAATAACCTACACACTGATTTGGTTACTGGCATCCATAAGCGCATTTGGCAAGCAGAAATTGACGAAGCTCAAAATACGGTAACCTTCAGCATTGACCTGGTAGATGGAGAATATGGACTGCCAGGAAACCGCCACATTACCGCAACCTACAAGCTTGTTGAAGAAGGCACGCAGTCAACGGTAAATCTTACGTATACTTGCACAACCGATGCTGCAACATTTGTAAACATGACTAACCACGTGTACTTCAACCTTAATGGTCATGATTCTGGAGATGTCTGCGGTCATAGTCTGACCATTCACGCAGATTCGTATCTCCCTCTACGAGAAGACTCTGTTTCCGCAGGAACCATCAATCCTGTTGCAGGAACTCCCTTTGATTTCCGCACACCTAAGACCATTGGTAAAGATCTTGGTGTAGAAAACGAGCAGCTCAAAATTGCTCGAGGCTATGATCACTGCTTTGCCATTAACAACTTTGAAAACGGACAGCTACGCCCCGCTCTTCTCGCCACATCAGAAAGCGGACGCTCACTAGAAATTCAAATTACCGCTCCTGGCGCCCATCTTTATACCGGCAACTGGCTTGATGAGGCACGTGCAAAAGACGGCGCCATCTATAAGCCTCAGGCTGGTTTTGCATTTGAGAGCGAGTTTTATCCAGATTGCGCTCACCATGCAGAGTGGCCTCAGCCCACGTGCACGCCTGAGCAGCCATACAGCTCACAGATTGTTTATCGATTCTTTTAAGATACCTGGCTTTACAGCGCTAAAGGGAAAGGAACACCATGGCTCACACGTTTGACGAGAAAACCACAGCTCAGCTCAATCGCGCAAAAGAGCACTTTGAGCAAATGTTCGGAAAAACTGACCGCTATCTTGCAGTACATGCGCCTGGTCGCTCCGAGATTGCTGGTAATCACACTGATCACGAGGGTGGTCATGTTATCGCCGGCGCCCTAGATGTTGCTATTGACGCTATTTGCGCACCTAATAACCTGGGCGTTATTCGTGTTGCCAGCGTAGGTTATGACCCCTTTGAGGTGGATTACACCAACTTGGAGCCTTCAGAGAATGAGTTCCTTACCACAAAGGCCATTGTTCGCGGCATGGCTGCAAACCTGGTCAAACTTGGCTTTGAGCCAACTGGTTTTGACATGGCAGTAGTAAGCGACGTACCTGGTGGTGGTGGACTTTCTTCCTCTGCTGCTTTTGAGGCTGCAGCAGGTCGCGCAATGGAAGCACTCTGGGAAGGCGGCAGCGAGATTTCTGCGGTTAAGCTTGCTCAGATGAGCCAGAACACAGAAAACGTTTACTTTGGCAAGCCTTGCGGCCTTATGGATCAGCTTGCTGTTTGCCTTGGCGGCCTTGCCTTCATGAACTTTGAGGATTCTGCAGAGCCCAAAGCAGAAAAGCTGGACCTTAACTTTGAGGATTACGGCTACGCCCTCTGCCTTGTTGATGTTGGCTGCGACCATGTTGCCTTCACAGATGAATACGCAGCGGTCCCTGTTGAGATGCAAAAAGTTGCAGCAGCCTTTGGCAAGACTCGCCTCTCTGAGGTTCCGGTTGAAGCCTTCCAGGCTCGCGTTAATGAGCTGCGAGAAGAGCTTGGAGACCGCGCCCTTCTCCGCGCTATTCACTATTGGTACGAAAATGACCTGGTAGATAAGAGATGGGCAGACCTCCAGAACTCCGATATTGAGTCCTTTATTGCGCTCACCAACGCTTCTGGCGCAAGCTCCGGCATGTACCTGCAGAACGTTTCTACTTCTGGCTCGTATCAGCCAGCTATGCTTGCCCTCGGTTTGGCCGAGAGTATCTTGAAAGGTTCTGGTGCCGTTCGCATTCACGGTGGCGGTTTTGGTGGCTCTATCCAGTGCTTTGTTCCTCTCGCCCTTGTTGAAACCTTCATTGCACAGATGAACCAGTGGTTTGGCGAAGGCGCCTGCCGCCACTACGCCATCTCTGACCAGGGAGCTTGTGCACAATGGCTGTAGCAGACAATGAAAGCGCGCTTTGCATTCAGCAGCTTGTTGCGTATGCATGCGAGCACAGACTTATTCAAACTGAGGATTTGACCTGGTGCTATAACGCGCTGTTGGACATGCTTTCGTACGAGGGGCCCGCTCCCGTTAAGCCTTGGGAGAAGATTGACCTGGAGTCGTTTGATCTTGACCAGACCCTTGCCGAGCTTGCTCGCTTAGCTGTTGCTCACGGTCTTGCCGAGAACACCCAGAGCGGCGAAGACTCTTTTGCCATGCGCGTTATGGGTCTTCTGCTGCCAAAACCTTCCGAGGTAGCGCGCCATTTCAATGAGCTGTACGTTGCCAAGGGGCCTCGTGCCGCAACTAACTGGTTCTACACGCTCTGCTGCGACGCAGGCTATGTTAGAAGAAGCGCCATTGCCAGGAATATCACGTGGACTACCCCTACTACCTGGGGAGACCTGGAGATTACTATCAACCTCTCCAAGCCAGAAAAAGATCCTCGCGAGATTGCCGCAGCTAAAACGGCTCAGAACACTTCTGGCGAGAAGTACCCCGCATGCCAGCTCTGTCTGGACAACGAGGGCTATTCTGGACGCGGCGCTTCGTCTGGTGCTGGCGCACATCCAGCCAGGCAGAACCTCCGCATCATCCCCATTGAGCTCAACCAGCATCGTTGGGGATTCCAGTACAGTCCGTATGCGTATTTCAACGAGCACTGCATCGCCATGAACTCGGATCACGTTCCTATGCACATCAATCACGAGGCGCTGGTCAACCTCTTTGACTTTGTGGACAGGTTCCCCCACTACTTCATTGGTTCAAACGCTGACCTGCCCATTGTGGGTGGATCGATCCTCTCGCACGATCACTACCAGGGCGGACGTTACGAGTTCCCTATGATGCGCGCAGAAGTTGCGGAAGAATTTGAGCTCAAGCAGTTCCCCGAGGTAGCAGGTGCAATTCTCAAGTGGCCACTCTCCGTTCTTCGCCTCTCCTCTACCAGTCGAGAAGAAGCACTCAAAGCTGCAGAGTTTATTATCACCGCATGGCGCAGCTATACCGACGAATCCGTCTCTGTTTATGCGGAAACTGACGGCGAGCCCCACAACACGGTTACCCCTGTTGTTCGCAAGCTTGAAGATGAGACTTACGAGGTCTTTCTTGCGCTGCGCTGCAATGTTACCAGCGAAAAGCATCCGCTTGGCATCTTCCATCCACATGCCGAGTATCACCACATCAAGAAAGAGAATATCGGCCTCATCGAGGTCATGGGCCTTGCCGTGCTTCCGCCTCGTCTTGTGCCAGAGCTCAACAAAGTTCAGTCTGTTATGGAGCAGTGCCTGGCAAATGGCAAGAAAGCTAACGCAGTCTACGGACAGCTGACTACGGACTCCACCACCATTTCTCACGCCGATTGGGCTCGCCAGATCTACGCCAAGCTGCTTGAGCAGGGCGACAGTTCTAGTAAGGATATCGCTTCCCTCTCATCTGAGCAGCTCAAGAAGTACATCTACGACGAAGTTGGCATTGTCTTCTCGCACGTCCTTGAAGACGCCGGCGTATTCAAGTGGAACGAAGAAGGACGAGCAGCACAGCATCGCTTCCTTGATTCTCTGTAGCTGCTACCGCACGCAGGTTCGCGCGCAGCTCACGATGTTCCACGAGCAATACCGTATCTCGCAATCGCAAAATTCACCCAGCAAGAGGGCCGAGAAAATCGACTCTCTTGTTTTTTACCGCCAAACCGTCAGCCCACGACAGTTAAACAATGCGCAAGCACAGCAAAGTCAGATATTCTGTTGGATGTGGGGTCTGATTTGATCTTTCTAACACACCTATGTCGGATAATCTGCCGCAGATAGCTCTACTCAATGCCCTGACCACACCTACGTCAGATAATCTGCATGTATCAAGAAGCCCAACCACACCAATGTCGGATATTCTGCATGTATCGAGAAGCCCAACCACAGTAAAGTCGGATAATCTGTCGATAGTTAACATATTTTCTGACACAGGTGTGTTATTTCTCTCTGAAACTGCAGAATATCAGCCATAGATGTGCTCTAGAGACAAAAATTGCAGATTATCCGACATAGGTGTGGTGCGAAAATTCTAAAAGGACATTTGTCTAAATTGATACCGCATTTTACCAGCTAGTTTATAAATTTCCCGTAAAGCCATTTTTCCTTAACGTGCAAGCGCTGTCTTTCGCCAAAAAAAGAGGCGTCTACGTGAGTAGACGCCTCGAAACTTGCACGTAATTGCACGCTTTCCGCACTTGCAGCATTCGGCGCCGCTGCGTTTCCACACTTGCGGCGCATGTCCGCGCTGTACGGCACGCGGCGCGGGAGCACCAGCTACTTCTTCTGGACGTACTTCAAGCAGTCAAGGGTGACAGCGGTCAGAATAATGACGCCCGAGAAGACAAACTGCAGGTTGGTATCAATACCAAGAATGGTCAGTGCGTAAGTCAGTGCAGTGAAAATAAGAACACCCACGGTAACACCGGAGATCTTACCAATACCACCGGTAAACGAGACGCCACCAACAACGCAGGCTGCGATTGCGTCCATGTCCCAACCCTGGCCGTAAGCTGCGGAACCAGAGCCGACCATACGCATGCACTCGAGCCATGAACCAAATCCGTAGAGGATACCAGCCATAACAAAAGCGCCAACCATAACTCTAAAGACAGAGATACCAGAAACAGCTGCTGCCTCAGGGTTTCCACCTACTGCATAGAGGTTCTTACCAAAGGTGGTCTTGTTCCAGATGAACCAAACAATAGCGATAGCTGCGATTGCCCACAAAATAATTGATGGGAATTTGCCAATTCGTGGAATGACCATATCTGGAATAGATGGTTCGATAGCACCAAAAGAAACACCCTTTGTTGCATAGGTAACAATACCAAAGATAATCAGCATGTTAGCCATGGTCGAGATGAATGGGTGCATCTTAAACTTAGCAGTAAAGAAGCCAGCGATACTGGTAAAGCAGGTGCAGAGAACAATACAGGTAACCAAAGCCATGATGATTCTGACAGGAATTGGAATACCAGTAAGATCAAACGTGATACCAAAGACCTGACCAGTATTGATGCCCTGGTGCATGATGATGGTTGAAGCGGTCATGCCCATACCAACCATACGACCAATGGAAAGGTCAGTACCGGTAAGCAGAATCAATCCAGCGACACCAAGTGCCAGGAACATTCGAGGCGATGCCTGCTGAAGAATGTTGATGACGTTGGAGTATGTCAGGAGCTGAGTGCCCTTAACTGCTGGAGTAATGATACAAAGGGCAATGAATACCAGGAGAATAACAATGTACAGGCCGTTCTGAAGCAAGAATGAACGGGTGTTGAAGGAGTACTTGTAGTTCTCCCACTTCTGAGCCTGAGACTCCAGTGGAGTGAACTTAGACATCCTGAGAAGGTCGATGAGGTGATACTCATGACTAAACGCATTATGAGCACGGTCTTTGATGCGCTGAAGGTCTTTCTGATAGTTGACCTTAGCATCAAACTGACGGTTCTTATAGACGTACTTCTCGTCTTTGATTTCCTGAGCGTCGGAAGTCTTGCTGACGGCCTCTTCATGCTCCTTCTTAAGGCGCGCAAGAGCGGCCGCGTAGTTCTGCTTAGCCTGCTCCTTCTCAAGGGCACAGCTAGCCTTTACAGGCTCCAGGTACTCGTTCTTGTAGTGCGCCTTAAGATAGGCCTCGGCCTCTGCGATAAGCTTGGAGACCTGAGCGCTGTTCTCGGACTCAACCTTCTTGGCAAGCTCCAGCTCAGTCTTGTAGCCCTCGATAAGCGTGTTGCGCTCTTCTGCAGAGATAGACTTATCGCGCTTTGTAGACTCAATAGCGCTCAGTGTTGAAATTACCTTGTTGGTACCATTTGCGCGAAGCTCATCAATCTGAGCCTGAATGGAACCAATCTTCTGATCAATAGGCTTTAGCAGCTCTTTTTCCTGCTCGGCCGTCAGAACAGATCCACCTGTTTTTGGCATATGTATCATCCTCTCCTACAGGTACTTTGCGCTGAGGCGCAGGAGTTCTTCTTGATTTGTCTCGTTGGTATTTACAATGCCCGAGAGTCTACCGTTAGACATAACGCCAATTCGGTTGGTAATTCCCAGAATCTCTGGCATCTCCGAAGAGACTACGATAATAGTGGTACCGCTCTTAGCCATATCAATAATGAGCTGGTAGATCTCATATTTAGCACCAACATCAATACCACGAGTAGGCTCGTCCATCAGGAATACCTGTGGATAGCGCTCGAGCCATTTACCAAAAATGACCTTCTGCTGGTTGCCGCCAGAAAGACTTGAAATCAAGTCCGATGGACCCTGAGCCTTGGTGTTCATAACCTTGAGCTCATTGACGGTAGCCTTAGTCATCTTAGGATCAGAAAGAATTGGACCAGCTTTGTACTGGTTTAGATTTGCAATGGTTGTGTTAAACGTTAGGTCACCCTTAAGGAACAGGCCGTTTGCCTTGCGCTCCTCGGTAATCATGGCAAAACCGTGATCCATTGCCTCTGCGGCTGTCGAGAAGTTCATAAGGTGCTCGTTGACGTAGACACGACCGGCAGCTCTGGTTCTTACACCAAAGATTGTTTCAAGAAGCTCTGTTCTACCAGCACCGACAAGACCATACAGACCAAAGATCTCGCCCTTCTTTACATCAAAAGTGACATCCTGAAGGTATGGCTCATATTTAGTTGAAAGGTGCTGAATAGAAAGATATGTCTTACCAGGTGTGTTAGTAACATCTGGGAAGCGATTCTCAAGTGAGCGGCCAACCATTGCCGAGATAAGCTCATTCATGTTAGTCTCATTTGAGCGCTTGGTCATAACAAGCTTACCGTCACGAAGAACTGAAATGTCGTCGCAAATCTCAAAGATCTCATCCATCTTGTGAGAGATGTAGACCAAAGAAATTCCCTGCTCTTTGAGCATGTGAATCATCTCAAAGAGTTTCTCGACCTCTTGAGTCATAAGTGAAGAAGTAGGCTCATCAAGAACAATAATCTTAGCGTTGTAAGAAATTGCCTTTGCAATCTCGCACATCTGACGCTGAGATACTGACATGTTCTTCATAGGTTGTGTCAGGTCTACGGTCATACCAAGACGCCTGAAGAGCTCGTTAGCCTCTTTTTTCATGCGTCCCTCGTCGACAACACCCATTGCATTAACGGGATAGCGACCAAGGAACAAGTTATCTACAACATTTCTATCAAGGCACTGGTTAAGCTCCTGGTGAACCATTGCAACGCCATTCTCAAGTGCGTCTTTTGGTCCAGAGAAATTAACCTCTTTGCCGTCAAGAAATATCTTGCCTTCATCTTTTTGATACGTACCAAACAGGCACTTCATCATGGTAGATTTGCCTGCGCCGTTCTCTCCCATAAGACCCATAACGGTTCCACGGCGTACGTTCATTGAAATGTGATCCAGAACGCGGTTACGTCCAAAGGACTTGCTCATTCCATCAATTGTTAGAACGATATCGTTTTCTGTATCTGCCATGTAATCACCCCTTATCTCGCTAAGTTATTGCGCTTATTCGCGAGAACACCGGAGGAGAGCAGGTGTCTCCCCTCCGGTATTGTTTCGTGCTATCGACTACTTAATTACTTAAGCAGCTGGGTATAGGAAGAACCGTTGTCGGTCTTAACCATGTTGAATGCAAATGCATCGTACTCGTCAGGGTTGCCAAGACGGTTGGTAATGTTGGACTCAGTCTGGCCATCGCCTGCGATGAACTCAACGTTGAGGTTGAGCAGTGGAGCATACTTCTTGAGCAGTGGTACATAGGTTGAACCAAGGAAGTTGTCGCCAGAGTTGTAGGTGTTGAGCCAAACCTTCTTCTCTGGGTGCTTGTCTGCGCTCAGCTGAGCGGAAGCATCCTTGTAAGTAGTGGTTGCGTCAAGATTGTCCTTGTAGTTCTCAGCGGTAACTGCAAGGTTGAGAGCGTAGTAAGAACGCTGATCTGCAACGTACTTATAGTCCTTGGAGTCAATCTTGTTGCCTGCATCGTCAGCGGACTCAATGCCGGTGTTGATGTCAACACCGTCGAGAGCGTTACGAAGCAGACGGAGAGTCAGGTAAGCCTGAACATCTGGGTGCTGGGAAATGGTGCCTGCATAGCCGTCAGCAATAGCTGCAACAGCGTCAGAGTTAGCGTCGTAACCAAAGGTTGGGACCTTCTGAGCCTTTGACCATGCGTTGAAGATGGACATGCCCATACCGTCGTTGTTGGAAACAACAACATCAATCTGATCGCCGAAGGAAGAAGACCAAGCAGCAATTGCGTTACCAGCGGTTGCAGCATCCCATGTTGCACCAGCGGTGTTCTTCATCTCCTGAGAAGCAAGCTCACGGATGGTGTAGGACTTGCCGCCGACCTCAAGCTTGCCGTCCTGAACAACAGAAGCGGAGCCGTCGGTGTTGGTGCCTACTGGATCGGAAATAATCTTGCCGTCCTTCTCGATGCCAGTACCAAGTGCCTTACGGACACCACGAGTACGAGCGATAGAGTCGTTGTGACCAATGTCACCAATTGCAAGAACGTAACCAATGATGCCATCCTTGTTACGATCAAGCTCAGCTGCATGAGCCTTGATGTAATCAAGAACCATCTGACCCTGGAGCTCTGCACCCTGAACTGCATCAAAGCCAACGTAATAGGTGTCTTTGTTGAAGTTAAGAGTGTTTGTATCAAGCTCACCGGTTGAGCTGTTAGAAGGCTGACGGTTGAAGAAGACAACAGGCTTATCCTTGTTCTCTACCTTTGCATCTTTAGCGCCTTCCTCTTTTTTCTCGCTAGGTGCGCAAGCTGCAAGAACGCTAGATCCACCAACGCTAAGAACGCCCAGACCACAGAACTTTAGAAAACTGCGACGAGACACATCCATAGTAGTGACCTTTCTCATTTGTTATGCCTTTTGCATAACACTGACCTTAATGAGTACGTTAACAAATTTCATCACAGCTCTTTGTGAGATGTCGCTCAACGGTTGCAGAAATACCGTAAGCGTTATGTTTTGTACCTTTTACGGTGTCAATTTTGAAGTTTTTTGAGGATAAATAAAGAAAAATCGGTCAAATGACCAAATTGTCGAGAAAATCGTCCTCTTCAAATCTGTGAATAAAAATTTGCCTAATGCGAGAAAAGTAGAACGGTTCTATAAACAAAAAAGACCAGGCATTGCCTGGTCTTGAAAATTCTGGCTCCCCGAGCAGGATTTGAACCTGCGACACGCTGATTAACAGTCAGCTGCGCTACCGCTGCGCCATCGGGGAATATGTGTGCTTCTCAGCGGTGTTTAAGTATAGAGAGACATTCCAAACCATGCAAGCATTATTTAGAAAAAATTTATTCAAATTCCTCTTGCAAAATTTCTCACACCTAAACCAAAAAGCTACTCCTCCATGTAGTCCTTAAGTCGACCGGACCTAGAAGGATGACGAAGCTTTGCCAAGGTCTTGGACTCAATCTGACGAATACGCTCACGCGTAACGCCAAACTCCTTGCCTACCTCTTCAAGGGTACGAGGATGACCGTCCTCAAGACCAAAGCGGAACTTAATAACTTTACGCTCACGATCAGCAAGGCCGTCAAGAACCTGCTCAAGCTGCTCACGAAGCATTGAATCAGAAGCTGCGTCTGGTGGAGCAACAGCTGAAGAGTCCTCAATAAAGTCTCCAAGCTGAGAATCCTCTTCTTCACCAATAGGTGTCTCAAGAGAGACAGGCTCCTGGCTAATCTTCTGAATCTCGCGGACGCGATCAGGAGACATACCCATTTCTGCACCAATCTCCTCTGGAGAAGGATCTCTACCAAGGTCTTGCAGAAGCTGACGCTGAACACGAATGAGCTTATTGATAGTCTCTACCATGTGAACAGGAATACGAATGGTACGAGCCTGGTCTGCAATAGCACGGGTAATTGCCTGGCGAATCCACCAAGTGGCATATGTTGAGAACTTAAAGCCCTTGGTGTAGTCGAACTTCTCGACAGCACGAATAAGGCCCAGGTTACCTTCCTGGATAAGATCGAGGAACAGCATGCCACGGCCAACATAGCGCTTAGCAATTGAGACGACAAGACGAAGGTTTGCAGAGATAAGCTGCTGCTTAGCGTCAAGTCCTACGGACTCAATACGCATAAGGCGGCGCTGCTCTGCACGGTTGAGCTCGATGAGGCCATCCTCAAAGTCCTCCAGCTTCTGGGAAGCTGCAGTACCTGCCTCAATCTTCATAGCAAGGTGAACCTCTTCTGATGCAGTAAGCAGGTCTACCTTACCAATCTCTTTAAGATACATGCGGACAGGATCGCCGGTAAGCATAACCGTGGTGGTATCTGAGCGACGAGCACGAGCGCGAGAAGAACGTTTTGGCTTAGAGACTTTTGCCTTAGAAACAGAGCGGAGAGCCTCTTTGACCTCACGTGCCTCATTTACGGCATCAAAATCTTCATCATCTTCATCTTCAAAATCAGATGAATCATCCAAGTCATCATCGGATGAAAAATCATCCTCTACGGCGTCATCTTCAATGGCGAAAGAAACGGTTGCTTCAGATGCGGTAGTAATCTCTACACCTTTAACGCGCAGCGAATCGTACAAATCAGAAAGCTCATCATCGTTAACGTCAACGTCACGAATGGCAACCTGAATATCGTCTTCGCTGATACTACCGTTAGACTTTGAAGAACTTACCAGATCATCAACAATTTTAGTAAGCTCATCTGAGAGTTTGACCTCTTCATTTGCCTTTTTTGCAGCCACAAATATCCTTTCGATAGATTAGCGCAAATCTTTATACCCAAAAGTTTCTCTACCTAATCAAACTACTCATTTTAATTTATAAAAAATCAGATGAGTAGCATCCTCATAAAATGAGTATTTTCTACTGCCCCGAAGTAAGCCTCTTGCCTAGCTCAAGCGCTCGTGTCTGAAGCTCCTGCGCAGCAGCAAGTTGCTCTTCAGCAAGTGTTCCGCTTGAAGACTCCCCTGCATAAGAACTGGAGCGCAGATTTGATCGAATTTCTCGCAATTTACGCTGTACCGAGTAGTAGTCAACAGTGTCCACAATAAACTCAAGCGAGCGACGTGTATCGGAGTTACCCTCAGATATCACGCGACCAGAAGAAAGAATAGCTGCCGCATTTGGCTCAACAGCCGCAGCTGCGGCAACAACCTGCGCTGGCGTAGCGCCCTCTGGAGTAGCAAGCATGGCCCATGCCATGGTTTGATGACGAGCATCGGCCCAGACAAAGTCTGCAATACGGTCTTGATACTCTCGCACTAAAGACAAGTTTGTTGCCATAGCACTTAAGAGCTCAAGCTCTGAGTTAACCTGCCTACGATCTTCTGCGGAGAGACCCTGTGAGCCTCGTGGCTCATACGTATCAGCAGAAACGCTATACGATGAAGGATCATCATATGGTGGCGCCTCGTCATACGGTGGGACATCATCGTATGAAGGACCCTTGGCATAAGCTGGAGTTGTGTGGGCACTCTTCTGAGGCTGTTTGCGCGCCATCTTTGAAGTGCGCGAATCTGCAGCGTCGTCTTGAATAGGCGCGGCCTTAATTGCGCGCTTTGCTTCCTCGACATCAATATGAAGTAAATCGGACACACGAAGTGCATACTCGCTCAGCAGCACCGATGTCTTGAGCGGGGCCAACAGAGACGCTAAAGCCTCAAGCGCTTTGACTCGACCACCGGGTACAGATAAGTCAAACTGAGCTGTTGTGGCATCAAAGACAAAGTCCATAAGCGGGCGAGCTGCATCTAAGATAGGACGTAGCTTATCTGCACCCGATTCGGCGAGAAACTCCATGGGATCCTGATTATTTGGCAAAACAACACAGAGAAACGCAGCGGTTGTTTTATCGATAAATTTAATGGCACGAGCAGCAGCGTGTTGACCTGCAGCATCACCGTCAAACATGCAAATAATTTTGCGTGCACGCTGGCGATCGATGAGTTTGACGTGCTCAGACGTAAATGCAGTGCCTAAAGCTGCCACAGTGTTGGTAAAACCAGCCTCATGCATGGCAATAACGTCAGTGTAGCCCTCGCAAATAATGGCCTCGGACTGGGCGGCAATAGTCTCTTTTGCAACATCGTAGGCAAAGAGGTGTTTACCTTTATTAAAGACAGAAGTGTCCCTGGTATTAAGGTACTTGGGAGCGTTTTCTACCTTTTTAGTGATTCGACCGCCAAAAGCAATAGTTCTTCCCTGCTCGTCATGAATAGGAAACATCACGCGATCATAGAACCAGTCGCTAATGCGACCGTTACGCTCGACAGCAAGGTTTGCAGCAATCATCTCTTGCGTGGTATAGCCACATTTACGCAGGTGCGCTACAAGCGCGCCTCTGCCAGGTGCATATCCCAGCTTCCAGCGCTTGCAGACAGCGGCTCCAAAACCGCGACCAGAGAGATATGCACGCGCCGCCTCAGGACCTTCTCCCCTTCCGCGCATAAGCATGGAGTGGAAGTAATTCTCGGCCTCGGTAAGGCACTCAATTAAGCGATTCTTGCGGGGACCCTTAGAAACATGAGCCTCTTCTGTAAGGGTAATTCCGGCTTTATCGGCAAGATATCTGATAGCGTCAGGAAAATCTAGATTTTCTCGCTTCATGACATAGCTAAAGACGTCTCCACCTTCGGAGCATGCGCCAAAGCAGTGCCAGAGACCCGTAGAAGGATTTATCTTGAATGAAGGGCTTTTTTCTTGGTGGAAAGGACAGCATCCCCAATAGTCCTGACCTCGGGGTTTTAGCTCAACTGTCTCAGAAACAAGCGTGGCAAAATCTGTGGCTTGTCGTACACGCTCTTTATCTTCGTCAGTTATCATCTTCCACCTCCCCGCTTTCTAAGTTATATGAAGTCGTACCCAGATTCTGAGCTACCCAATCTATATTTCCACGAACGGCACACTTAAGCTCTTCAAGCGAATCAAATTTTTTTGATTCCCTCAGTCTCTTCACAAATACCGTTTGAACCTGCGAGTCATATAAATTGCCGCTAAAACCAAGGAGGTTAGCTTCAAGTAAAGGTCCTGTTTGAGACTCAAATGAGGGGGCTTTTCCCACATTAACCGCAGCGGGCCATGCTGTTGCGCCGTGAACCACATAGCACGCATACACGCCATCTTGAGGAATGCAATCACGCAGGTCAAGCGAAACATTTGCAGTTGGAAAACCAAAGCCAGTACCCTGGCCTCGACCGTGTTTGACTACGCCACTCACAAAGTGCCAGCGGCCCAACAGGCTTGCTGCTTCCTCAACTTTACCCTGCTCAAGCAAGTCCCTAATACGAGTTGCAGAGATTTTCTGTCCACCTGAGCAAAAGAGCTCATGGGCGTGAACTTCAAAGCCATGCTTATGCCCAAGCGAGGTTAGAAGCGCGCTTCCTTCAGCTCCTTGTGCGCCCAGGCCAAAGTCAGAACCCACATGAACGGACACAGCCGAAACACTTGGTAGCAGCTTGTCCTCAACGTATTGCGTAGCGCTCAATGCCGCAAACTCGCGGGTAAAGTGGTGCACCAAGATGCCATCCACTCCCCATGCAGCAAGTGCACGAAGTCTATCTTCTCCCGAGAGCAACCGACGAGGAGATCCATCAAACAGCACCTCAACAGGGTCTGGCAGAAACGTCACAGCCACAAGTGGTACATTGCGAGCTTCGGCGTCCTTTTTTGCGCTGGCGAGAAGCCCTTGGTGGCCCTCATGAAGTCCGTCAAAGACACCAAGCACGCACACGCAAGGTTTCTTGTAGCAGTCAGAACGCAATGTATAGAAGTCGGCATCACCAAGCTCACGTGGAGCCGGCAACTCACTTCCATACAAAACGGATTGTGCTATGCGTTCTACCTTGTTCAACGTGCATCCTTACTTACACAAAATACCTTGAGAAAAGTTTGTCTGGCAGACAAGGCAGGAGCCCTGCCTTGTCCAAATTCCTACGAGAGCTTCATTCCACACAAGGCTGACCAGCGAGTTATTAGCAATCTCAGAGAGATCTTCCGGAATACCAAAACGTTTTCCAACCTCAACACACTTATATTCTGCTGCAGTCAACCTGTGCACAGGGTATCCCAGAACCTCAGTTGGATTGAGGCGTTTAGCTTCAAGCACCTGAGCTGGGCTTTGTTCAAGCTCTTCTAATAAAGCGCAGCTCCCAAGTGTGATTGGACCAGAAAACGTCCTTCTCAGGCCACTAATATGAGCCTCTGTTCCAAGAGACTGACCAAGATCTCGAGCAATACTTCTAATGTAGGTGCCTTTTGAAACGTCAAACGCAACCGTCCATACCAGTGATTCATCCGTAGTGGAAGGTTTACGTACCGCCAAAAGCGTAGCGTCGTAAATAGAGACTCTACGAGCCGCAAGCTCTGGTGTCTTACCTTCACGAACAAGCTGATAAGCGCGTTTGCCATCAACAGAGATTGCAGAAACTGCAGGTGGAAGCTGGTCTACAGTGCCAATCAGCTTTGCGCATGCAGCGCGAGCAAACTCTTCATCATAGAGACTTTCTGGAACAGCCGCAGTGGATACGACCTGCCCGTCTGCATCATCGGTTGAGGTACGAGCGCCAAACGAAATGTCGGCTACATACCCCTTTCGGTCAAGCATCAGAAGGCCCAAAAGCTTTGTAGCAAGTCCAATGCCCACTACCAGCACGCCACTTGCATTAGGATCCAAAGTGCCTGCGTGTCCCACGCGTTTCTCGCCAAGTGCACGGCGAACGCGAGAAACCACGTCATGGCTGGTCAGCCCAAGCGGTTTGTCAATAGCAATAAGTGCGTTAATTCCACTAGCTCCTCGCTTCACCTATGACTCCTTGTCAAGCGCGAGAAGATCAATAAGCAGCGGGACTATCTGGGTAAACACATCGTCAATGGTGCCTTCAGCGGTAAAGCCTGCAGCAGCAGTGTGTCCGCCGCCACCCATTTGACGAGCTACGCCAGAAATATCTAGCTGAGATTTGGAACGCAAATTGCCACGAACTTTTCCGCCGTCAACCTCTTTGAGGAAGAGGGCAATTTCAGTTCCCTCAACACAGCGCACAACATCTACCAGGCCATCCATCTCTGCTAGAGGAACACCTGATGCAGAAAGATCTGCGGTAGTAACGTAGCTGTAGGCGACGCGACCCTCACCAAAGGTGCGAATACGACCCATAACCTTTGCAGCAAGATGAAGATAGGCCAAGCGATCACTCTGGTAGACATGAAGCGCAATCTGAGATGGAGAAGCACCTGCTTCCACCAGCAAACTTGCTACCTCAAAAGCTTCGCCATCAGCGTTTTGGTACTGGAAACGACCAGTATCAGTTACCAGCGCACACATAAGACATTGTGCCTCAGATGGAATAAGCTCAGCGCCTAAATGACAGGCAAACTCGGTGATAATGACACCAGTTGCCGCCGCATCAGGACGCACAAGTCCTGCGTTCCAATACACGTTGTTATAAGGGTGATGGTCAAGCACTGCTACCGTCTTGGAGCGCTCCATCAGCGCTTCTGCATCAGCCAAACGACCTGCAGTAGAAAGATCTACGCAGATAAAAAGATCTGGAGTTCCCTCGTACTTATTTGCAGGTACAAAGCTCTCAGTACCAGCAAGAAACTTGTATATACGTGGTACTTCTCCATCAGCATCTGCCAAAAGATTAGTGACAGTTTTGCTAGGCCATCTTCTCTGAATAATGGAAGAAAGTGCTAATCCAGAGCCAATCGCATCTCCATCAGGAGAAGTATGCGCGCAAACAACGATTGACGAGGCCTGCTCAATCAGAGCTATAACCTCGTCAAACTCTGGACGACTGACTTTTGTATTCAGTGACGTCACTTACTTACGCCTCCTCGTCAGAATTCTCTTCATCAGAAGCTAGAGGGTATCCAAACTCGTCTTTCTCAACACCAAGCGTTGGTGGAACAACCTCAAGGGCTTGAGCAATACGCTCAGCCTCATCGGTAGTAGTATCAATTTTGAAATCAAGCTCAGGGGTTACACGCCAGTTCAGCGCGTGGCCCAAAAGCGAGCGAATCCTACCCTTAGCACGCTTAAGAGCTGCAAGAACCTTTTCGTAGCGATCAGGCTCACAGCTTACATAGGCACGCATAAAGGACTTATCAACCGAGACCTCGCAGCTTGTGATAGTCACAAGCTGGAGATCAGGGTCGGAAATTTCAAACAAAAGGATCCAGCTGAGCTTTTCTCGAGCAATCTCATTAGTACGACGAGAAAACTGATTCTGTTTCATGCTGTCCCTTCTTACTCGGTACGAGCCACCTGCTCAATGCGATAGCCCTCGAGCTGGTCGCCAGGCTTGATGTCCTGGAAGTTCTCAAGGCCAATACCGCATTCGTAGCCAGATTTAACGCTCTTAACGTCGTCTTTGAAGCGCCTGAGCGATGCAATCTTTCCATCGTAGACAACAAAGCCGTCACGGATGAGGCGGATATTATCGTCGCGGGAAATCTCACCCTCAGAAATCATGCAGCCGGCAGCAATACCAACCTTAGGCACCTTGAAGGTATCGCGAACTTCAGCAACGCCGGTCTGGACTTCCTGCTCAGTTGGCTTAAGCATACCAATACGAGCTGCGTCAATCTCTTCGATAGCCTTGTAGATGACGCTATACGTTCTAATCTCAACGCCTACGCGCTCTGCGGCAAGCTTAGCCTTTGCATCTGGACGGACACCAAAGCCAATGATAATTGCGTTGGATGCGTCAGCGAGAACAACGTCTGTCTCGGTAATGCCACCAACAGCAGAGTGGATGGTACTGATACGAACCTCGGATTGGTCCATCTTGTCCAGGGAATCCTGGAGAGCCTCGATGGAGCCCTGAACGTCAGCCTTGATAATGAGGTTGAGTTCCTTGACGTCACGGTCAGCCATGGTGTCAAAGAGGTTCTCGAGGGTAACGTGCTTAACACGGTTCTGCTCTTCAATACGAGCCTTAAGGGCGCGCTGATCAGCAAGCTCACGAGCGTCGCGCTCCTCCTGGAAGACGCGGAACTCATCGCCTGCACCAGGAACGGTTTGCAGACCAAGAATCTCAACTGCATCAGAAGGACCAGCGGTGGTAACTGCGTTGCCCTTAGGATCAAGCATGGCGCGAACGCGTCCAAATGCCATACCAGCAACAAGAGCGTCGCCGATGTGGAGTGTACCGCGTGTAACCAGAACAGTAGCAACAGAGCCACGACCACGGTCAAGCTTAGCCTCAAGAACGTTACCAGATGCAAAGGTGTCTGGATTGGCCTTCAGCTCAAGGACATCTGCCTGCAAAAGAATAGTCTCGAGAAGATCGTCGATGCCCAAATTCTGCTTAGCGGAGATGTCAACAAACATGTTCTGTCCGCCCCACTCCTCAGGAATAACACCGTACTCGGTGAGCTCCTGACGAACACGGGTAGGATCTGCGCCTGGCTTATCAATCTTGTTGACTGCAACAACAATTGGAACACCAGCAGCCTTTGCGTGGTTGATAGACTCAATGGTCTGAGGCATAACACCGTCGTCTGCAGCAACAATCAAGATGACAATATCGGTGACCTTTGCACCACGAGCACGCATTGCGGTAAAGGTCTCGTGACCTGGGGTATCAATGAAGGTAATCTCACGGCCGTTAATGGTGACCTGAGAAGCACCAATTGCCTGAGTAATGCCGCCAGCCTCGCCAGCTGCAACGCCAGTGTGACGGATTGCGTCCAGAAGCGATGTCTTACCGTGGTCAACGTGACCCATGACGGTAACTACTGGAGGACGTGGCTTCAAATCCTTAGGATCATCGTAGAAGGTGAAGGCGTTCTCCTCCTCCTTGGACATGATCTTAATCTGGCGGCCAAGGTCATCAGCAACAATCTCAATAAGCTCATCAGACATGGTCTCGGTAAGCGTCAGAGGGTTGCCAAGCAGGAACAGGCGCTTAATGATGTCATTTGCAGGAACACCAAGAAGTTCAGCAAGTTCAGAGACAGTAGACCCCTGAGGGACCTTTACTGTATCAAGCTGGGAAATATCCTGGTCGTTTGCGAGTGCTTCTTCAATACGCTGCTCCATAGCAGCCTCTGCAGCTTGCTTCTGACGACGCTCTTTACGCTTTTTACGGCGGCCAGTGGACTCACGGCTTGCCTCTTCAATAGCAACACGAGCCTCATCTAAAACACGGCTTCTGTTGTAAGCCTCAGCCTCACGTGCCATGCGGCTATAACGGTCTTCTCCGTCATCTCCACCGCGACGATTCTTCTTGCGCTTGCCGTTTGGACGCTCATCAGACAGGGAAGCGTCATCGCGCTCATTCTTGAAGTTATGACGAGAAGGAGCGCCACTTGCCTCGCTTGCATTAGCGCGAGCGTGGTTTCTAGGTCCCTTCTCAGCCTTCTTCTGAGCAGCGGACTCCGCTGCTTGCTGCTTCAATACCTCTTCCTGCTGAGCAATCTGATCAAGCAGGTTATTGAAAGAAGGAGCAGCCTTAGGAGCGGTATCTTTTACGCGGTTACGCTCGGCCTCTTCAGCCTTAAGGCGCTTCTTCTCTTCCTCAGCGCGGCGGCGCTCCTCTACTTTCTTGCGAGCAGCCTCCTCTTTTGCGCGCTTCTTCTCTTCCTCAGCGCGCTCAGCCTCACGCCTTGCCTCTGCAGCAAGTCGCTCAGCCTCTGCTGCCTCTGCAGCAGCCTTTGCCTCCCTGGCAGCAGCCTCTTCCTCAGCAGCCTTCTGAGCTGCAATTTCAGCGGCACGAGCCTCCATAATAGGCTGGAGTTTCTTACGAACAATAGAGATATATGCATCTTCAAGCGTAGAAGAAGCGGACTTTACAGGAATCTTCATGTCCGCAAGGTGCTCGAGCAATTCCTTGCTCTGCATACCATATTCTTTGGCAAGGTCATGTACACGCATTTTTGCCATATATGAAAACCTTCCGGTTGACGGGATAGTTACAGGTAGTTGACTAGATCAGTGAGTCTGGATCAGAAGAAATCTCTGCATTCTCCATGTCATCATGAATGCCACAGAAATCAGAACCAGGTCTTGCCATATTGCGGCAAGGAGTTCCGTTAGGGCTCACATACTTGCAACGATGAGCAATCTCTTCCTCGTCAACAGTCTCTTCAACAACCTCAGGAAGGTTGTTCAGAATGCTTGCAGCAAGGGACTCATTCTTGATGTCAATGTGAAGACCAGTTAGGCGAGCAGCAAGACGAGCATTCTGGCCCTCTTTACCAATAGCCAAAGACAGCTGATCATCAGGAACAATAACAGTTGCGTGTCCCGTAGCGCCATCAACAATAACGCGAGAAACGCGTGCAGGTGAAAGTGCAGACGCAACGCAACGAGCGGCGTCATCAAACCAAGGCACAACGTCAACGCGCTCTCCACGGAGCTCAGAAACTACGGTGCGAACACGGCTGCCCTTAGGACCAACGCAAGCACCAACTGGATCAAGGCGCTCGTCAACGGACGAAACAGCAATCTTGGAACGGACGCCAGCCTCACGAGCAATAGAGCGGATGCTTACAACACCGTCATAAACCTCTGGAACCTCAAGCTCAAAGAGACGACGGATAAGATCTGGATGGGTACGAGAAACAACAATTGGTGGACGCTGACGCTCACCACGAACTGCTGGCTGAGTTGCATTAGGATCGCGAACGTCTACGATAATTGCCTTAATGCGCTGGTTGTGAAGGTAACGCTCGCCTGCTGGACGCTCATCGCGCTCATCAGGAAAACGGCGCTGATCAAAGTGTGGAAGCTCTGCCTCAACACCCTCACGAATCTTAATGATGGTGAAATCAGGAGTTGACTGAAGAACAGTACCTGTGATGATGTCACCAATGCGGCCACGGAACTCATCATAAATCTGAGCACGGGCGGCATTGCGCACAAGAGTCTTAATCTCTGCCTTAGCATGCTGTGCAGCAATACGGCTGGTATCTGGAGGAGTTACGTCTACCTCGTCAAACTCAGTGTACTCACCAGTCTCCTCATCTGGCTCACCCTTAGGGACAAGCTCATAGACGTAGACACGACCAGTAGCCCTATCAATGGTGACACGGGCGCCAAAATCAAGATGGAGGACGTCAGCATAGCTTTTTGCCAGAGACTGCTCCAAACGGTCCAGAAGATACAACTCGTCGATGTGCTTCTCCTGGCAAAGCAACATCAAAGCTTCCATCATTTCAGATGCCATGAATAATCCTCTCTATCTACTTCTTGGCTGAGGCCGAGAAATCAAAAACTGGTTTAATAACGCACTTCTTTAACTCAGACAAATCAACAGTACAGACCTCATCTTCTGTCTGGATTGAGATTGTTGTACCCTCAATACCCAAGAGTTTTCCAGTAAATTTACGGCGTCCCTCTGTGGCGGTAGTCTGAAGCTGAATCTCTTCCCCTGCAAAGCGCTCAAAGTCTTTTGCGCGGCGAAGCGGACGAGCCATTCCTGGAGAAGAAACCTCCAAGGTAAATGATGCTGGGAATGGATCAAGCTCATCTATGGTCTCTGAGATCCATGATGTTTCTTGAGCAACTTCATCAAGAGAAATGGTCTCTGCTGTCTCATCATCATGGTCAATTCTTACTCTGACCACAGGATTCTTAGAAGAACCAACAATCTCAACATCAACAATATCAATGTGGTGATTGAGTGCAGCCTGCTCTAGTGCGGACAAGATTTTCTGTGTTGCACCTTCGTTTTGCATTTGACCCCCTCATCTACATACAGAAAGGAAGCGGGGTCAAAACTCAACCCCACTTCCAACTAATAACAACTACGTTTAGAGATATCTTACGAGATAAAGGGCTTCTCGTCAAGTGTTTTTGCTGTTAGGCAACGATATTCACAAGTCGACCCTTAACAACAATGACTTTTCTAATCTCTTTACCCTCAAGCTGATCGGCAATTGCCTCAGTTGCAGCTGCAGTGAGCTCTTCCTCAGAAGCATCAGCAGAGACCTCAATACGTGCGCGGACCTTGCCCTTGAGCTGAACAGCAATTTCAACGGTATTGCTCTTTGCCTGCTCTGGGTCAAACTCTGGCCAAGGCTGGTGATAGACAGGTGTGTCTTTACCCAGAGCCTCGTGGCTGAGCTCCTCAGCCCAGTGAGGAATGATTGGAGCCAGCATGGCAACAACATCATTTGCAACCTTGTAGCAAAGTGCAGCATCTCTGGACTCTGCAGGAACCTCGTTGATATAGGCGCTTGCCGCATTAACCAGCTCCATGACTGCAGAAATAGCAGTGTTGAACTGACCCTTGTCAAACTCGGTGGTGCAGCGGATTCCCATAGCGTTGAGGACGCGGTTGAGCTCAAGCGACTTTGCATCCAAAGCTGTGTGGTCGAGTACGGCAGAAGTATCAGCGGTGCGAGAGAGTTCCCAAACCACACGCCACGCACGCTTGATAAAGCGGTTTGCACCTGCAACGACCTTCTCGTCCCAGTCAAAATCCTTCTCTGGTGGAGCAACAAAGAGAATGGCAAGACGCATCGTATCTGCACCGTAAGGCTCAATGACAGAGCTTGGAGGTACAACGTTACCCTTTGACTTTGACATGGTGTCGCCATGCTCATCCTTGACCATACCCTGGGTCATTAGGTTCTTAAATGGCTCGTCAATGTCAATCATACCCAGGTCACGAAGGACCTTAGTAAAGAAACGAGAATACAGAAGGTGCAGAATTGCGTGCTCAATGCCACCAATGTAGTTATCTACCGGCATCCAGCGGTCCACTGACTCCTTAGAGAAAGGAAGCTCGGTGTTGTGTGGATCGCAGTAGCGCAGATAATACCAGCTAGAGCAGGTAAAAGTGTCCATGGTATCAGTGATACGCTTGGCGGGCTTGCCGCACTTTGGACAGGTGGTCTCTACAAACTCCTTGCACTCAGCAAGAGTATCCCCTGCCGCCAGATCTAGATTATCTGGAAGCGTAACAGGGAGCTGGTCATAAGGAACAGGGACGTCACCGCAGCAATCGCAATGAATCATAGGAATTGGATTGCCCCAATAACGCTGCCTTGAGATAAGCCAGTCACGAAGGCGGAACTGAACAGTTCTACGTCCAACGTTGTGCTCAGTCAGATAGGCAACAACGGCCTCTTCTGCCTCGGAATGCTTACCACCACGAAGTCCGGTGAAAGGACCAGACTGGACAAGAATACCAACGGTATCCATTGGTCCGTCCCAGTCAACAGAGGTTACCTTGTACTCGGAAACTCCCTTGAGCTCCTCATAGATATCAGTTCCTTCTTCGCAAATGATAGGAACAATAGGCAGGTCGTACTTCTTAGCAAAGTCAAAGTCGCGCTTATCTCCTGATGGAACACCCATAACGGCACCAGTACCATAGTCGAGAAGGACGTAGTCAGCAACCCAAATTGGTACGGTCTGACCGGTGACTGGGTTAATTGCGTAACGGCCGGTGAACACACCGTGTTTCTCGCGGTCTGTGCCCTGGCGATCAATAGAAGAAACCTTTACGGCCTCCTCATGGAGAGCGTCAAAGGCAGCCTTGTACTCTGAATCCCCTACCAGCTCAGCAGCAAGCTTAGACTCTGGTGGAAGCAGCATGAAGGTGCAGCCATAGATGGTATCTGCACGAGTAGTAAAGACAGTCATCTTGGTATCGGTTGGCGTGACACCATCGGTATCTGCCAGGGTAAAGTCAATCTCTGCACCCTCGGAGCGGCCAATCCAGTTTGCCTGCATAGCGCGAACTCGCTCTGGCCAACCCTCAAGCTGGTCAAGATCGTCGAGAAGCTCCTGGGCGTAATCAGTGATGCGCAGATACCACTGTGAGAGCTCGCGCTTCTCTGGGACTGCGCCACAGCGCCAGCATTTACCATTAACTACCTGCTCGTTTGCAAGAACAGTTTTGTCATTAGGGCACCAGTTAACAGGGCTTGTCGCACGATATACCAGGCCCTTCTCAAGCATCTTGAGGAAGATCCACTGGCCCCATTTGTAGTACTCAGGGTCACAGGTGTTAAACATGCGATCTTTGTCGTAAGCAAAGCCCATGCGGAACATGGTCTTTACAGCCTGATCAATATTTTTATGAGTCCACACAGAAGGCTGAGTATTATGCTTAATAGCGGCGTTTTCTGCAGGAAGACCAAAAGCGTCAAAGCCCATTGGATGCAAAACGTCAAAGCCACGCATACGAGCCTGACGAGCCATAGCATCGCCAATGGTGTAGTTACGAGCATGACCCATGTGAAGATCGCCCGAAGGATAAGGGAACATCTCTAGAACGTATTTTTTAGGCCTTGAGCTGTCTTCTTCTGTCTTGTAAAGATTCTGCTCTTCCCAGACACGCTGCCACTTAGTTTCAATAGCTTCAGCGTCGTAGGCAGGAAAATCACCTGTATCGGATACGTTCTGTACTTCCTCGTTTTCCACGAGTTCCCCTTTCTTATAGCGATGCGTCACCAAGCAAAATACTTGGTGACGCTCGTAGTCCATAAATCCTGTGAGTTATGAACGGAAATTGTAGCTGACCTGCTGATTTGAATCTTTCAGCAAGACATCGTGTGCGCCACCCTCAACAATTGAAGTTGAAGAGACAAGTGTAATCTTTGCCTTATCGCGAAGCTCAGGAATATCAAGAGCACCGCAGTTGCACATGGTGGACTTGACCTTCAGAAGTGATGCCTCAACACCATCCTTCAAAGGACCCGCGTATGGAACGTAGGAATCAACGCCCTCAACAAAGGAAAGACCGCGCTTGTTGCCGCCAAGGTCGTAGCGTTGCCAGTTACGAGCACGTGCAGAACCCTCGCCCCAGTATTCCTTCATGTAAGAGCCGTTAACAATAACGCGGTCAGAAGGACTCTCATCAAAGCGAGCAAAGTAACGACCAAGCATCATGAAGTCAGAACCCATAGCAAGGGCCAAAGTCATGTGATAGTCGTAGACAATTCCACCGTCAGAGCAGATTGGAATATAGATGCCGGTCTCCTCAAAATACTCATCACGAGCACGAGCAACATCAATGACAGAGGTTGCCTGACCACGACCAATGCCCTTCTGCTCACGAGTGATGCAGATAGAACCGCCGCCGATACCAATCTTGATAAAGTCAGCGCCAGCCTCTGCCAAGAAGCGGAAGCCCTCAGCATCTACAACGTTACCTGCGCCAATCTTGACGGAATCACCGTAAGTTGCACGAACCCACTCAAGCGTGCGCTTCTGCCACTCGGAATAACCCTCAGAAGAGTCAATGCATAAAACATCAGCACCAGCCTCAACAAGCAGAGGAACGCGAGTTTCATAGTCACGAGTATTAATACCAGCGCCAACCATATAGCGCTTAGAGTCATCAAGCAACTCATCTGGAGCAGACTTGTGGGAATCATAATCCTTACGGAATACAAAGCTGACCAAGTGGCCGTTCTTATCAACAATAGGAAGAGCATTAAGCTTGTTGTCCCAGATAATATCATTTGCAGCTTTGAGGGAAGTATCTTCAGGAGCGGTAATAAGCTTATCAGCTGGGGTCATAAACTCAGAAACCAGCTTAGAGCGATCATCGCGAGAAGGACGATAGTCACGAGAGGTAACAATACCTACGAGCTTACCGCGAGAAGTGCCGTCATCAGTGACAGGCATGGTAGAGTGGCCGGTCTTCTCTTTAAGATCAAGTACCTCACCAAGGGTCATCTCTGGGGTGAGCGTGGAGTCAGAGACAACAAAGCCTGCCTTATAACTCTTGACCTCACGAACCATCTGAGCCTCATCCTCAGCAGACTGAGAGCCATAAATAAAGGCAATGCCACCCTGCTGGGCCAAGGCAATTGCCAGACGAGGACCAGAAACTGACTGCATTACTGCAGACACCATAGGAATGTTGAGCTCAATTGCACTTTTCTCGCCACGCTTAAACTTTACTAGAGGAGTCTTCAAAGAAACATTTGCAGGGATGTTCTCAGCTGATGAATAGCCAGGAACCAAAAGATACTCAGAAAATGTATGCGATTCGCCTTCGAAGAACTTTGCCATTGTTTTTGGCTCCCTCCTGACCTACCGGTCATGCTCAACGTGTTTTGGCATTGTACCACCAGTGGAGCTAATTATTTAATTTGAACTCCCACTTGAAGCAATAACATCCTCAAAGTTAACAGCAATGT
Organism: uncultured Atopobium sp.; assembly: GCA_938028565.1. Classification (GTDB taxonomy): domain Bacteria; phylum Actinomycetota; class Coriobacteriia; order Coriobacteriales; family Atopobiaceae; genus Lancefieldella. The sequence goes on along the minus strand of CALIZS010000004.1, from coordinate 48,480 downwards.
CATGTTTAGTAGGAACCCACTCAACCTTTTTGAACAAAGCCGCAACGGTAATAGGGATATACGTCATCATAAAAATAGGGAACGTAAAGAGATTGGTAAAAATACGCCACTTCTTCTTTACGTGGAAATGCTTGTACTCCGAGACAGTGGTAATAAGCGCCAAAATAAAGAAGACCACATACATCGAGAAAACCGTCATAACCAAAGATCCCACACTCATAGCAATCTCTGCGTCAGTAGCAACAAAGCCGTGGCTCAAATAACCAACCAGCAAGTAAGTTCCATTAATAAAGGCTGAAAGCAGCGTCAAAATCATGCCTGGAGCAATGGTCATCAGCATATCGTATGAAGCAAACTGACCCTTAAAAATACCCTTAATCAAATCAAAACCATACGAGAAGAACACCTGGTAGAAGCCTTTTGTCCAACGCATACGCTGTGTCCATGACGCCTTAAAAGTCAAAGGCTGCTCATCAAAGAACTCTGCAGGCGCATAACCAATCTGGATGTTATGAGCGCTGCAGAAAGTGGAGAACTGAATATCCTCGGTGAGGGTATGGAAATCCCATCCATGCATACCTTTAATAATGCGAGAAGAAACCATCCAGCCGGAACCAGAAACAGCGCAGCTAGTGCCCATCATCATACGGGCGTTATTCAAGAACTTTGCCTCACGCATAAACCAGGTAGCGTAGGCAGAACTTACCCAGCTAGAGTCAAAATTCTTTGAGTTTCTGTAACTGGTGCAGACAAGATATCCTGCATCAAAAGCCTGATTCATAATCTTCAAGTAGCTCGGAGAAACCAGGTTATCGGCGTCCATAATAATGAAGGCCTCGTATTTGTCGCCGTACTCATTAAGAATACGGTCAAAACCGTAATCCATAACCCAGCTCTTACCTTTACGAGCAAGGTCATTTCTCTCCCAAGTAATTGCCCCAGCTTTTCTTGCCTCTTCAGCTGTTTTATCAGTACAAGCATCTGCGACAACAAAGACATCCATCAGCTCCCGAGGATAATCCTGAGAAAGAATGGACCTAACAAGGTTGCCAATAACAGGCTCCTCATTGTGAGCTGCAATAAAGAAAGCATAACGATGTTGCTTTTTTGCCTCAGGAAGCTTTACCTCACCCTGAAACATGACGCGAAGGATATACACAATCTGATAGAAGTACGCGAGTGTAAAGAAAAGCCAGATAATAAAGTTAAAAACAACGATTGGAGTGATACCGAGTCTGTTAAATTGCAATGGCATATATCCCTACGCTCCAAACTCAAGGCAAATATGTTTTATCAGCCAAAACCTCTCGATAAACAATTACCTTACAATCTTAGCGCAACGAAAGGGTCAAAGTGCCCATGCCTTTGAATCTATTTTTCTCCCCCATCAACGCACATGCAATTGACCGTCTTGGATATCGAGAAGAACATCTGCTTCTTGATCTAGTTCATCGGAGTGCATAATCACCACGACAGTCCGCCCACCTTTGAGGTTGGCGAGATATCTACAAAGCCTCTGAGCTGTTGGCGCATCTAAATTCTGTAGAGGTTCATCCAAAACAAGTGCCCCTTGTTTTCTGGATAGAGCTCTCAAAAGACCAATTTTTTGTCGCTCACCCAAAGAAACGGACTCCTCTTTTCCATCAAAAGCATGCGTCTCAAGAGAGGAGAAATCGAGCAAGTTGTAAACCGTACGATCAATCTTTTCTCCAAACATATTGTCAGCAAGGCTTCCTTCTACAAGAGGTACCGGGCGAGCAAAACGAGAACAGTCTTTAAGATCATCCGAAAGCTCTATATCGCCACTGAATAGTGATGGATCAGAGCAGCCTGCCAAAAGATCCACAAAAGAAGACTTACCTGAGCCATTGGAACCTTTTACCACCACGAGAGATCTTTGTGGAATGCTGAGGGCTTGTGTATGGAAAAGCTCTGGTCCTTCTGGAGTAGCTAAAAGAGTTCCCTCTCCTATCTTTACAGCCGGTTTAAGTGAAGAGTTCCAAAGCTTCTCATACCCTGAAGGCTCTTGGGATTCTTTGAAAGTATTTTGTAGGCGCTCAAGGTGAACTTTATTTGCTTTTACAAACACGATTGACTGAAAAAGTTCCGCTAAAGGATTCTGAATCAATGCGCAAAGTTGATATGAGATAAAAATATCTCCTACAGACGCAGCGTGAATCTGATACATTTCAATGGTTAGAGCAAGCATAATAATCTGCAGTAGAGAGCACATACTGCTTGGAATCTTCTCATTCAATCCCTCATTAAACCGATATCTTTTTATGGAATCCAAGTAATTTGAACCGATGTCATGATATCTTCCTTTATAAAAGACGTCAGCTCGAGCAATATTGATAGCTCTTTTATTTTCTACGATGCGTTTTGATTCGTTCAAATATCTATCTTGAGCTGGAATGATATTTCGCTGTAAATCAGCAATCCGCTTGGCTGGAACCCTTGTCACAAGAAATAAGATAGGAATATAGGTAAGCACTACGATGAAATATACATAATTGGTAATAAGAAGCGCTAATAAAATCACTACGATACATCCAGCAGAACTCAAAATAGTAATGTTTACAGCACTATACACAGATCCATACATGTTCGCAGAACTGCTTAAGAGGTTCATGTAGTAGCCTTTTTCATGTTTTTTGTAGACACGGGCCGGCATCGCAATAACTCTTTGTATAACCTGCGTAGTACAACTCATTCTTTGAATAATCGCCGCACGCACAGGAAACCATCCTTTAAAGGTAAGGACAAGGATTGCCGATACGAGAGAAAGAAATAGTACCCCCACAAAAGTAATCGTTTTATCAGTCATCCAAGAGCCTTGAGAAACGGCGCTCACTATTGAGCCTAAGGCCAAGCTCGTAGCTACAGAAAGAGCAGTTGACAATACTGATCCTGCTATTAAAAAGATATTTTTCTTTGTAATGGCAAGAGATAAAGGTACTTTAAACTTATATTTGGTTCTTGTATTCATTGTTGTCTCCTCTCCCCCCATCAACGCACATGCAATTGACCGTCTTGGATATCGAGAAGAACATCTGCTTCTTGATCTAGTTCATCGGAGTGCATAATCACCACGACAGTCCGCCCACCTTTGAGGTTGGCGAGATATCTACAAAGCCTCTGAGCTGTTGGCGCATCTAAATTCTGTAGAGGTTCATCCAAAACAAGTGCCCCTTGTTTTCTGGATAGAGCTCTCAAAAGACCAATTTTTTGTCGCTCACCCAAAGAAACGGACTCCTCTTTTCCATCAAAAGCATGCGTCTCAAGAGAGGAGAAATCGAGCAAGTTGTAAACCGTACGATCAATCTTTTCTCCAAACATATTGTCAGCAAGGCTTCCTTCTACAAGAGGTACCGGGCGAGCAAAACGAGAACAGTCTTTAAGATCATCCGAAAGCTCTATATCGCCACTGAATAGTGATGGATCAGAGCAGCCTGCCAAAAGATCCACAAAAGAAGACTTACCTGAGCCATTGGAACCTTTTACCACCACGAGAGATCTTTGTGGAATGCTGAGGGCTTGTGTATGGAAAAGCTCTGGTCCTTCTGGAGTAGCTAAAAGAGTTCCCTCTCCTATCTTTACAGCCGGTTTAAGTGAAGAGTTCCAAAGCTTCTCATACCCTGAAGGCTCTTGGGATTCTTTCTCGTGCTCAAGATAAACATCAATATCCGCTTTTGCAGCAAGATATGAGCTTTTAACAGAACAAACCGTATCAAGCGGCTCACTCAATACTGACAAAATCAAATAGGCGGCTAAAATCTCTCCAACACTCATCTGACCTATAGAAAACAGCATAACCCCTGTAATTATGGCTACGACTTGCATGAAATTTGAAAGCGCTGATGGAAGGTTCTTTGATAAAGCACTGAAATAACTGCTTCTTTTTACATAGAGGAAATACTCATCATTAGCTGCCTTGTAAGCATTTTCAAAATAGTTCTCTGCTCGTAGCACATTAATCGAGAACTTTTCCTCAATTATGCGCCTACCGATATCCAGCCAGCCTTCTCGTTTTTTCATTGACTCGGTCAAAATCTCATTTGTTTTCTTGCTCGGATAATCAATAATCACCAAGTAAAAAGGGATATATAGCAAGACAAGAAAACCAATCCATAGATTTACCGTAAATGCCACAATTGCCAAAACAATAACTGCTAAAAGACCACCTAAAAATTCAACACTTACTGCAATTTGAACACCACTGAAGACAAAGGCTGCCATAGTGACTACATTGAGATAGTGTCCGGTATTCTTTTTTGAAAAAACACGAAGAGACATCTTTAAGAATTCCGATATCGCTACCTCAGAACTAGCAACCGCAGCTTCTAAATTGAGCTTTTGTGGAATCCAAACAGTGAGAAAAAAGCTTAAGCAAAGCGTTACAAGCGAAAGGAGCAACAACAGCCCTAGCTTTTGCCAAACACCGTCAACAGCTTGCACATTAAGCATACTATCAATTAAATCGCCTGTAAAAATGCCCAGCATTGCAACAGCAATATATCCAATTGCCAAACCAAGGGCAGATAGAAGCATATGTTTTCGTATAACAAATAAGCGAGAGAGACGTTTATTCATACTCATCATTTCCAAAATATCATTAGCTTAAAAACGCAGTAAGTAATTCAGTCTCCTTTCCAAAGCATTAATTACCTGCACTTGTAAAATAAACACTTAATGGACTCTTTAAGGTTAAAAGCGGGTTTCTCGTATAAAATTGCGTTATCACCCTATAATTTGACGCAGGAAAATATCGTTGAAAGGCTGATTATGAGCGAAAAGCGACTAACTCAAGCACTTCAAAATATACTTTCCAATGGAAAGTCTCTTGCTCAAGGTGGTGCTTCAAATGTCATTTTGAGTGCACACTACGAAACAGAAGAATCTGCTAACCCTCATATCAGAGGATTTTTTACACTCACTTCTGCTTTTGATTTAACAAATTTAGGCCAATTTTCTACAAAACCTTATGGAGACGACATTGTGAGTCTCTCAATACTTGCTCGTAAAAACTATTTTGGAAGTTTTCTTTTCTTTCTAATGCCTTCATCAGAAGATTTCTTTACTTTTACTACAAACCTTATATCAAATAAAAATACACTGCCACAAAATGTTCATCCAGCTGATATTGAACGAATTTATACACTTTATACTCAGATAATCATTGCCTATTCCGAGAGAAAACCAAATTGGGAAGCTATTGTTACTTCCTTACTTATAGCGCTTATTACCTGCCTTTCTCCTGATGCTCACTATACGTTCACTCCAGGTAACACTAATGAGACGGTCGCTCTTATCCTTAATGAAATTACTGCTCATTCAGAAAGTATTACACTTGCTAAACTTTCAGAAAAATACTCATATACACCAACTTATCTCTCTGAACTTCTCAGACAAAAATGTGGCAAGACTTTTTCTGAACTTGTTTTAGAACAAAGAATGGAACGAGCAAAAACGCTGTTAATTCATACCAAATTGCCTGTCTCTACTATTTCTTCAATGATTGGCTATGGTGGAACAACAGAGTTTTATAGGAAATTTAAGGGCTACTTTTCTCTTACACCACGTGAAATGAGATGCGAGACTTTTTAGTCATATTACAATTGAGGGCAAATCTCATTTCCTACAGAAGTCCTTCCCATAGACATAGTGCTTTGAGAAAGTAGGGCTTCTTGCAGGTCTTTTGGTAGTGTGTCTGCTACCACGATATTCTCGCCTGTAAAAGGGTGCTCAAACTGAACGTGCCAGGAGTGTAAAAACTGCCTGTTAAGGCCAAGGTTAAGGCTTGTATCTTTTTTGCCATAAAGCTGATCGCCAACAACAGGATGTCCAATGTGGCGCATGTGAACTCTAATCTGGTGTGTGCGACCTGTATAGAGATGGCACTCAAGAAGCGAGTAGCCCTCGCCTTTTCTGCCCGCTTCAAAGCGCTCAAGCGTTCTAAAGGTGGTAATGGCCTCTCGTGCGCCAGGCGCGTCTGAAACGGTCATTTTGAGACGGTCTCGCGTTGAGCGAGCAATGCCCGTTTCAATGGTGCCAGAATCGTGGGCAACATAGCCTTGTACTAGCACAATATAGCGTCGGTCAAGCACGCGCAGTCTAATGAGGTCCTGAAGAGCCTTTTGAGCCTCATCGGACTTTGCTGCCAGCATAAGACCAGACGTATCCATATCAAGACGATGCACAATACCAGGACGTTCTTCTCCCTGAAGCATTCCTAGGTGCTCGTAGCCACAGTGGGCTACCAGGGCATTTGCCAGGGTGTCATCAACGTGGCCAGGAGATGGATGGCAGACAAGGCCGATCTGTTTGGAGAGTACTATGAGGTACTGGTCCTCAAAGCGAATATCAAGGGGAATGTCTGGGTTTGGACGTAAAAGTCCCGTTTGAGGCTGTGCGTCTGGAAGAGACACTAAGAGTCTATCGCCCAACATAAGTTTTTCTGACTTGGAGGTAGCCAGCGTAGCGTTGATGGTTACTCTTCCCTCTTCTACCAGCTTTGCGCAGGCACTTCTTGAGGGAAGTGTATCTTGGGCAGAAAGGAACGCATCTAATCTGACGCCGTCCCCTTCTGGTCCAACTAGTATGTCAACGATACGCTCATTCATTACCACTACCCTACTGCTTTTTGTCCCAGATTGTCCAGTACACAAAAGCAATAAGGATGCCACAGGTCACAAAGATATCTGCCACATTAAACACAGCAAAATTAATAAACGTTGTAGCAAAGAAATCAGTAACCTGACCATACAAAACACGATCAATAGCGTTGCCAATTCCGCCACCTGCGACGCCTCCCAAAAGCGCAATAAGCGGCAGCGGGAGGTTCTCCTCGCGAACTACAAAGCCCACCAGAGCGGCGATAACCACGGCAGTGAGGGCCACAAAAAAGAGGGCATTTCCAGAACCTACAGAAAACGCTGCACCGGTGTTACTTACGTGGAAGAGCTCCATAACACCTGGGATAAAAGGAACCGCGGCTCCCTCTGGGATTGAGGTTCGTACCCAGAGCTTAGTTACCTGGTCAAGCACACAGGCAACAACGCCCGCCCCGCAGAGAACTGCAAGGCGGGTCACTAGTGTGTGCGTTGTATGTTGCTGCTGGTCAGTGTTCATTTACGCAACAACGTCGTGGCAGCGGTGACAAAGGTGATCCTCACCAAGCTCGCGATAGTTCCAGCAACGGTCGCAGCGCTCGCCGTTTGCAGGATAGACGCTTACGCTCAGCTCAGAACCTTCGGAGACGGTAACCTCAGAGCAGACAAATGCCTCAGCAAAGTCAAGACCAGCATGAGAAATGGATGCAGCCTGCTCAGCGGTAAGGGTAACCTCTGCACGTGTAGCCTGCGTGGTCTTCTCGGTAACAACACCTGCCTCAAGAGCCGTCTCGTATACCTTGGTGTAGGCAGCACGAGCATCAACCAGCACCTGATATGCAGGAAGCAGTGCTGTGTACTCGTCAGTGCTCATAGGAGCCTTATACCAGTCGAGAAGGGCTGCGTACTTCTGACCGTCACGCATGGACTCTGGCAGGAACTGCATAGCCTCGTCGGTGGTGTAAACCAGAATTGGCTGCAGGTCATGAACAAGCATGGAAAGAATCTCTGCCCAAACAGTCTGAGCGCTACGACGAGTTCCAGAATCAGCAGCATCACAGTACATGCGGTCCTTAGTTGCGTTCAAGTAACCGTTGGAAAGCTCAATGATGTAATCGTAGAGGGTACGGAAGACGTTATTAAAGCGATATCCCTCGTAAGCCTCAGTGACTGCAGCATGAACCTCGCACATACGTGCAAGAACAAGACGGTCATACTCTTCAAGGTCCGCTACAGCAACTGCATCGGTAGCAGGATCAAACTGGCCCTCAAGCTCGCCAAGAAGGAAGCGCAGGGTGTTTCTGAACCTACGGTATGCATCGCCTACCTGGGAAAGAATAGCGTCATCGCAAGGAACGTCAGTTGAAGTGTCAACAGAAGCAACCCAAAGGCGTAGGACGTCTGCACCACGTTCAGCACAAACGGCATTTGGATCAATGACATTGCCCAGAGACTTACTCATCTTGCGTCCCTGGCCATCAAGCGTAAAGCCCTGTGAGACAACAGACTTGTAAGGAGCGACACCGTAAGCTCCAACAGAAGTCATGAGAGAACTCATGAACCAACCACGGTGCTGGTCGGAGCCCTCAAGATACATATCAGCTGGGAACTTAAGGTTTGGACGGTGTTTGCAAACAGCAGTGTGAGAAACACCAGAATCCCACCAAACGTCCAGAATGTCCTTGTTTGCCTTGAGATTATGGCCGCCACATTTAGGGCAGACGCAAGCGTCGCCTAAATAGGTCTTAGGATCGTCGGTAAACCAAGCATCAGAGCCCTTCTCGCGGAAAAGCTTGATGACAGCGTCAAGTGTCTGGTCATTGATAACAGTTTCGCCGCAATCCTCGCAGGTGAAAGCAGGGATTGGAACACCCCAGTTACGCTGCCTGGAAATGCACCAGTCAGGACGACCTTCAACCATGGAGCCAATACGCTTAACCGCATTTGCAGGATAGAACTTAACCTTTGTAAGCTCCTCTGCTGCCTGCTGACGCAGGCCAGTCTTATCCATGGAGACAAACCACTGGCTTGTTGCACGGAAGATAACGGGCTCTTTACAACGCCAGCAGTGTGGATAGCTGTGGGTAATCTCTTCTGAAAGAATGAGCGTTCCACGGTCTTTGAGCCACTGAACAATGACAGGGTTAGCCTCATTGACCTCCATACCAGAGAAGGGGCCACCAGTGCCCTGACCGTCACCTTTGAAGAAGTGACCGTCATCATCAACAGGCATAGTCTGTGGAATATCAAAGCGAACACCAGCGTTATAGTCGTCTACGCCATGACCAGGTGCGGAGTGAACAACACCAGTACCGTCGTCAAGGGTAACGTACTCTGCATAGATAAATCTACCAGTGTTACCAAGGTCACCAAAGATTGGCTGCTTATACTCATTGCCTGCAAGCTCAACGCCAGTCTTCTTCCAAGTATTACCTTTTGCGTCCTGAGCAAGCTTCCAATCGGTATAACCAAACTTGGTAGCAGCTTTCTCTGCAAGAGCTTCAGCAACAATTTCTACATGTCCATCAGGAAGCTCAAGAGCAACATAGTTAGCCTCAGGGTGCAGAATAACTGCCTCGTCAGCAGGCATTGTCCATGGAGTTGTAGTCCAGATGTCTACCCAGGTCTTACCCGCGTAAGCCTCAAGACCCTCAGGAACCGTAGTTAGCTCAAAGCGAACAAAGATTGCAGTAGAGGTGACATCGTGATACTCAATCTCTGCCTCAGAGAGAGCAGTGTGGTCATGAGTACACCAGTGAACAGGCTTGGTACCTCTATACACAGAGCCCTTGTCGTAGATTGCCTTGAAGATCTCAACATCAGTTGCGTCGTAATCGTTGACGTAAGTGAGATAAGGGTTATCCCACTCGCCCAGAACACCAAGGCGCTTAAAGCCCTGACGCTGGGTGTCTACCTGCTCAACTGCCATCTTGCGGCAGAGCTCACGGATCTTCTCGGTAGATAACTGATTGAACTTCTCGGTGCCAAGCATCTGCTCAACCTTGTGCTCGATTGGCTGACCATGGCAGTCCCAACCAGGAACATAAGGAGTCTGGAAGCCCTGCATAGCCTTATAGCGGTTGATGATGTCCTTGGAAATCTTATTCTGTGCGTGACCCAGGTGAATTGGACCGTTTGCATAAGGAGGTCCGTCGTGAAGGACAAACTTGTCATGTCCCTCATTCTTCTTCATCAGGAGCTCATAGACGTTGTTTTGGTCCCAATCAGCCAAACGCTGAGGCTCGTTCTGCGCAAGTGATGCGCGCATAGGAAAGCCTGTGTTTGGCAGGTTGGTGGTCTTTTTGTACTCGTTTGCCATCAAGCACAACCTTTCTGGGCACAAATAAAGCGCCCGTCCCTCACAGCTGGGACGAAGCGCCACAATACACTTCGTTGTAACCACCCAGCGACGGATATGTCCGTTTACTCGGCTGGCCTGTCACGGCGACCATTTCCGGCAGCATCTACTAGTACAAAAACCTGTACGTTTGAACTGCAGCTCCGAGGTGATGTTCACACGGACGCAAATGCGGACTTCCACCAACTCCGCTCGCTTGAGATTTGCGCTACCCAGCTACTGTCCTCATCACAGCTTGTGTAAGTAATACTACCACGTCTTGCACTCATTGAACTAAGTAATACACACGCGTAAACCGTTTTTAACAAATTATGCGGAATCCAAATTTTAAATTTTTATAGAAATAAAAAATGTAGATTGGGTAAAACAATTCAAATATCTAAGTGAGCTCATATCACATTTGAGCCAAACAGGTAAAGGGACGTGTATGACAAATAACGATAACAAGCACCGTAGATCTATGTCGATGCTACTCTATATTGCAGTAGCCATCTTTGTATATCTCCTGCTTAGCAACACATTATTACCAGGACTTCTGCGTCAACAGGTACAAACTGTCTCGTACAGTGAGTTCCTTAACAAGATTGACAACAATGAAGTTACCAAGGTAGACCTTAATACGGGTAACAGAAACATTAGGTTCACAACTGGCTCTGGAGATTCCGAGAAGATCTTTGAGACTACGCAGTTCCCCAATGATTCAACGCTGGTTCAGACGCTTAGAGATCACAAAGTTGACTTCTCGGCTTCTATTCCTGACAACTCCACAAATATGCTGATGTTTGCCCTTATTCAGTATGGTATTCCTCTTTTCCTGTTCCTAGGTATTGGCTACTTTATTAACCGATCTCTTAAACGCGCCATGGGTGACGATGGTCCTTCCATGAACTTTGGTGGCGGCTTTGGAGGTCTTGGCGGCAATCTTGGTCGCTCAAGCGCTAAAGAAATTAAGGGAGAAGACACAGGCATTACGTTTAAAGACGTAGCTGGTCAAGAAGAGGCTAAAGAGTCTATGCAAGAGATTGTTAGCTTCCTTAAAACTCCTGATAAGTACAAAGAGATTGGTGCTCGCTGTCCTCGTGGCGCCTTGCTTGTAGGCCCTCCAGGTACTGGTAAGACCCTCATTGCTAAGGCAGTTGCTGGTGAGGCTGGCGTTCCTTTCTTCCAGATTGCTGGCTCTGAGTTTGTTGAGATGTTTGTTGGACGCGGTGCTGCAAAAGTCCGTGATCTCTTCAAGCAAGCAAATGAAAAGGCTCCTTGCATCATCTTTATTGACGAGATTGATGCGGTTGGTAAGCGCCGTGATGCTTCTCTCAACTCCAACGATGAGCGTGAGCAAACCTTAAATCAGCTACTCTCTGAGATGGACGGCTTTGATAACCACAAGGGTATTGTTGTTCTTGCAGCAACCAACCGCCCTGAGACCTTGGACAAAGCACTTCTGCGTCCTGGCCGTTTTGACCGCCGTATTCCTGTTGAGCTTCCAGACCTTAAGGGTCGCGAGGCAGTTCTTCAGATTCACGCCAATGATGTAAAGATGGAGCCAGGCGTTGACCTCTCTATCATTGCTAAGTCCACGCCAGGTGCATCCGGCGCAGACCTCGCAAACATCATCAACGAGGCAGCTCTTCGTGCTGTTCGCTTTGGTCGTCGTCGTGTTACCACCGAAGATCTTGCTGAGTCCGTTGACGTTGTTATTGCCGGTGCAAAGAAAAAGAACACGGTTCTTTCTGAGCACGAGAAGGACGTTGTAGCTTATCACGAGACCGGCCATGCAATTGTTGGTGCCATCCAGAAAAACGATGCTCCTGTTACCAAGATCACTATTGTTCCTCGTACTGGCGGAGCTCTTGGCTTTACCATGCAGGTTGAGGATGATGAGCGTTATCTCATGAGCAAAAGCCAGGCGATGGATGAGATTGCTGTTCTCTGTGGTGGGCGCGCAGCTGAAGAACTTATCTTTGGCGAGATGACCAATGGCGCTTCCAACGATATTGAGCGTGCAACAGCAATTGCTCGCGCTATGGTTACGCAGTACGGCATGTCTGACAAACTTGGCATGGTTACCCTCAGCCAGCAGCAAAGCCGTTATCTTGGTGGTGGCTCTTCCCTCACCTGCTCTGAGGCAACCGCTGAAGAGATTGATGCTGAAGTTAGACGCATTGTTGAAGAGGGCCACCAGCGCGCACTCCAGACGCTTAAAGAGAACCGCTTCAAGCTGCATGAGATTGCTCACTACCTGCAGAAGAAGGAGACTATTACCGGCGAGGAGTTCATGAACATCCTTAAACGTGAGAATACCTTTGCACCAGTAGTTGAGAGCACCAATGAGGAAGGCTCCTCTACCCCTTCAGCAGAGTAATTCTCTCATCAACAAAGTGAAACGGCCATCTGCGCTTGTAGATGGCCGTTTTTTGTACCGCGATTAAAGGCATTCCACCAAAGCTATCGAGCAAAAAGCTCCCAAAAAGCAACAGCAGATGATGCAGCAACATTGAGTGAATCTACCTGATGAGACATGGGGATGATGGTAGTAATGTCACAAGCCTTAATGGTTTTCTTATCAAGACCATAGCCTTCACTACCAAAGAATAGTGCAGCTTTTTTACCTTTTACCAGCTCTTTATTAAGAGGTACTGCAGAATCTGTGAGCGCAAATGCACACGTAGTAAAAGAATGAGCTTTAAGCTTTTCAATAAGGTCCAGTGAAGTTGTCTCTTCATCCAAACGAGTCCAAGGTACCTTAAGAACCGTTCCCATAGAAACGCGCAGGACACGCCTTGAGAGGTTGTCGGCGCACTGAGCAGTTAAGATCACAGCATCTACATTGAGGGCCGCAGCTGACCTAAAGACAGCGCCAACGTTGTTAACGTCTACTAAATCTTCCAGTATGGCAATATGCTTTGACGTGCTTAGAATCTCTTCTAGCAATGCACCTTGAGGTCTCCTCATGGCACAGAGTACTCCTCTGTTCATCTTGTAGCCAATAAGCTGTGTAAGCTGCTCATCTGGAAGAATGAAAATAGGAACGTCATCTGACAAAGGATGGAACTTCTCGACAATTTGCAAAATATTATCTGTATGAGAAGTGTTTGCAAGAAATGAGAGTGGCTCACAACCTGCAGATAGTGCAGTTTCAATCACAAAATGTGACTCACAAATCATGACGCCGCGAGTTGGGTCAAGACGATTACGAAGCTGGTTATCAGTCAATCGAGCATACATATCAAGACGACTATCGTCAGCTGAATCTAACTGAATAACCGGATATGTAGCCATAAATAACGTACCTCTCGCCTCTTGTTAGACAGTATTCTCTCACTCTTGAGGCAAGAGTAACGTCATGTACTCCTAGATTACTTCTGTAGTAGCTTTCTCTTGAGGAAGAAGCTTAGAGAAACCAGCGAAACAGAGGAACAGACAAGTGTGCTCTGAAGCGCAACCTGAGAATAATCCGCAGTATCAGGAAGCTGTGACTTCTTCTGAGGTTGCTGAGGCTTCTCAGGAGTGTGTGTCTCAGGTGTTTCTGGCGTAGTCTCAGGCTGCTTTACATAGACGTGAGTCCAATTTACCGCGGGCGCGGGCTGAGAGCTATCATTTGTTCCAATGACAAGATTAACCATTAGGTGCTGATATGAATCAAAGTGATCTGGATCTGCAGATACCGGAGTAAGCAGATATTCAATTCGATACTGACCAACAGGCAAGGTGTCATCTTGGTATGAAGAATAGACAACATCCTTAAAGTGGTTAGAAAAATAAACAGCATTGCCATCGGCATCAACAACACGAGGCGTACCATCTGATGTATAGGTCAAGTCATTAGTAAATTGACCATTCTCAAACAGGTGAATATCATAGGTATCAATTCCTCCAGGAGTCCTACTGATAGCAATATCTCCATTGTGAGTAGCAGCACTTGCTGGGAAAAGCTGAGTAACATCTTGAGATTGAATCTCTGCCTTAAGACGAGCTGTTACGGCATCAATGTCCAGCACTCGCCTTGTTCCTGCATCAACCGTGTGGTCATAGTTGTAAGAAGAGATGGTAGCAGGAGCATTCTGAAGACCAGCGTCAATAGGTTTTAAGGTAGTTCCAGTATCAGAGACATATGCGGTGTGCGCGAGAGTGTAGTAATACGTAATATGTGTTACATACGTAGTTGGACGAGCAACATTACCATCACCATCATAACCAGCAGAAATCGTATAAGAGTCAACTTCTTTATGGTCAAGAATGTCATTGCCCACTACCTCTGGAGCCTGGAATAGACCTTGTTTTTCAGTCTTATTTCCATTGCTATCAACAAACGTTGTGAGGTTACGATCAATATCAGATACACCCACGTGCATGGTATAGATGTAATAGAAGCCATGCTCTTGATCATACGAGAGAGTTTTTTCCAGCTTATACTGACCCATAGACAAACTGGTATCAATAACAGCGGTATTATCCTGACCAACCGACCCTTGTGCCAGCTGACCATGAGCAATGTAAGAATTAACTCTGTCTCTGTGAGTCTGAATATCATTGTCTGAATCAAATTCAAACACCGGAAGCAAAATTCTACGATCAGTCACACCGGCAAGCTCTGGATGAGTCTGAATGTATGCATCTACAGCTGCATCATCTGTTGTATATCTTAGAGAATCATCTGGCGAGAAAAGCGACAAGTCAAACTGATCTCTATCTAAATAGACAAAATCGCTTACCTTGCTATAGTTTGGATGAGAATCAGTGTTAACTGCCTCGTAAGGTTTAACTGGCTCAAGATTATCAAACGAAGTTGAATCATTGCCAACAAGCGAAGCAAAATCAGAAGAAAGAAGCTCATATGATTTGACATCAGTATGCAGTAACAACTGATTAGCAGAATGAGAATTTAATTGGCTAGTTGAAGCAGTGGCTACAGCAATTTTAGGAAAAGATGAAATGCATAAAAGAAGTACAGCAAGAGCAGTACAAACGCATCCAATTTTTTGAGTAGAGCTATTGAATCTAGCTGGTGACATACGCTATTGCTCCCCTTGCAATTGAAAAATAATTATTTCTAAATTTCATATATATTACTCCAGGTTTGTTCATCTCCTGTGTAAAATAATTCCTCGTAAGTTCCATAAAATATGTGACGAATATGCACTACACTAAATAGATGTGGCTTTGACTCATTTACAGAAAGTCTATTTGTCAAAACACTCTGATTCTTGCTGTGTAACTTCGTATTTTTATAAGGAGTGCTCCTTGGCTAAGCACTTTGCAAAAAGCTCTGCTTCTCATACCGCTAACCTACAACCTCTTTCCTCAGAGGAAGCTACAAAGAAAGCACCTTCTCTTAAAGACTCAGTACCAAGCCTTGGCGATACTGATATGTACGTTGCTCTCAGTGAAGAGCAGGTAAAGGTCAATCAGCTTAATGACTTTTCACAATCAGCGGAAGTGCCGGAAGAGCAGGCAGATGATTTAACTATCATTGCTCCCCTTGATAGCGCAGAGCTTGGAGAAAAAGAAGAGGCGCCCGTTGTTCACAAGAAACATCAGTGGTGGAAGATACCTGCTGTACTCGTTGGTATTCTTGCCCTTGTGTATGTGGGTGGAGCAATCTTCTTTAACTTCTTCTTTATGCCTCAAACCAGCATTTATGGTAAGGACTACTCCTTAAAACCTGCTTCAGAGCTGCAGGCTTCTAGAGCAAACGAGGCCTCAAATTACTCCGTCCAAGTCTCTGGAAACGGCGTAGATTTAACCATCAAGGCATCCGACATTGATTTAACATACGACGCAGCTGGATATGCTCGCGATGCTATTAGCCAGCAGAATCCTTGGATGTGGCCACTGGAGCTTACTCGTAGCAGGTCCTTGAGCCCACATGCTACCGCTTCGTATGATACAAGCAAGGCGGACGCACTCTTTAATCAAAGAATTGAGCAGGCAAAAGAATCTGCTCAAGCTCTTGAAAACAATGGAATTACCTACGATAGCTCGGCTAAAAAGTTTATTTTTGCTGATGATGCTATTGCCACAAGACTATCTCTTGAAGGTGTCCATAAAGACTTGCAAACCGCTTTTGATAATCTGACTACTACCGTACAGCTTGGCCCAGAAAGCCTCATAAGTGCAGAAGATCTTGATGCTGCCTTGAAGACAGCTAATTCATACGTTGCTTCTGCAGTTGATTTGATGCTCGGTGATTCTGCTGCATATCAGCTTGATCAAGACACCATTGCTAGCTGGATTAAGTTTGATGAGAATCTCTCTATTTCATTTGATATAGACGCCATTACCAAATGGGTCAACGAGACACTTGCTCCTGCAGTAGATACTCGTGGAACTTCAAGAACGTATAAGCGCTGGGATGGAAAAGAATTCACTACAAAGGCCGCTGGTGCATACGGTTGGGTTATTGATAATGACGCTGCTGTAAAAGCCATCTCTGACGGCCTGTCCGCTGGTCAGGCAACAAAGATTGAACTGCCTACAAAACAGTCGGCCGATACATTTACTAAACAGGGCGAGCAGGACTGGGGCGGTCGTTATATTGACGTTGACCTTACCACTCAGCATGCTGTTCTTTATGGTGATGATGGAACAATTCTCTGGGAAGCCGATGTAGTAACAGGCATCCCCGATGGACATCACAATACTCCAGAAGGAGTCTGGTATATTACCAGCCACATTAGGGACGCTCGTCTCCTGGGACCAAACGACGAGTCAGGTCGTCCAGGATGGGATACAAAGGTTGATTTCTGGCTTGGCGTAAAGGGTCAAGAAGCTGGCTTCCACAACGCTCCATGGAGAAGTGCGTTTGGTGGAAATATTTATAAAACTGGTGGTAGTCATGGTTGCATTAACCTAAGCTATGAAAACGCTCAGAAACTCTTTGATATTGCCAAAGACGGAGATCCTGTTATCATTCACTACTAGGTTTTTCTTAGAGATTAATTTACGCGCGCTTTAGAAAACAATTCTGAAGCGCGCGTTTTTTATGTCTTACAGAAGATCCACTACACGCTCTTTGTTTGCCATAAAATCAAGATACTCTGAACCTAAGCGAGAAGTGATCAATGAACTGGCAGAAGGAAATTTGCTGGCTGCCTTAACAAAACCATAGTCTCCTGTGCCGTAATTAAATGTTGCAAATATATTATCAGACAGAAAGGCTCCTCCACCATCTGTATTGTATTCATAGTAGGAGACGGCAGGTAATTTGCGACTGCTCATAGCTTGTAGAACATAAGCAGTCCCATAAAGAATATATTGATCAAAATCTTGCGATGAGAGAGAAACTGAATATAAAGCGGCATCTTGCTCGATTGTTCCAATGATTTCTCCATTAACACTTACAACCCACGAAATGCCACCGTCTAATAATTCATTGTTTTTCTCTACAATTGATAAAATTGGACCAGATATATACACGTCGTTTATATTGCAGGTATAAGTCTTATATTCTCCAGACTCAAACTTTTCATATGAGAAAATATTATCAGCTGATTGCTCCCTTATAAATTCCACAGCTTCATGTTTTAAAAAATCGAGGTTTCGCTCCCTAACCGCTTCCGGTCTAAACCAAATACATATAAATACACATGCCACAATTACTGCACTGATAGTTATGCCTACAATAACTCTTTTCCTACGCTGCATCATCTGTCACCTCATCATTACCGAGTAATAATGAAACTAACTAGAAGCTATTGTAACAATTGTTTACCCTTTAATCGTTTTAACTTTATAACCAAAATAATAAATATGGCCTAGCCAAACAATAACAAGGACAATACTGCCAATAATAATGCCTTTTATAAGCATGGCAATAAGGCCTATAGCCATGACCAAGGTTACCGTAGCAAGGATGCGTGTTTTAGTCTTAACAGTCATCCCTTTTCCAGCTTTAAAATCAGCAAGATTATTTTGGTAAAACTTTGTATTAATAAGCCAATTATTGAGTCGGTCGGATGATTTTGCAAAGCAAAATGCAGCAAGTGCCAAAAATGGAACAGTTGGCAAAATGGGAAGCACTACACCAAGCACAGCAAGTGCCAAGCTTATACAACCTAGTGCCATAAAGGCAACACGTATAATTGACGTAAATACTCCCTACTGCTTTTTGAGAGAGTTTACCATGTTTAACAAAATGCAGTAGGGATACTACTCGACATGAGCAATTCTTATATAAATTTATTTACTAGCAACGCCTAGAAACGAGGCATTTGGCCTCCGCCAAAGCCCATATTCTTCATCATTGACTCCATTGCGCGGCGGCCTTTCTTTGCATTACCGCCCTGAGTCATAGCCTTCATCTTGCCCATCATCTTATTCATCTCTCCCCACTGACGAATAAGTTGATTAACTTCCTGAACGCTACGACCAGAACCCATGGAAATGCGACGACGACGCTGACCGTTAATAATCTTTGGGCGCGCGCGTTCTTCCTTAGTCATCGAGTGAATCATAGCTTCAATCTTTGCCATTGAGCTATCATCCACACCACCCTGCTGGGCCATCATGCGGTCACCACCAGGAAGAGCGCCAATTAGCTTTGCAAGGCCGCCCATCTTGCGAATTTGGTTCATCTGATTAAGCAGGTCATCCATAGTAAAGCCTTCACGCAACATACGCTCAGCATCTTCAACCTGCTTCTCGTCTGCTGCCTGTTGGGCCTTCTCGACAATAGAGATAACGTCGCCCATGCCAAGGATGCGCTTGGCCATACGATCTGGGTGGAAAACCTCAAGTGAATCGGGTTTCTCGCCCATGGAAACAAACTTGATAGGCTTGCCGGTAACCTCACGTACGGAAAGGGCACCACCGCCACGAGCGTCGCCATCAAGCTTGGACATGATAACGCCGTCAAAGTCTACGCGCTCGGCGAAGGTGCTGACAACATTGACGATATCCTGACCGGTCATGGCGTCGACAACCATAAGAATCTGATCTGGCTTGACGGCGCGCTTGATAGCAACGGCCTCTTCCATCATTTCTTCGTCAATTTGAAGACGGCCAGCGGTATCGACAATTACCAGGTCGTTGAGGTGGTCAACAGCCTCCTGAATAGCCTGAGACGCAATGGTAACGGCGTCTTTGCCATCACCACGATAGACTGGCACGCCAATCTCAGAGCCAAGCGTTTCAAGCTGATCTGCTGCTGCGGGACGGTGAACGTCGCAGGCGGCAAGCAGAGGATTCTTTCCCTGGGATTTAAGCAGGTAAGCAAGCTTTGCAGCTGCGGTTGTCTTACCGGAGCCCTGAAGACCAACGAGCATAATGACGTTTGGAATGCGGTTCTGTGCCAGCGTAAGCTTGGATTCGGTTGAACCAAGCAGCGCCGTGAGCTCATCCAGAACAATACGAACAACGTTCTGAGCTGGAGACAGAGACTCTAGCACGTCAGCGGTCATGCACTGCTCTTTACAGCGGCCAACAAACTCTTTAACTACCTTGTAGTTAACGTCAGCCTCGAGAAGAGCCATGCGAATTTCTCGCATTGCGGAATTGATATCGTCCTCAGTGAGACGGCCCTTTCCGCGTAGAGCGGCAAATGTATTTTGCAGTCTATCTTGCAGGCTGTTAAACATTACTGAACTCCCTCACCAACAAGTACTTCACAGAATGAACGAGCGTCAAATGTCTGAAGATCATCAATCGACTCGCCCACACCAATACGATAAATAGGCAGGTTAAGCTGGTTAGAAATTGCCAGAGCAATTCCTCCCTTAGCGGTGCCATCAAGCTTTGTAACAATAAGACCGTCCAGAGACAGCGCGTCATTGAACTCTTTTGCCTGGTTGAGGCCATTTTGACCGGTGGTTGCATCAATAACCAGAACAACACTTACGGGAATATCTCCTGCGCGCTTTCTAGTTACCGAGACAACCTTAGCAAGCTCACGCATCAGATCCGATGAGGTATGCAGACGTCCAGCAGTATCAATAAGCACCAGCTCAGTGCCTTGTTTTTCTGCCGTTTCAACAACCTCAAAACAAACGCTTGCAGGATCAGCGCCACGCTCTCTGGTTACTACCTCTATACCAGAGCGCTCGCCCCATACCTGTAGCTGCTCAATTGCAGCTGCGCGGAAGGTGTCAGCACCACCAATCAAAGTCTTTACGCCATTAGCATGTGCACGACCGGCAATCTTACCAACAGTGGTAGTTTTACCAGCACCGTTAATGCCCACGAACAAAACAATAGAGGGCGTATCTGTAAATGGATCTCTTTCTGCAACAGGAAACTCTGCCGTAAGGCGCTCTACAAGAGCGCGGCGAAGCTGATCGGAGCGTATAAGGTTTTCTCGCGCAGCACGTTCACGCAGGTCATCGGTGACACGCATAGCCACCTCAGCGCCCATGTCTCCCATAACAAGCGTGTCCTCAAGGTCATCCCAAAAATCTTCGGTGACCTCTCCACCCATATAAAAGATTTCGCTTAAAGTCTCACGAGAACGCTCAAGACCGCGGCGAAGATTGTCCATAAAGCCCATTAGATATCAACTACCTTTCCGGTTGTCTTATCAAGTCTCTGAGAGACAACGTGGCTGACACCATCTGCCTGCATAGATACACCATACAGAACATCGGCTTGCTCCATGGTGCGCCTCTGGTGAGAAATGACAATCAGCTGAGTGGTCTCTTTGAGCTGCTCAATGGCATCAAGCAGCTTGGAGAGGTTGGCGTCGTCGAGCGCAGCCTCAACCTCATCAAAGACGTAGAACGGAACAGTACGCGTTCTGTATACAGCAAAGAGCAATGCCAGGGCGGTGAGGCTCTTCTCGCCACCTGACATGAGCATCATCTTGGTAATGCGCTTACCGCGCGGCTGAGCCACAATCTCAATGCCTGTCTCGGAGAGATGGTCAGGGTCAGTGAGCTCAATATGAGCATGACCACCAGGGAACAGCATCGAGAAGATCTCGGAGAAGTTCTGGTTGACGCGGTCAAAGACAACAAGGAAGCGGCTACGCATCTTGCGGTCAATGGCCGAGATGATTTTCTTCAGCGAAGTTCGTGCGGCCTCTAAGTCCGCTACCTGCTCGTTAATGTAATCAGCGCGCTCTTTGAGGCGCTCGTACTCATCCATGGCAACGGCGTTGACAGGACCAAGTGCCTCAAGCTGGCTCTTGAGTGATGCAGCAAGGCGTTCTGTCTGCTCTCTATCTTCTGGCTCAGGAAGCGTCAACGCCTCGTCCAATGAGGCACCCGTGGCAAGAATGGCCTCGATGGCGTTTTGAACCTGAACCTCAAGCTTACCAATCTCAACGCTAATCTGGTTAGCGGCGTCTTTCTCTTTTTCTACCGCAAGCGCAGCTTCAGAAGCAGCGTCTTTTGCCTCAGAGATGGTCTCTCGCAGCGTCTCGGAGTCTGCCTCCGCCAACGACGCGCGATCCTTGAGCCTAGACGCCCACTCAAGCGCCTTCTGGTGCAGAGTATCGTAGCGCTTGTACAGCGGGTCTACGCGAAGCCTGATTACCTCAAGCGCGTGCGTTGCCTGCTTAGCGGCAGCAAGCTGCTCATCCAGCTGAGACAGACGCCTCTCAAGCTCTGCCTGGCGAGAAGCCATACTAGTTGCACGCTCTTTTGCAACAGTAAGGTCCGTCTTTGCATCCGAAAGCTCTCGGTTGGCCCTACCCTGTGCGCGAATGGCATCCTCATGCTGAGCCTGCAGCTCTTTGAGCTCCGAAGCTAGCGACTCCATGCGGCCCTTAGCCTCTTCAGCCGCGCGCTTGTGCTCATCAATGTGCGCACGCGCCTCTTGAGCACGCTCTTTTGCCTGTTCTCGAGAAGCACTAACCTGCTTCAACTCTGCCTGAGAAGACGCAACCTGCCCCTCAAGACGACCTCGCTCCGCAGCAATAGACGTAAGCTCACCGTTGAGGCGAGCAACCTCACCCTTGGACTGCGCGCTTTTCTCGCGAACTGAAGCCAGCTCATTCTCGCAGTTGGTAACTGCAGAGCGCGCGGCCTCCAGATGGCGTTTTAGCGCTGGAAGTGCGTCCTCAAGCTCGCGAATACGACGCTTACGCTCAAGAGAGCCGTCTTCAGCCTGAGATGCGTGTCCTAGGACCAGACGACCATCTGGATAGAACAACGTGCCGTCAGGGAGCGCATAAAGCCCGCGAGGCTCTACATTGCGAGCAGCGTAGGCATCGTCAAGACTCTGAGCAACAAAAACGTGACCAAAAAGCGCCCGCACAAGAGCTTCGGCACCCTTCTGCGCAGATACGTGCTCAAGCAAAGACGTTGTATGTGCAGGCGCAGCAAGAGCTGGAGTTGCGTCAGAAAGAGCAACCAACGTAGCCTTGCCGTCCTCAGAAAGCGTCTGAACGCGCTCAAAGAGCGTCTGAATGTTTTGCTGCTTGTCTACAACAAGCGCGGAAAGATCTTCTCCCAAAAGCTGCTCAACAAGAGCCTCAAACTCTGGCTGAACCTCAAGATAATCAGCAAGTCTGCCAGAAACAAGAGAAGCGATTGCTGCATCCGCAACAAGCTTTTCTGCCAGAGGACTTCCCTTTTGGACTTCCACATCAAGCGCACGAAGTGCCTCAAGCGTAGCTTCACTGCTTGAGAGCTCCTGGCGAGCAGTGCGCTCTGCCTCGCGAGCTGCTTCAAGAGCAGAAGCGCGCTCAGAAATCTCAGCGACAAACGCCTCGGACTCCTGACGAGCTTTCTCAAGAGCCGCAGTGAGCTCTGCCTCTTTAGCGCCACTATCTTCTAGAGCAGCACGAGCAATCTCAAGCGCTTCCGTAATTTGAGTCAACCTAGACTCAAACATCTGGTCTTCTACCTGCGCATGAGTAATCTGCTCTTCAAGCTTTACATACGCAAGCGTTTCTTTATCAGCAGTATTACGCGCACTTCGCTCAGACGCAGTGCAATCAGAAATCTTTACATCAAGAGTACGACGCTCGGCAATTGCCTGGTTAGCCGCCTCTTGGAGCGCGTTCACGCTCTCCGTCAGATCCGCAACTTTTGCACGAATTGTTGACAGCTGACCAGAAAGCTCTTCATTCTCTTTTGCGGCGTCAGACTTCTGTTTATCCATCACAGAAAGCTGCATACGTGTATCGGAAAGGCGAGAAACCATGTTCTTGCCCTTCTCCTCCAAAAGACGCATGTCAGATCCCATACGACCAAGAATCTCTTGCATGCGACGGCGCTGCTCTCCCAAGTCTCCAACAAAGAGACCCTTTTGCTCAAGAAGTGACTGGAGCTTTTCAAGCTCACGGTTTTTCTCGCCCGCACGATACTGCGCAAGCTCAATAGCAGCCTCTGCCTCTTTAGCGCGTGTCTCCAACTTGCCATGAGTAAACTGCAGCTGACGAAGGTCATCAACCGCAAGCTGAACCGTCAAATCTTTGAGCTGAGTGGACAGATCTTTAGCGCGAGAAGCCTTGTCTACCTGCCTTTCAAGCGGTTTAAGCTGGCGGGTAATCTCGCGAGAAACCACTTTGGCTCGCGTGAGATTCTCATCCATAGAAGAAATCTTGTGCTCCGCACGCTCTTTGCGGCGGCGATGCTTAGAGATATCTGCCGCCTCTTCAATAAGCTCACGACGCTGCTCAGGACGGCTCGACAAGATGGAATCGAGCTTGCCCTGGGAAATGATAGAGTGGGTGTCTTTGCCCAGGCCAGAATCATGCAAAATGTCCTGGATATCCATGAGCCTTGAAGGAGCACCGTTAATCAGGTACTCAGACTCTCCAGAGCGATACATGCGCCTGGTGATGCCAATTTCAGAGAAATCAATAGGAATAGTGTGGTCGGAGTTATCCAGAACCAGCGTTACCTCAGCAACGCCCACCGCTCCCCTTGCTGATGAGCCAGAAAATATAACGTCTTCCATGGCTTGGCCACGGAGCATCTTTGCGCTCTGCTCGCCCAATACCCAAAGAATTGCGTCAGAGACATTGGACTTACCCGAGCCGTTAGGACCAACGACAACGGTAAGGCCGGGGTCAAAAACCATCTGAGTTTTATCAGCGAATGACTTAAAACCCTTAAGTGTCAGCGATTTTAGATACACGGGTACAGGGTACCTTTCTACCTTAGGTGCATTTCTGCATCAGCATCAAGCGGAGCGTCATCCACACCAAGACGTACCAGTGCGTCTTGAGCGGCTTCTGACTCTGCGGCTTTCTTTGATGGTCCCTGTCCACGACCCACCTTAAGGCCGTCGACAAATACCACAGCGGTAAACGTTGGTGTGTGAGCAGGTCCACTCTCGCCAATAAGCTTATATTCAGGAGTAGCCTTGCCTTTAGCTTGTACCGCTTCTTGCAAACGAGATTTAGGGCTTACCGAACGAACTGCCAGCGCTGGAGAAATGTGAGGTCCAAGCGTACGAATAACAAAATCATGCGTTGGATCAAAACCCGCATCAAGGTAGAGCGCGCCAACAATGGACTCGTAGACGTTCTCAAGAGCAGACTTCATGCCACGCTTTCCCGTACCCTTCTCGGAAATTCCCATAACAATTAAGGGAGAAATTCCTAGAGCATCAGAGACAATGGAAAGCGTGTGGCCGGATACAAGAGAGATTTTCAACCTAGTAAGCTGGCCTTCATCCATATCTGGATAACGCTCAAACAGCTCCGTTGCAATAATGGCACCAAGAATTGAGTCACCCAGAAACTCCAGGCGCTCATACGAAGCAGAAACAGGCTTGCCCTCCACCGCCGAAGGGTGTGTGAGGGCAGCCTCGATAAGTTCTTTATTGGTAAATGTGTGATCGCAAATAGCTTCTGCAGCAGCTACTCGTTCGTGCAATTTCACGTATAAAACCTACTTAAGCAGCAAGAATAGCATCTACTGCGTCACCAACGGTAGCAATCTCATCGATGTTTTCTGCATCAAAGGTCATATCAAACTCTTGCTCAAGGTCCGTGACAAGCTGCAAAAGATCAAATGAGTCTGCACCAAGATCTTTAAATGAGGTACCCTCTGTGAGCTCAACGGAATCGTCAAGGTCCAGTGTCTCTCTAACAACGTCAATTACCTTTTCAAGTGTTTCTGTGCGATCCATACATCCTCCTTGCACACAACAATGACGCTCTTAATTTTACCCCGTGATGGGTGTCTGTATGATGACATTACTAAAGCTGAAACAAACAATCTTAAAAAAAGTAAAGCCCACAGAATTATCCATGGGCTCCACCATAACTTATAAAAATTTTTATGTACAGACGCTTTTACTACAGCTGAATTGACGAGGAAATTTTCTCGATAAGGTTGGCACGTACTGCATTTGCTGCAGAAAGTGTTCCCGCGCACACAGCAGAAGAGCTGGTAGCACCATGTCCTTTAAGTACAGGTGCAGAAACACCTAGCAAAAAGGCGCCGCCAACAGAATCTCCTGAAAGTTCCGCTGCTGTAGCCTTCAGAGCATCCTTCAAAAGAAGTGCACCAAACGCAGCCTTCTTGGAGGAATTAATTGCGCCTTTGAGGCTAGCCATAATAAACTTGCCCGTGCTCTCAATGGATTTTAAGGCCACATTTCCTGTAAAGCCGTCTGTCACAATAACATCAAAACGGCTTCCTAAAATATCAGTTCCCTCAGCATTTCCACCAAAATTGATAGCTGCTTCTGCAAGAGCCGCATGATATGAAAGAGCAAGCTCAGAGCCCTTGGTCTCTTCAGAACCATTGCAGAGAAGTCCTATGGTTGGGTTTTCAATTCCAAGCGATGCATTGGCAAAAGCCTTGCCCATTTGTGCAAATTGCACCAAAACTTCTGGACGCACATCAGCGTTAGCACCAGTATCCAAAAGGACTGTTTTATGGCCACCAAGTCCAGGAAGAATCAGGGTAAGTGCAGGGCGCTTTACGCCCTTGATGCGACCAATACCAAAGGTAGCTGCAGTAAGCACTGCTCCTGTAGAGCCTGCCGAAAAAAGACCGTCAGCCTCTCCAGCCTTGACTGCCTGCGCAGCCCTTACAATACTGGCGTCTTTCTTCTGCCTAACCGCATTGGCGGGGTGTTCGCTCATGGCAATAACTTCAGTGGTTACCAAAGCCTTTGCGCGCTCATGCTTGCTTGCAAAAGGAGTAACAAACTCATCAGCTCCGGCGAGAAGAACCTCTAGCTCTTTATCCTTCTCAAGAGCCATACGAACTCCCTCAAGAACAACCTCAGGGCTTTGGTCAGATCCCATAACGTCTACACAAATAACGGGCATGACAACTCCTTAGTGCAATAAAAAAGAAGGCCGGCCCCTAAAGAACCGGCCTTCTTGGCCATACGATGTATGAGTGTTACTCAGTAACAACAACCTCACGGTCCTTGTAGAAGCCACAATTAGGGCATACGTGGTGAGGAAGCTTTGGAGCGCCGCACTGTGGGCATACAGAGCGAGCTGCTGCGTTAAGCTTGCTGTTTGCCGAACGACGGGTGTGGGTTGCGCCGCGGCCCTTCTTTTGTTTAGGTACTGCCATCTTAAACCTCTTTTGCTCTTGCTAGCGCCCCTAAAACACATGAGGGCGCGACCCATTCACATAATGCGTTGGATACTATACCACGTACTGACACTTTTTGTACGTAGATACAGCATTTCTTCATCATTTAGGAGAAGAAATTTTATTTTACTCTTCCGAATCCGGCTCAATCACAAGATTTTTGAGAGCCGCAAACGGGTTTGAAGCAAGCTTTTCTTCTTCTTCTCGCTTCTGCTCAATCTGAGCTGCATGACCGCAATCCTCGTCATTCAGATTGCAACCGCATACTGGGCAAAGTCCCTTGCAGTCGGACTTGCACAGCACAACATAAGGCGTCTCCATAACAAGCGAAGGCAAAAGAGCCTCTGCAAGATCGATGGTTTTATCGGCATTTACTAAAACGTAATCTGCCTCATCTTCATCATCTGCAGAAATTACAGGCTCTTCAAAGAGATAATACTCATCTACCTCTGCGTTTAAAGAGAGATGTGCGTCCTCAAGACAACGGTCACACGTACCAACTGCGTCAGCACGAAGCATTCCGGTAACCAAAATGCCCTCACCTGCGTTGGTAAGCACTAGATCAAAATCAATTCCCATAGGAAGAGAAAATTCATGCTCCCCTAGCTCATACGAGTCTTCATTAAGATGGCCCGCATAAGAAACGGTATCGCCTGCATTTGCAAGACGATTATCTAGTGCATAAAGAACTGGTTGCATTGGAATTACCAGGCAACGTTATTGCTGGTGTTACGAGGACCAGAGTTCTCATCAAGTGTCTGACGAACACGAGAGACTGAATTTGTCAGGCTCTTGAGGTTCTCCTCAAGGTGAGCAAGAACGGTATCTGCATACTCCTCAGCGTTGTAGCGAGTATCACGCTCATACTGCTCTGCCTGGTCACGAATGACGTCTGCCTGCTGCTGAGCAAGGCGGACAACCTCCTGATCGCCAGCAAGAATCATTGCCTGCTGCTGTGCGTCAGCAATGATGGATTCTGCCTGAGCACGTGCGCGCTCAAGGGTCTCATCCTCTTCCTTGATGATGCGACGAGCGGTTGCAAACTCTTCTGGGAAGACGCGACGAATCTCGTCAAGCAGCTCGTAGAAGTCCTGGGCATCAATAATCTTCTTGTTACCGCCATCCATAAAAGGTGACTTAGCCTCAGTTACTATCTGCTCAATCTCAGATACAAGGCTCTCAATTTCCTCGCCTGGCTGCATCCAGGACTCCTTTCAATCCAATACATAAGACGCGTTACGTGCTCTTATAGACCATATGACCAAGAAGCACAAAACGCCTTTTTAAGAATGTTAGCAGAATATAATAAAAATGCAGGGCAAATATACTTAATTACCGCAATTATGCAGAGCTTCAAGCTTTTTAATGACGTTCTTTGGTACCAAAAATGATACATCTGCGCCCATTGCTGAAATTTCTCTCACAATTGAAGAAGAAATATAGCCGTACTCTGGACTAGACATAACAAAGATACTTTCCAAATCAGGGGCCATATGAGCATTTAAGTCTGCTTGCTGCAGCTCATACTCAAAGTCCGTCATAGCCCTCAAGCCTTTAACAACACCACCTGCGCCGCGAGCATTGCAGAAATCAACCAGAAGACCTTCCATAGGCTCTACAGAAACGTCCACAAGTCCTTCATCTACCAGAGCGTCTTTGAGCATCTGTACACGCTCTTCAAGAGAAAACGTAGTTCCCGTGCCGTGTTTGCGCTTTGAAGCCGCAACAGCTACCGTAACATTTTCAAAAAGGCGAGAAGCTCGTTTGATTACATCAAGGTGTCCATTTGTGACGGGATCAAAAGTACCTGGTACAACTACGTGAGTGATGCTGTTCAACGTATCTCCTATCCCTCACAACGAACAAGTAAATCAACTTGAGCAATACCATAACGCTTACTCTTAGAAAGCTCAAAATTATCAAGAGAAACTGAATCAGATTTATGGCTATGCTCATAGACTACTACAGCATCTTTTGTCAGACTTCCCGACTGAATCAAGTCTTTGAGCAGCTTGGATACTACCTCTGCCTCGACGGCATAAGGAGGATCCAAAAATACCACGTCAAAAGGACCTCCAAACAGCTGGGATGACTCTGCTAAGCGAACTGTATCACCACAGATAACATTCATCTCAGAGGTGCTTACGCCAAGAGATTGAGCCGTACGTTTAATGCGATCACACGTCTTTCTATCTTTATCAACAAAAGCAGCGTATAGCGCTCCTCTAGAAAGAAGCTCAAAACCCATAGCACCTGAACCTGCAAAAGCGTCAAGCACTCTGGACTCACTGAGGTCAAGACCGCGAGAAGCCAAGATGGAGCTTGCAATAGCCTCACGCGTACGATCAGTGGTTGGTCGCGTAGTCCCCTTGCCATCAGGGGCCTCAATTGCACGACCTTTCCATTTTCCGCCAACAATCCTCATGGGTTTCTCGCCACCAAACCTATCTTATACTGCAGTTTACCTGCAGGTTATTACTTATAGCCAAGCTCTTCATAGTAGATACCAAAGCGATCTTTTGCCTCAATTCCCAGCGTAGCATAGGCATCGCTGGTAAGATTTGGGTCTTGAGCAGTAATTGTCAGAGCGTCTATATGAGCCGCCTCAATCAGGTCCGCATCCGCGTAAAGATCAGAAATCTTGAGCGTGGTGCCGCCCGACTGACGGTATCCCAGGGTTTCTCCCTCGTGCCTGAGCTCAAGGTCAAGCTCTGCCAGACGCGCGCCGTCGGAGGTTTGCTCAAGCGCGGCTAAGCGCTTTCTTGCGGTAGAGCCTCGCTTGGCGTTGCTGGCAAGATACACAGTTCCTGGGAAGTCTCCTCGACCAACACGACCTCTGAGCTGGTGCAACGTAGCTAAACCAAAACGATCCGCATTAAAGACAATCATGACCGTAGCGTTAGGAACGTCAACGCCAACCTCAATGACGGTTGTAGAGACCAGAATCTGTGTCTTATTTGTGCGGAACTTTTCCATTACCTGATCTTTTTGAGCTTCAGGCAGTCTGCCGGTCAAAAGATCACAGGTAAAGTCCTTGAAAACGGTCTTTGAAAGCTCCTCATATACGCGAGTTGCGCTATAGAGCTTACCGTTTGTACGAGCGGCCTCAGGAACATCTTCAAGCTCTTCTTCAGAATCGCTTGGGTCAATTAAAGGACAAACTAAATACGCCTGATGACCTGCCTGAACAGCCTCAGTAATGGCAGCGTATGCCTGATCAAGATTTTCTGGCACACACAGCTTAGTGGTAACGCCAGCTCCTGCCTTTGGCCTCTTAGTAATGCGAGACGTATCAACGTCTCCATACAAAGAGAGCGCCAGCGTACGCGGGATTGGCGTTGCACTCATGGCGAGAAGGTCTACGCCTTGTCCTTTTTTGCGCAACGCTGTTCTTTGATCAACGCCAAAACGATGCTGCTCGTCAACAACGGCAAGGGTGAGCTGCTTAAATACTACGCGATCAGAGAGAAGTGCGGTTGTTCCAAAGACAACGGACAAAGAACCGTCGGCTAGGCAAAGTTCAATCTGTTGCCTCTCTTCTTCTGAGGTAGAGCCCGTAATAAGAGCCCACGTAATTCCCGCAAGTGAAAGCAAAGGACCGATTTTTTGAGCGTACTGCTGAGCAAGAACTGAGGTAGGAGCCATCACAGCAGCTTGAGTTGAAGAATCTGCTGCTGCAGCCAAGGCAACGGCGGCAACAGCTGTTTTACCAGTACCAACATCACCCAAAAGCAAGCGATTCATAATACGTGGTGCAGCCATATCAGAAAGAATCTCTTGAGCGGCATGATTTTGCTCGTCAGTCAGGGCAAAGGGCAAAGCCTCAATCAGAACCTTAACTTTAGGTCCGTCTATAACGTGCTTAAAAGGCCTATGACCTGCAAGCTCCAAGTTTCTTCTCGCCAAAAGAGCAAGCTGCAAACTTAGGAGCTCATCAAAAGCAAGACGGCGACGAGCCTGTTCAGCAGCCTCCAAGCTTGAAGGAAAGTGGACCTCACGAAGCGCCGATGAGAGCGACATGAGGTGGTGTTTGGTGACAAGCTCTGAAGGCAGCCAGTCACACACGCTTCCCGTGTCCGCCAAAGCCGCTGACATAATGCGACGCATCCATGCAGGACTCACGCCCTCAGTAGCTGGATGAACAGGAAGAATTGCAGCTTTTGAAGGTGTCTCTTTGGAGCGTGCTTCATCGCTTGAATCAGACTTTGCCGTGCTAAGCACCTCGTAGAACGGCGACTTCATCTGACGATAACCGTAGGCAAAAAGCACCTTGCCGCTCAGCGCCACTTCATCGTCAACGTGGATTTGCTCGGCTATCCAAGGCTGCCTAAAAAACGAAGCTGTGAGCACGCCCGTATCATCCACAACCTCAATCTCAACAATGACCATTTTAGGACGTGGACGCTTAGTCTTTACCGAAGCAACGCGGCCCGTAATGGTAGCGTCCTCACCTATCTGCGCAAAAGCAATCTGCACGCGGTGAGAAAAATCGAGGTAGCGGTGAGGAACATTGAGCATAAGGTCTCGTACACGCAGAATGCCGAGACGCTCAAGCGCCTCGGCACGATTTGCATTGACATACCTTAACCTGGTCACGCTATCAACAAGCGAGCAGGTATGTGCTACTCGCTCTGATGCGGGAGCGATGCTTACCTTGGACTCAGACATTTCCTACTCAATAGAGAAGATGACTGGATAGAGTGGCTGCTCGCCGCGCTGAGCATCGACCTCAAGGTCTGGATAGGCATCCTCAATCTTGCTGGCGAGAAGATCGAGCTGCTCGTCAGAGAAGTCTTCACCAGCAAGAATGGTGAGGTTGTCGCCCTCTTCCTCCTCTTGCATCTTGGCAATAAGGTCAAGCGTGACCTTCATGACATCAGAGCCGACAACATCAATGGAGCCGCCCTGGATACCCATGACATCACCATCGTGGATAGGAGTGCCGTCAGCTGCAGAAGAATCGCGGACTGCAGTGGTTACCTCACCGTAGCGAACGCCAGAGATAGCGTCAGTCATCTCTTCTACAAGCTCTTCAAATGGAACGCCATCTGCAACAACAAACATTGCAGCAAATGCCTGAAGAACAGACTTGGTTGGAATGACAGCAACTTTTACATCCTCGCATGCGCTGGCAGCAGCCTCTGCTGCCATACGAATATTGGAGTTGTTTGGCATAACAATGACCTGGTCTGCATTGGCTTCTTCAATTGCAGCAAGAATATCTGCAGTTGAAGGATTCATAGTCTGACCACCAGAAACAACAACATCCACACCAAGAGACTTCAAGATTGATGCAGCGCCAGAACCAGCAGTTACGGCAACAAAGCCAAGCTCCTTTTTAGGTGCAGCTGCAGCCTTCTTATCTTCAGCAATCTTCTCGGTACGCTCCTTAGCCTCAAGGTCCATGTTATGGATGAAGACCTCAAAAATCTGGCCGTACTGAAGCATGTACTCAAGAACCTTGTTTGGAGTATTTGAGTGAACGTGAATCTTGTAGTCTGGGTTTGCACCAACAAGAAGCTCGCAATCGCCCATAGTTGCCAGGAAGTTCAGAGCTGCATCCTCGTCAAAGTCTGGGCTATCTGCCTTAAAGAGGAACTCGTTGCAGTAACGATACTCAGAACCCTCCCAGTCATCGTTGAGCTCAATCTCAACCTTTGCACTGGTAGCAGCCTTAGCGTCAGAAACAGAAACGGTTGTCTGGAAATCAGTAGTCTCAGTCTTGCCAGTAACAGCGTTTACAAAGCCCTCAAGGAAGGTTGCAAAACCAAACGCACCAGAGTCAACAACACCATTCTCTTTAAGAACAGGAAGCAGCTCAGGAGTGCGAGCAACAGACTCATATGCCTCAACAACCAGAGCATCCAAAACCTCAACTGGGGTGAGCTGAGACTTCTCAAGGGAATCTGCCTTAGCAGAAACGTCTTTAAGGACGGTAAGAATAGTGCCCTCAACAGGCTTTCTAACAGCCTTAAAAGCAACCTCTTTACCGCGGCGGAATGCGTGAGCAATATCCTTTGGAGTTACTGCCTCAGGATTTTTAACGTCACACAGACCCTCGGCAATACCACGAAGAATCTGAGAAGTAATAACACCAGAGTTACCACGAGCTCCCATCAAAGAACCGTGAGTGATTGCCTTTGCAATATCCTGCATGCTTGCATCTTGAGGAAGATCTTGAACCTCACGAACAACGGTGCCCAGGGTAAGGGACATGTTAGTGCCGGTGTCTCCATCTGGTACAGGGAAAACGTTGAGCTTGTTGATCTCTTCTGCTTTGTCTGCAACGGCAAGGGCTGCTACAGGGAAGCAGGTACGAATGACATTTGAAATCACGTTAGACCTCAGTTCCTACTCATTTGAAGCAAAAAAGCTTAGCGAGAATTACGCATGGCCTCGATATGTACAGTTACATCAACACATGAAAGCTCTGCAATTTGCTTAAGCAAAAACTTTACTGAGCTCTCAAGATTGTCGACAACAGACGCCATGTTAACGCCCTGCTCAACAACAATGTGAAGGTCAACCTGAACTCCCTTAGGAGTTGGGGTCACATCAATACCCTTACGAAGTCGGTAGGTTGGAAGAAGACGAGCAACACCTGCTGCCTCATCAATCTCTGCCATGCCAACAACGCCATAACATTCCATAGCTGCATAGCCTGCAAGGTCAGCAAGGCAATCATTAGAAACTCTTAGTGTTCCAGGAACAGCGGTAGTCATTACATAACTCCTCTCGCAAGAACCAGGGTTAGTCATTGTTATTTAGTATACCGCAGAGCACATTTATTATTAAAGCGGCTTATATATACAAGTTGATAACCTTGCAATTGACAAATCTTTTTCTTGTTATTTAATCTTGGTGTAATAAATGAAACACATTCAAAAGCTGTCAAAAAGCTATCTAATTGTGAATGTTATATTCATGCTTTGACAACACAATATATTGTGCTATATTTATTCGGCTATTTGGAAATTTTAGGCGCAGAGGGCGCCTATCCTATGGAGGTCTTACTCATGTCGAAGGTCTGTGATTTCTGCGGTAAGCACGCCGTTGCCGGTCGCTCCATCTCCCACTCTCACCGTACTGTGGCCCGCACCTTTAAGCCAAACATCCAGCGTGTTACTGTCGTTGTCGATGGCCAGCGCAAGAAGATGAATGTTTGCTCCCGTTGCCTCAAGTCCGGCAAGATTGCTCGCAACTAAGCAACTCAGCTCGTCTTACCTCAAACTTAAAAAGGTCGCTTCGGCGACCTTTTTTCTTAGCTCGATTATCTGACAGCAACATCTAATACTTCTTGCTGGACTTACAGCCGCTCGTTGGGGCTTTGTTTCTCAAACGCAGCGCAGACGCGACTCAATAAACGTTTTAGTTCCAAAGCTGCACCAAAAGACAGCCCTTCTCGCACCTTACCCAAGCATTGTCTGATTCAACTATGTTTGAAATACCGTCGTCTCCCAGCAAGGTGAACTTCTGGTGATCAAGATTCCACTTCATGCCAGCCTCAGAAACCTCACACTCCTCTGACAAAGCCACAAGAGAAATCTTTTTACCTGCATCAGTTGCGCTCAGCTGCCAAGAATCAACCTGGCCTGCAGCTAAAAAGCGCATCTCAAAGTCATTTTCAATAACTCGAACACTTGCCTTGCCCGTCTTTGCCCATGTAGCGAGAAGACCAAGCACTACAAGCTGATGATCAAGGTGTCCACCAGATGTGGAGACAACCGTGAGAGAGAGCTTGCTATCCCTGCGGATTGCCTCGTACTCGGCGGACTTTAGAGCAAGCGCCAGGTCGGTATCGTACTTGTCCGCATTAAACTTCATGCAAGGTACCTGCTGCTCTTTGAGCCAAGCCAGAGTTTCTGGTGTAGCCGAGTCAAAGTCTCCAAGCGCAAGTTGTGGAATCACGCCGGCAGCGTGACAGGCGTCTGCACCGTGGTCAACCGCTATTAGGTAGTCAGCGCTTTGGGCGCAGGTAGACAGCGTCGTGTACGAAACCGCCTCTGGGGATCCGCCCACAACAAGGACCTCAAGGGGTTTCTCGCCAGAAGGAACACTGGTCAGAGGGCGCTCGTAGTCCTGAAGGCGCAGAAGCGACAGCTCGCCGTAGGTGTGGGCAAAGATGTTAGAGTGCTCGCGCATAAAGACGGGGTCGCGGCCATCGTGGTCGTTGTAGAGTACGGCCACAGGAAAACCTGCGTTTTGAGCTGTCTGTGCGCCAAACGGAGCATCCTCGAAGACCCAGGTAGTTGCCTTATCAGTGCCAAGACGGCGCAGAGCCTCAAGGTAAACATCGGGCTCAACCTTGTCCACTCCCCCCACATCTTCTGTTGAGACCACTGTTTTGAAAAGGTGCTCAATACCTTGAGCTGCCAGAGCTGCACGAACTTCTCGCACGGGAGTTGACGAAGCAACGGCCATAGGAATGCCTGCGTCGTAAAGCTCCTGCAAGAATTCTTTTGCACCGGGAATGCTTGAAACATGATGTTGGTACTGATCAGTTACGTACGCGCAGAACTCTTCATACAAAGTTTCTGCAATGATAGGGAGCCCCAGATGATCCACGTATAATTTGCAACCATCCATAAGCGAAACAGCCTCTACTTGTTCAAAAAAATCTGAGTCAACGGTCTTGCCGTATTTAGGAAGAACAGCGCCAAAAACGTTATGCCAAACGAACATTGAATCAACAAGAGTTCCATCGCAATCAAAAATTGCACCGGTCACCTGCATAATGCCTCCGTAAACAAACTTATTAGTTGCATTCGTGAAATATCTACTCTAAGTAGGGTAAAGTATCTCACGTTTATAAATTGTTTTCATGGAGGATGCATGGCACGTTATAGCTATCATTGCACACACTGCGACAATACCTTTGAGATTGAACGCCCAATGAGCCTGAAGATTGAAGCTCCTCAGTGCCCAAAATGCGGACATGAGACTGAGCGCGTTTACAACACCTCAACTATCGTCTTTAAGGGTAGCGGTTTTTATAACACCGATAGCAAAGGAAAGTAATTCCCCGCTCTAAGACACTAGACGTTTTAGATGCTCCGCACGCTCACCAACAGTACCTCTGAAACTCTTGTTGTGATACACAGCAAGAGTTTTTATTTGCGCTTAAGGACCGCCATAAAGTGAGCATCACAATCAGCAGACGCAAAAGCCGTCTGCAGAAATCCCTCTGGTGTAATGCACGTATCGAGAAACTCTTGTGCTTCTGTCGTTAAGCATGCACGTGCGGGGCACTCAAAAAGACTTTGCACCTCAAAGTGAGAGCCCTCTGAACTTGCAAGGAAATCATCTACAACCTGCTGATTCTCTGAATTTGAGAGCGAACACGTTGCATAGACTAAATAACCACCAATCTCTACACGGCTGCTACAGCTTTGTAAGAGTTTGGTCTGTAAAGCAGTAAGCTCTCCTCCGTCATACAGACTTTCTGGTAACAGATTCCACGCAATCTCTGGATGGCGACGAAGGGTGCCCAAACCAGAACAGGGAGCATCAATAAACACCACGTCAAAGCTCTGATTAAGCTCCTCTGGAACCTCTGGTAATTCAAGCTTCGTGGCATCAAACGTTAGTGAAGTTACCTGATCTGAAAGGCCAGCAGTTTTCAATCTTCTTTTTGAAACGTGGGACTTTCCCTTTACAAGTTCAACAGCGGTTATGTGGGTATTCTCCTTATCAAGCACCTTAAACGCGTGAGAGAGCAACAAGGATTTGGTTCCTCTGCCTTGTCCAACCTCAAGCATATCTTGGTCTACATAAGATGCCGCAAGAAGTGCCACAAGTTGAGAAGCTAAATCTGCAGGAACAAGTTGAACTTTCTTTACGTATGCATCAACGTTAAGTTGAGCAGGATTTTTTACTTCATACACATCTGGCAGAACTGTTTGCTGTAACTCTAAAGAGCTGCTCTGCAATTGTTGTTCTGATACGTTTCTTTGTAGAACGTACACAGGAGCTGGGTTTTTAAGATTAAGAATGAGTTTTTGAGCAGCAGATTCTCCAAGTGACTCAATAATCTCCAAGCAAATCCATGCAGGAATGCCTGACGCCCACGAAAGCTCTGAAGGCGTTTTGGGATTCTTTGCACGCGTAAGCTGAGCTTCTTTTTCAGAAATTTTTCTAAGCACAGCATTTGCAAGGCCAGAAGAACGCTTTGAGACAGACTTTACCAGCTCAACACCTTGGCTAATGGCAGCGTCACGTCTAGTCTCTAAATATAAAACCTCAAATACAGCAATACGGAGAGCGTCCTGTACCTTTGGCTCTAGATGAATACCTGACTTAAGATGATTCTTTAAAGCTTCATCAAGCTTGCCTTTGGTAAACGTTGCTCCCAGTGCAAGACGAGTAGCAAAAGCTTTGTCTTGTACAGAGAGCTCAGAGAAATCTTTTGACTCCCTCAAGTAATCACGAATACGTAGGTTGTTACGTCTGCACTCAAAAAATGCCTGATAGGCTACTCTTCGAGCAGGAGTTAAGGTGGCCATTATTGAAGCATCTGCCAGGTCATCTGGGACTTCTGAAGTCCTGCAGCAAATGATTTTGCATCCATAGAGCGCTTGCCATCTGGACGCACCTCAAGAAGCTCAAGAGTTCCTTCAGCACAACCAAGGAACAACCTATGATCTTGAAGAGCAACCTGACCTTGAGCAACAGAAACTTCACTTGGAGCTAGCTGAGCGGACAAAACGCGAAGAGACCTGCCTCCAACAAACACGCGAGCAGGAGCGGCATCAGACGAAGCCTGAACCCTCAACGCATTCACCTGCGCGGAATCCTCTGGGTTAAGCTTCATTTCTTGCTTAGTAACTTTAGGAGCAAACGTTACTTCTCGCTCATCCTGTACCTGCCACTCAAGAGAGCCTTCCTTGAGTTCAGAAAGAGCCTCAGACAGTGCGTCAGCACCCAAATGTGCTAGAGCGTCAGTGAGCTGCTCAGTATTTTTGGAGCCGACCTCACACGATGCCTGCTTGCACCAATCTCCTGCGTCAAGCTCGTGCGCAATCTTCATGATAGAAACGCCAGCAACTGTGTCACCCGCAAGGATGGCACGCTGTATTGGAGCAGCCCCTCGCCAGCGAGGCAACAGCGATGCGTGTACGTTCAGAGCGCCATAAGGTGCAAGAGAGATAACTTCATCTGGCAAAATGCAGCCAAAAGCAACCACACAGAGCGCTTCTGGTTGTACCTCTTGCATGGCAGAGATTACTTCTGGAGTCATGCGGTTTGCCTCAAGAACGGGCAATCCAAGCTCTTGTGCGCATTCTTTTACGGGAGACGACTCAAGCGTTTTACCACGACCGCGAACGGCATCTGGCCTTGTAATGACCAGAGCAACCTGGTGGTCATGGGCAAGTTTTTTGAGCGATGGAACAGCAAAACCTGGAGTTCCCATAAAGACTACGCGCATGCCAACTCCTAATAGTCTGTTTGACCAGGACGACCGCCAGAAGCTAGCGCTTCTTTGTACTCCTGCAGCATCTCCATACGAGCACCTGGTCCCAGGTGATCTGGCATGGTTACGCCGTTGATGTGGTCAATCTCATGCTGCAAACATACGGCGAGAAGATCTCCTTCTGCCTCATAGCGCATCAGATCACCATCAAGGTTATATGCGTGAACGACAACATGACTTGGGCGCGTAACCGGAACAGTAATACCAGGGAACGAAAGACAACCCTCCTCGTACACACGAGGCTCGCCATCTGCAACTTTAATCTCTGGATTAATGAGCACAAAAGGGTTCTCTTGGCCGTTAGGATAGTCAACATCGATGACTACCATGCGCTTCATATAGCCCACCTGAGGTCCAGCAAGACCAACGCCGTCGGCAGCATACATAACTTTGAGCATGTGCTCGGCCATCTTGCGAACATCGTCGTTAATATCATCAATCTCTTCGCACTCTTGGCTCAGACGAGGATCTGGCCAAAGCACCATATCATCAGCTTCAGAACTCATACCTATCCTTACATCATGTCGTAAGCATCAACATCTAATGTCATGTTGATACCCACTCTTTTATCAAGTGAAGCAGCACACTCAGAAAGAATTTCTCCCACCTGAGCGTCCACGGGAGATTTTACTAAAATATGCCTGCGATACTTATCTTTTACCTTGGCTCTTACACAATCAGCAGGACCCAAAATCTCCCATCCTGTTTGCGCGTCTAACTTTGTATGCAATGCCTCTGCCATCTGATCCGCTACGCGACGAACTTCTTTTTCTGAAGCTCCCCAGAAAAGCACATTAGACAAGCGCGAGAAGGGCGGATAAGCCCCCTCTCTTCTCTCTTTAAGTTCTGTATCAAGAAACGGACGCCTGTCATGTGTAACTACAGAAGCAATAGCAGGATGTGTTGACCAGTACGACTGAATGATGACCTTACCTGGCTTTTCTCCCCTGCCCGCACGACCAGCAACCTGCTCTAGCAAGTCGAATGTTCTCTCAGCTGCTC
This sequence comes from uncultured Atopobium sp., assembly GCA_938028565.1. Lineage (GTDB taxonomy): Bacteria > Actinomycetota > Coriobacteriia > Coriobacteriales > Atopobiaceae > Lancefieldella. The sequence continues at coordinate 9,591 of CALIZS010000004.1, read as the reverse complement.
TAAAATCTGGCAGCTTAAGCATGGTATCGGCGTTGATAACACCAACCAAGGTGACATCAGGAAAATCCAGACCCTTTGCAATCATCTGCGTACCAATGAGCACAGCTCCAGGAGTTGCATCAAAAAGCTCAAGAAGACGCTGATGTTCGCCCTTTTTAGCCGTGGTGTCGGCATCCATACGAATAATTGGCGCATCGCTGCCAAGCAGAAGCTTGAGCTCATCTTCTACACGTTGCGTTCCCACGCCATACGCGCCCATGTAGCGACTTCCACAGTTAGGGCATTTACTGGAAGGATTGGGATACGCATACTGAGACCACTGTCTGCCGCAACTGTGACAAACCAGAGAATGCGTGCGCTCATGATACGTGAGAGACGTCGAGCAGTGCGGACACTCGGGCACACAGCCACATTCGCGACACATCAAAAAGTTTGCAAATCCTCGACGATTAAGGAGCAGAACGCTTTTCTCGCCACGCTCTGTTGTTTCTTGTAGCGCAAGAGCAAGAGCTGACGAGAAGACCGATCTGCCTCCGTTTTTGAACTGGGAAGCCATATCAACTACCTGGACCTGCGGAAGAGCCGCCACGCCAGGCCTCTCAGTCATGGCGACGCGTGTCCAGTTAGTGCCACGCCAGCTTCCTTGAGCCGTTCGATATAAGCTCTCAAGCGAAGGTGTTGCAGAACCAAGCACCAGCGCAGCACCGCGGAGACGCGCCATCTGAGCAGCAACTTCTCTTGCGTGATAGCGTGGGAGCGAATCTTGCTTGTATGAAGCCTCGTGTTCCTCGTCAATGATGTAAAGTCCAGGGTTTTGGATGGGCGCAAACAGAGCAGATCGAGCACCTACTACCACGCGAGCCCTTCCCTGCCTGATCAAATCCCACTGGTCAAAGCGCTCGCCAAGTGAAAGCTTTGAGTGAAGAACGGCTACCTGCTCGCCAAAACGCGAACGGAATCGGCCAACTGTTTGCGCGGTAAGAGAAATCTCAGGGACAAGCACCACAGCACCCTTGCCGGCTGCTAAGGTCTTCTCAATAGCAGAGAGATACACCTCGGTTTTACCTGAGCCTGTTACACCATCAATAAGCACAACATCGCCCTGAGCAGCAGTTTGCGCAGCCTCGATTGCTGCAAGAGCAAACTCTTGCCCCTCAGTAAGTTGCTGTGGACGAGGAGCTACACCGCTTGAAAGCGTGGTTCCCAGACCCTCCTGGCTTCCACGAATTTGTCGCTGTGTGCGCACCTCAACGATGTCTTTTTTCTGCAGTGCAGTTACTGCACTGCGAGCTCCTGGGATTGTGGCCGAGAGCTCGGATAACCTCATGGCGCCTTGCGCCAGAGCCTCAAGCATCGATCGCTGCTTGCTTGCATTTGCCGCAGGCGTAAAGTCAGCCGCCTTTTCTGTCAGCTCAACCCATCGCTCATCAACAGGACCGGACTTCTCACACACAAGTTGCCAAGGAGATCCTGCATCTTTTCTGGTGACTTTAACCTTTTGGCCAGGCGCTAAAAAAGGATGCAATGCGTCTGCATAACTACAGGCGTATTCTTTGCTCATCCATTCTGCTACCTGCGCAGACTGCTCATCAAATGCTGAATCTGCCAGGACTTGTGTTATCGGAAGGACGCGCGAAACATCTAAACCTGAAGACACACGGTCTGAGACACCCACAATGTAGCCAACAACCTGCCTGTGAGAAAACGGCACCAAGACCGTTGTTCCCACAACCGCAGTCTCTTCCAAAGATTCTGGAATGGCATAATCAAACGTGCCAGAGAGAGCACGAGTTGGTATGTCTAAAACAACATGTGCAAAAGGCACGTTCTTGCCTCCTTAAAGCCGTGGTTGATGGTTTACATCAAACGTGTAACGAGCAACGTGTGGCTGACCAGCTTCTTCAACCTCAACACAAACAAATGCGCACTCAACCTTAGTAAATCCGCGTTGCATCAAGACGTAGGCATAGAAGTTTGCTTGCATCTGATGATGCTCATAAACCTGAGTTGCACTAAGGCCCTTATCGCCTGTTTTATAGTCAACTACCAGCGCATCTTTGCTTCCCTTATTATAAGCGAGAAGATCGATGGCTCCTTCTACATAGTTCCCATATTCAGAATCAACCTGCAGCGTAAAGGGAGACTCCGCAATAACCACATCATGAGCTAAAGCTTCTTGCCTAATTGCAGAATTGCTCCACAGTTCAAGCGCTTGTTTAACCCTGGATACCGCGCGCTGAGGAACACTGTTCTTCAAGCACAATCTATCAATAGTTTTTTCATCAACCTTAGACTGAGTCTCAACCATAATCTGAGCAAGCTCGTGGAAGGCTGAGCCTAGGTTGGTTGGGTCTACTCCATCATCAGCTAATGTGTCAGGCAAAACAACGGAAGTCTCAGTTACTGGTTGAAGGTTATCCTCCTCATGTTCCTGGCGTTCTACCTGAGACTGGTCTTCAAGTTTCTGGTTATTCTCGACCTTAAAGTTCTCTGCCATTTGTTGGTGAGCTGATGAGTAACTAAAGAAACCTTTTCGCTGGTCGTACGCAGTTTCTGCTGCAACGCTCAGCTGAGCCTTCTCATAGAGGTCAAACGTTTCAACAGCCTGAGAGTCTTCCCCTTCACTTGGGTTGCCATCAGAGGGTTCGGACTTGTCGCCAAAAGGTTCAACCAACTCTAAACCTTCAACCTGAATAGGCTCATCCTTCTTGCCAGAGCCCTGAACCACGCGCATACAACCAGCAAGATTTCCACCATATTCAAACTGATGCTCACCAGCAGAAAGTGGCGGGTCTTCAAACAAGGCATCTGTAATCTTGCGTGTATAACGAGGACTAATTCCTTCTTTAGTAAGGTCGATGGTTGAAGTAAGAATGACTGCTTCTCGAGCGCGTGTTAAAGCAACATACAGACGGCGGTTCTGCTCCTGCTCTTCAAACTCATTCTCTTGAGTTTCCAGGAACATTCTCCACTCAAGAAGACCCTTGCACTCATCAATACTTGTAGGAACCTCATGACAGCCATCATACAATTCATGAAGTTTTTTAGAACTGCTTGAGAATGCAATCTGATACGAATCGTCTTTTTTAACATGCAAAAATGGTTCACTGCCAGCGCCTGCCTTAGGGCCAGATACAGCTCCTACAACAGCAACAACAGGAAATTCTAATCCCTTAGAAGCATGAATGGTCATAAAAGTTACGGCGTTTTGAGTGCTGCAGTGAAGCACCTTTGGCGACTCTTTAGCCGTGTTACACCATTGACTAAACGCTTTTGCGACTGAAGCTACGCCAATGCTCAGCTCCTTTTGCAAGCTATCAATTTGTTCAAGAGCTGCAAAGATATTTGCAATCTTTGACTGCCCCTCATTACCCTTTTTTTGAAGACGAGAAATCCATCCGGCATCAAGAACTACCTTTTTAATAACGTCTGAAACTCTCTTGTTTGAAAGAGAGCTACGAGCGTTACTCAACACCTCTAAAGCATTTTTGAGCTTTGGACTTATCTCAAAAGGTGGATTACATACGTCATTTATCACTGACTCTGCAATATCTCTATTGGTAATCCTCTGACCATTTTCTCCAAAATTAGTGCCCAAGAGAAGCAGATCAGACGCATCAAGACTAAAAATCTCACTCGAGAGTACAGGAAACAGTCCCTCGTATGAATCGTACATATTTGCGAGTGCCTGTAAAAGACTACCAATCAGCTGAACCTCAGGCTGCTCACCAAAAGTTGAAGCTCCAGAAACCACGCTTTCAATTCCAAAGGTACGAAGTGCCTCAATATAGGGCTGTGCCTTTTTAACTGATTTCATCAAAATTGCAACATCTTTTGCTTGGATATTCTCATCCTGCATAAGCGTGTTGATTCTGTCTGCAAGTTGATACGCAACAAGCTGGCTTCTTGTGACATCATCGCCTGGCTTAGAATTTCCTGACTTTTCAAATTTTGTGACTTCAAAGTATACGCGTGGCGAATGAGCAATGAACGGAGTTGCAGGTTCTTCTCGCCCAGCGGACAAATCCATAAAGTTAGGTATCATGCCATCAGCGCTACAAACCTTTGCAACAAATCGCAAAATTTCGTTGTGGCTGCGGAAATTATCTACAAGACGGGGTTGCAAATCTTCTGAAACCTCTGCTTGACGTCTAAAGAACACATCAACATCAGCACCGCGGAATCGATAGATTGACTGCTGTGCATCACCAACTGTGGTGAGATATTGAGCATCTTTACCTGAAAGACTCTTAATCATCTGCACCTGTTGCTGGTCCGTATCTTGGAACTCGTCAACCATTACAAGCTTGAATTTATCTGTGTAAACAGCTGCAATCTCCGGATATTCTTCAAACACCTTTGCCGTTAGATGCAAAAGATCATCGTTATCAAGGCCACCAACAGCACGTTTCTTCTGTTTAAAGAGCTTGTAGACCTGCTTTGTAACATCTTTCAGACACTGACCCTCAGACATGTCCTGAATAAGTCCAAATAAAGCGCTACAAACTTTAAGCTGGTACGCAGCTTCATCTTTTACAATTTTTATTTCTTTTGAGGAACGACCGGTCTTGAGTGCTTTTTGCAACGTATCCCAAAACGCCTGGTCAAAATCAGTGAGCGAGAGGACCAAGTGTTTCTGCAATTTACTTGAAAGCTCAGATTGAACACTCTGTAGCTGCTCCGCTTCATCTGGTTTCTTTTCAGCAATTGCGGCCTTTAGCGCCTCAAGTGCACCGCAGAGACTCTCAAGCTCTGCTTTTAGAACTTCCAGATCAGAGCTGTCTCCTACAAACGAAATAGCATCCATTCCTAGAGGAGATGACTGAGCATACGAAATCAGCATTTCAATACGGGACTTCAGCGCATCTCTTTTCCCTGCGTAAGTAGAGAGAAACTCAGCATAGCTTTCATCTTGAGAAAGCTCCCTGAGTACTTCTTCAATAGATATATTGACCAGCTGATTTCTGGTCATGTCGTCAATGATTTCAAACTCAGGATCAAGACCCAGATCAAGTGCATGAATCTTTAAAATTCTGCTGCACATACCGTGGATAGTACTAATCCACGCATCATCAACCTGCAACGCAGCGCTATGCAGGCCTTCTTTCTCTAGAGCTTCCCTAACGCGCTCCTTAATTTCTGTGGCTGCAGCATTGGTAAATGTAATAATCAATGCCTGGTCAAGACTACCCAGGTACGGCTTTCCGTCAGCTCCCGAGCCTTCTTTTAAAGCCCACACAATTCTCTGTGTAAGCGTAAAAGTTTTTCCTGAACCAGCACCTGCTGCAACAAAAAGAGGCTTATCAAGCGTCTTGATGGTCTTCTCTTGACCAGGCGTATAACATGTATCAGCCATAGTAGCTTACCTCCTCTTGTCACACAGTTTTACTGGACAATACTTACATGCATCCTTATCGCAAGGATTGGCTCGAACATCTCCAGAAAGCATGGCTTGAACCTTCTGAGCAATTAAACTCTCCCAAGCGTCCAAGTAGTCTGCAAACTCTGCTGAATTTTGAGACACAACCATAACTGCCTGGTCCCTAAGCTTTTTATCTTCCGGATGTATATTCCAGATATGTTCCGTTGCCGCTTCTGTTGCCATGCCTGCAAGAGCAAATGAAGGCTTATCTTTTTGCTCTTTGGTGCCCAGATAAATTGCAGCAACTGGCTCAAGTTTATACTTGGTGAGCTGTTTTCTCATAATCTGAGCGTATATTGCAGACTGTACATGCCTTGGCAGAATCTCTTTTGAAAGCTCACTATCCAGACTTAACTTTGCTGAATAAGCCTTCAAATCTTTTGTACCCTTATGTTTATAGTCAATAATAAGTGCCTGACCATGAGCGTTAACATCTACGCGGTCAATCGAGCCAGTAAATTGAGCTCCTGCATACTCAACAACATTTTCTTCTCTACCAAAACGAAGCTCAAAGAACCTAGGCTGATAGCCAATAAAGTGCGAAGCTTCAAACTCAAGAAGATCCTTGAGATCTTCTCGAATATTCTCAACCTGTTTTCTTTCTTGAATGCTATGCGGAATAAGCTCATTTGAAGATGCTCGGTTAATGTTGTTGAACTGCTCGTCCCAGACCTGGGCAAAACAGCTGTCTAACACCTGTTTTGCATGATCTAGGTTATTAGATGTAATCCTAGAGCCAGGAATGTCTTGCAAAAGTGCAGATTCAACCACTGAATCAACTTCAGCCACATCACAACCAAGTGCTTCAGCTAAAAGTGTTGCATGTGTTAGCTCCAAAACACGATGGATAAAGGTACCCACCTGCATTGGAGCAAACTCAGTATCTACCTGGGAAATCTTGATGCGACGTTGCGTGAACCATTTGTAGGGACACTCAAGATACGTTTCGATCTGAGAAGCGGAAAGAAGCGGTAGTCCTTCTCGCGAGACCTCTATAAGACCCTGTAATTCCTGCTCAAGAGTCTCCCTAGTCAAATGACGTGGGAGTACTACAATATTTTTGAGTTTAGGGTCAATCTCACCAGACTCGATTGTTGGGAGTTCAGCAACACGTTTTAGGTCAGTAGCTTGAAGCAACAGGTTTACCAGCACCTCTTCTTCTCCGCGTGCAACCCCTGTTTTCTTTGCATAGTCTTTTGGATAGCATGCTTTAACCTCACTGAGAGCTACTGCATTAAAGACATCTTTTTGTTCAATCTTCTCAAATGCAACGCTGGTAGAAGCGGTTGTAAGCGCCGTATAAAAATCTCTTTGATATCGTACAAACTCTGACACCTTAGGCATTTTACTCGCATGGCGAACAAACTCTTGAAGTGCACCATCAGATGCTTTAACACCAAAATTCAGTGTATCCATGCCCTGGAAAATGACGGCATCAAAAGAATGTGGCTCAATAGAATGAGCTTGGCTTACAGGAGCGATTAGCACCTGAATATCAGACTCAATACCATTAGAAACAGACATCATGACCGTCTGGTCTTTGCAAAGCTCAATAAAAGATTTGAGTGTCTGAGGAGTGAGCTTTAATCCCGCCTCATGCAGCTCCTGCGCAGAAGAAACAATCTTACTCATTACCTTAAGTGACTCTTGGTTTTGAAGAGACTGAAGTGTCAACTCTTTAGATTGAACAACCTTTACCTGCTCATCAGATGTTTCTGTAGCTAAGTATTCAATAATACGCTGAGCAGCAGAGCCAATTCTGCCAAGCTCAAGGCTCTTGATGGTTTCTGCGCACAAACGTGAGCTCATAGCCGCCTTAGAAAGCGTCTCAAGCACTCTAGTGGCATACAGCGTTCTATTACCGCGCCAACTCTTATCCAGCATCCACGCGCGCTCTACACTTATGCCTGAAATAGGTGAAATCAGATAGTCCGTAAGAGTACGTGGAGGCCACCACGACATATCCCCCATCTGATGGTCAGATGCCTGATAGTCAATGTTTTTCTCAAGCTCAGCGCGTTCACTCAGCGTGACATACGCATCAATCAAGCTAGCAAACGCACGTCCTGCAAGCGAGTCTTGAATACGCACCGAACGCCTATAGTGAGCAGCAATTCCCTTAGCTGCAAGCTTTTGCGAAAGCGCGTCCCAGACCCTTTGCGGATCTGAAGTATACACCGCAAAGTTTTTACATCCAGACTCTACACACTGAAAGATATACCTGCTTATAGACTCTGCCTCGGCATGCTGGCCCAGCGGCGACAAAAACGTTACTGCACCGCTCGGCGTAACCTCATTGCCCTCCTTGGCCCTAAACACTCTGGCGAGAAGATCGGTGAGCTCCTGGCTTTTTGCGGCTAGCGCCGACTCCGCATCCACACGACAATTGCATCCCGGGCCACCCAGCAACTCCAGCTGCTGCTCTGCCGCGTAACCTGCGGGTCCTTCGGGTACGTAGAGAGAAAACACCACATCCCGCTTCTGCGACAGCCTGCGCACAAACTTAAGACGCGCCTCTGAAAGATCTTCAACTCGCGAGAAAACAAGCGCAGGTCGCGGCTCCGGAATGGACTGAAGCAAATAATCCAAACACTGGCACGTCTCAACGTAAGACTTTTCTTTAAGAAGCACCTTGTAGCGCTCTAGTACCTTACATGCATTCATCTGACCGGCAGAAAGTTGACCGGAGGTCGTAATCTGATCAAGCTCTGTAAGATACTCTGGAGCAAGCTTAGATAGAAGCTCCACCGTACCCTTGCTCGTAGTTAAAGTGCCCAGCTCATCAGCAGACATTCCATCCAAAATCTGCTGGAAAAATACCTTGCGAAGCGTATTTGAAAGCAGACGACCAGAGCTTCCATACAGCTTCCATTGATCGCGCATCCACTCATCAAAAGTTGAAATATTCACGCCAACAGAGAGTTCTTGGATGGCACCAAGCTGTCTCTTAACTAACAACACAGTATCGGAAGAAGGCACTATAAGCTGGGCAGACCCCCACCTCTCAAGTGAAGCCCTTAGCTGCTCTTGAATAGAGTTTGATAAGAAAGCACCTGTTTGTTGTTTGTACAGAAGCAAGCCCATACGTCACCTCTCCGATTTTTCTTACTTCTAAAGTTACCACGCACACCGGACATAAATTAGAATCAAACTAAACAACAACTAAAAATCCCGTATCAAAAGGATTTTCATGATTATTTTGCTTCCACCATCGTCAGGAAAAACCGCCCCCACCTCGGGGCCTTCTCTTGATCTCTCATCACTTTTGTTTGGCTCCGAGCTCACCAGCTGTCGAGAAGAACTCATCAAGGACTTACACCAGGTATGTTCTCACGCAGACGCAGCTCAGGTGCTTAAAATTGGTCCTAACACCGTCGGTGACATTGCCGACAACCTAGACGTCTATGAAGCTCCAACCACAACCGCACTCAACCTCTATACCGGCGTGCTATTTGAGGCTGCAAAATTCAACCAGACACTTGAAAACGCCGCGTTAGAAAACATGCAGAAAACAGCCACATTACCAGCAGATATCCTTAACTCAGAAATCATGATTTTCTCTGGTCTTTGGGGTGTTGTGAGACCACACGATCTTCTCCCCAACTATAGACTGTCTGCCTCAATCAAGTTGCCCGGCATTGGCACTGTTGCTACTTACTGGAAAAAGCAACTTAATCCCCTGTTAAACGCCGCTCTAAAAGATCAGATAATTGTGGATTGTCGCTCGGGTGAATACAGAAAGATGTGGACGCCTTCGGCAAAGCATCCTTGTGAGCTGTTGCAAGTTGTCGTACAGCGAGAAGATCCTGGTACGGGAAAGCGTAGCGTTGTATCGCATAATGCAAAACATATGCGCGGCGTACTTGCAGGCTCCCTCTTTGAGCAGCGAGCAAGCGGAAAGCTCTCTGGAGAAGTCAGCATATCTCAAATTATAGAAATTGCAAGCAATCTACCAGGTGTCATTGACGTTGACGTAAGCACAGCAAATGCTTCTGGAGAAGCAACACTCACGCTTGTTACTGGTCGTTAGTCAAAACTAAGCCAAAGTTTTCAAAATGGACCTGCATAATTGAACTGTCTCCCATTTCTTGGACACGAAAAATAGGAGGCAGTTCAAAACACACCTAAGTCAGATAATCTGTTAAAAAGACGTATACATGACGCTGAAA
>CALIZS010000003.1 GCA_938028565.1 uncultured Atopobium sp. | reverse complement strand
TCGATCATTACCAAGAGTGGTAAAACGCCAGAGCAGGTTATCAAGGAGTTTGTTGAGTATTTGCGTCCAGAGCAGAAGTTCTTTGTCCAGGTCGTTTCAACGGACTATGAGCAGATGCTTGAAGAGGCCCGTTATATCTGCAGCCTTCGTCCAAAGAACACCTATGTAAAGATTCCTGTTACCCATAACGGTTATAAGGCAATTAAGCAACTTAAGTCTGAGGGTCTTGGGGTTCTTGCTACCGCTATTTATTCTGCTGACGAGGCATTTCTTGCAGCAATGAATGGCGCAGATTATCTTGCACCTTACGTCAACCGCATGTGCAACTATGGCGATGGTATTGGTCAGGTTCTTGATCTGCTTCAGATGCTTGAGACTCAGGGATTTGAGAACACCGAGGTTATTGCAGCTTCCTTCAAAAATGTTGAGCAAGTTCATGCCCTCATTGCCGCTGGTATTCAGTCTGTTACCGTTCCACCAGAGGTTGTGTTTACCATGATGGATCATCCTGGCACAAAGTTTGCTGTTGACGAGTTTTCCGTCGCATGGCGTGAGGCTTACGGTAGGGATACACTGCTGGGATAGGCTTGCTAATAAATATTGGTCTAGAGGAGCAAGACCTCGATGAGCAATCATCGAGGTCTTGTTTTTATGATTGAAAGATTAAACTGAGCAGAAAAAATGATTAATACTTTGATATATAAGGAGCTTCCCATTTGCTTCAAAGCGAATGAATCAAATGATATTTGTTCGGTCTTGAAACAGCATATAACCTAATTATGAGGTGGAAATAAAATGAAAAGTCGAGTGGAAAATTTATTTAATATATTGTGCCGGGAAGCTGATCAGATTTCTGTTGAGAAGTTTGCGACGCAGCACAATGTAACCTCTCGAACTGTTTATAAAGACCTATCGACTTTAAACCAACTTTTGATTTCTCAAGGCCTTACTTCAATTCAAAATGCAAGAGGTATTTTGACCTATGAAGCTCCAGTTGAAATTGAGTTTTCAGGGCTGGTGAAAAAAGACGATATTTTTTATCTTGATCCAGAAATGAGAAGACGAGTTATTCTCAATCTTGTCATCTTACGGGCAAGAGAAATATCAATTTCAGAACTTCAGCATGCTATTGGGGTTTCTAAAAATACAATCCAGAGAGATTTGGATGAAATTAAAAAGAGTTTCACTGGAAGTTATTTCTGCATAGAGGCTACTCCTTTTAAAGGTGTATCAGTCACAGGCAACGAACTCAAGATAAGAGGCCTTTTTGCTGATAACTTAACAAAAGATTGGCCATATCTAAATGCATTTATAAGTGTGCAGGACAGTGAACGAATCAATCAAATAAAAACTTCAATAGATGAAATATCAAATTGTCTTCAAGTTGAGTACTCGGAAAATGCTCAGCAAAAGTTAATTGCTTATATGCTTGTATCCATTGCAAGATTTAAGGGGAATAAGCTTCTCGGTCTTCCCTGCAACATTGATAAACCGGATTTACTGGGCAGTCCTGAATACGGTGCAGTAAATAAATGTGTAGATAATTTAAAAGAACTCTATGGTGAAGATATTACAGAGGATGAGCTGTATTTCCTTTCAGCAAAATTTAGGGAATCAACTGTTGTCGGGATGAGTGATTACATCTCTGAAAACTGGATCAGGTTGAGAATTTTAGTTTCTGAATTCATCGATAAAATGGATCAGCTGGTCACACCGTCGAATTTTGCCAATGACGAAAAACTTTTTGAAAGCATACTTAATCACCTAAGACCTGCATATTGGCGTGCTGTAAGTGGAGAAGCAGTACATAATCCACTTTTAGATTATGTAGTAAATGAGTTTGAAGGCTTATATAAAGCGACGGCTGAATCGATTTCTATTTTGGAAAAGGGACTTTCAGTCTCCTTTTCTGATGACGAAATTGCATTTCTTACTATGTTCTTCATGGCTTCCCAGGAGAGAACAAAAAGACCAGTCGAATTAAGACCTAAGGTGATTGTGGTTTGTCATGCTGGTGTGGCTACATCCGAAATAGTTTCTTCAAGACTAGAGTCCAAATATGAAGTTTCAGTACTGGGAACTTTTGGATCGAATGAAGCACAGAAATGGCTGGAAAGTCACAACATTGATTTTGTTGTCAGCACGTTTCCCTTTACGTATAAGAACGTCGAGGTTGTTGAAGTTTCCCCTCAGTTTGACTCAAGAGATCAAAGAAATATCGAAAACATTCTTAGAGTGAGAGAAAAAACTATTTCTCCAGATGAAATTCTATCCATCGTTTCACAAACAGTAACTCTTAGTAAATCTGACGAAATAACCTTACAGAAAAAACTCGAAGAGTATTTAGGTTTTTTACCTAAGCAGGATAAAGAAGAAAGGTATTGCCCAATGCTAGAAGAAGTTCTTACAGAAGATTTGGTTGAAACGCATTACTGCGCCAAAGATAGCGACGATGCAGTTAGGGAGGCTGGAAGATTATTAGTAAAGAAAGGTGTTGCAAAGGAAGAGTACATTGAGGCAATGATAGAAAATGTCCGAATCAACGGAACTTATATTGTTATTGCCCCAGGCATCGCAATGCCTCATGCAAGACCAGAAGAAGGTGCTCTAGGTATTGGCTTTTCGCTCATTACCCTCGATCAGCCAGTAAATTTTGGTCACCCAAAGAATGACCCTGTTCAGTTGGTGGTTGCTCTTTGTGCAATAGATCATCAAACGCATTTAAATGCACTTGCAGATTTGGCAGAGCTTCTAAGCGATGAGGAAAACGTTCAGAAGATATTAAAAGCAGACAAAGCTGCTGAAGTAATCGCAATTACAAGTAGGAGGTAGGTAATTATGATTAAAGTTGTAACAGTGTGTGGCGCTGGTGTAGGCAGTAGCATGATGATGAGGCTGTTTACTCAGCAGATTTTAGATGCCGAAGGAATTGACGGAACTGTTGACGCGTCCGACATCGGTTCTGTAGATCCTTCTGCATACGATTTAGTTATTACCACATCAGACTTTGCAGATGCATTGAGAGATACCTCTGTTCCAATAATTCGCATCGATAACATGATGGATAAAGCATATCTAAAAGATCAGCTAATGCAGCATATTAACCAGATGGAAGGATAGTGTCATGGAGATTTTTCTTTATATCGTTAATCATTATCTAAGCCAATCGGTATTTATTATTGGATTGGTCGTTGTAATCGGAATGATTGCAATGAAAAGACAATGGAGCCAGCTTCTTCCATCTGCCATTAAAGCGATGATTGGTTTCACAATGGTCAATGTTGGAGGACAAACGCTTGGAATGGCGCTTTTGCCTTTGGCAACAATGATTGGAAAAGCTTTTGGAAATGGTTCTGTTCCAGCTACCGATATTGGCACAGCTAGCGCCGAATATATGACTGATCTTGGCACAGAGCTCTCTCTTATTTTTGCATTCGGATTTTTGATTAACTTACTTTTGGCAAGATTTACAAAATTCAAGTTTGTTCATCTTTCGGCACATGTAGCATTCTTTTTTGCAGGCCTGATTGCCGCGCTACTTAAGTACAACACACCACTTGATTTCTGGGGAATTGTTGCTGTCGGCTCAGTACTTCTCGGATGCTATATGACCTTCTCTTGCGCCTATGTTAATCACTGCATTAAGGGTGTTAAGGGTGGAGAAGAGATTACTCTTGCTCATTCAAGCTCTACCGGTCTGCTGATTTCTACATATCTTGCAAAAGCTTTTGGTAACAAAGAGCATGACCTCGAAGAGATCAAAATTCCAAAGCAGTTTGCTTTCCTTCGCGAGATGACTATTGCTCTAACGCTGGTAATGACTTTGCTCTTCCTTTGCGTAAGCATTGTTGCAGATCCTGCATGGGTTATGGAAAACATTTCTGGAGGACAGGACGTCTTGGTCTATTCAATTCTTCAGGGCATTAGCTTTGGAATGTGGATTACCGTTATTATTACTGGCGTTCGAATGATGCTTGCAGAGATTATCCCAGCATTTCACGGCATTGCAGATAAGATTATTCCTGGAGCAAAGCCTGGTCTTGATGTTCCTCTGCTGTTCCCAGGTTATCCAACCTGCGTGATTGTTGGATTCCTTTGTAGTCTGTTGTCTGGACTTGTAGGCATGGTAATTCTTGCTGCAGTTGGATATCCAATTATTGTTTTCCCAGCGCTTATTCCAACATTCTTTACTGGTGCGGCAACAGCAATTTTTGGTAATGCTCATGGTGGTGCTAGGGGTGCAGTAATTGGCTCACTTGCCAATGGTTTTATCCTTATTTTTGGTCAGGCTCTGCTTCTGCCATTTGTTGGATCTTATGAGCCAATCATGCGTATTCTCTCTGAGACCGACTATTGCGTATATGGCCCACTTCTTGGCTACATTCTTCACGCTCTTCCATTCTAAGGATCTCTAATGCAAAAGTATTCCAGCGGTAATGAGAATAATGAACTAGCAAGAAAACTAGCGCTGTATTTGCCGCTGGGATATCCGAATTGGGAAATGTTCTACCGTGTCCTTCAAGAAATTGAAGGACACGGTATCGGATGCGTTGAGATTGGTCTCCCAGTAAGTGATCCTTTTATGGATGGTGAGACAATTAAAAAGACGCATGAACTAACATTGCCTATGCTAAATGCTGATGTTGTTCGAGAAGAGCTCATTAAAGTTAGGAAGATCTTTTCCTCGCGCATTGTACTCATGACGTATGCAGAGGGATTGGAAAACTTCAAGGTTAAAGAATTGCCATATTGGATTTATGATGCGGTTCTTTGTGTTGATGGTGTTCAATCTCGTCATGATTACTCAGGAATTGTAAGAATATTCTCTGAATCTATGTCGGATTCAGAGATAGAACAAGCCATCAGTGAATCTACTCATTTTGCATATGTGGTCTCTGCTGCAGGTAAAACAGGAGGAGATTTATCAAGTCAGCACGCATATATCGAGACAATCAAAAGGTTAAGAAAGCATTCCGATTTGCCAGCTTTTGTAGGATTTGGAATCAAAGATAATAAAGGTATAAAAGAAGTTCTCTCAAATGGAGCTGATGGAGCGGTGATTGGCTCTGAATTTATTAGACAGATTGACACAGATGATTTCTCAGCAATAACAAAATTTTTAAATAGCGTTTGTGGTATTTGATATGTGTTTAAATAAAAATGTCACTATCGTGGAAAGGGCTAAAAAATATCAGTAAATTATAGATAAGACAGGGTGATCTACGTTGGATGAAAATTCAAACTACAGAGCATTAGAAGCACTAAAAATAATAGGCGGCATACTGACAGTATCAATTTCGGTTGCTGCACTGGCGTTTTCAATTTATTCTTTTAGCGTAAGTAATCAAACGCAAAAAGAAATAGCTCAGATGCCTTATAAAAGGTATGTAAGTTTTGGCGTAAGTACCCAAGCCATGTATCATACGGATGAAAATATAGATTTATTTCTTAAAATTGAAATTATCAATACTGGCAATATGGGTATTAGTTTTAAAGAAATTTGGCTCCGGCAAAAAAGCGGAGAACATTCTTCGGGAGATATGGCCCTTAGGCCATATACAGCCCCCAGCAACAGTTCGGATGAAGTCGTTCAAATTACTCCTCTAGATGAAAAAGTGCTTGAACCTGGCGAACGTGTTGAATACTGGATACGAGTTACTGATAAAGAGATGCAAATTTTAAAAAATGGAACAGTGACATTAGTTGATTCATTTAATAATGAGTTTAGCTGGGGCGACTCATTTCAGTTTGATTCTCTACTGGTAAAGTCAAAAAAAGATAAAAAAAGTTATGGAACTACTCCGTATAGTTACAAGACTTTCGAAATAAAAGTACCGCTTCCAGAATAAAAAAATCTACTACAAACTGACTTAGATTATGTATATAAGTCAGACATAGGGGTATAAGCAAAACCGTAAAGCAGAAACACAGTATGTGTTCACGGTTAGCTTGTGCCCCTTTTCAGGTCATCTACCTGTGGGGTTTCTCGCCAAACGGAACACGTACATAGGAAAGGATGATTCACAATGGGTAAGATTCTTGGAATTGACCTGGGTACTACAAACTCAGCTATGGCTGTCCTCGAGGGTGGAGAGCCAACTATTATCGTTAACGCAGAGGGAGACCGCACAACTCCTTCCGTTGTCGGCTTCCGTGCTGACGGTGACCGCATTGTTGGTAAGGCAGCAAAGAACCAGGCTGTCACCAACCCTGTAAACACTGTCTTCTCCATCAAGCGTTTCATGGGCCGCAAGTTTGACGAGGTCCAGTCTGAGATTAAGACTGTCCCTTACAAGGTTAAGGCTGGCACCGACGGCCGCGCTGTTGTCGAGATTGAGGGCGTTGACTACACTCCAGAGCAGATCAGCGCTATGACCCTTGCAAAGATGAAGGCAGACGCCGAGAAGTACCTTGGTGAGCCTGTAACCGACGCTGTCATTACTGTCCCTGCATACTTCAACGATGCACAGCGTCAGGCAACTAAGGACGCAGGTAAGATTGCTGGCCTCAACGTTCAGCGTATCGTTAACGAGCCAACCGCAGCAGCTCTTGCTTACGGTCTAGACAAGAAGGACCAGGACCACAAGGTTCTTGTCTTCGACCTCGGTGGCGGTACCTTCGACGTCTCCCTGCTTGATCTTGCAGACGGCGTTGTTGAGGTTCTTGCAACCAACGGCGATAATCACCTGGGTGGCGACGACTGGGATCAGCGCGTTATTGACTGGCTTGCAGACAAGTTCAACTCCGATAACGGCATTGACCTTCGCAAGGATCCAATGGCACTTCAGCGCCTCAAGGAGGCTGCAGAGAATGCCAAGAAGGAGCTCTCCAGCGCTCAGCAGGCACAGATTAACCTGCCATTTATCACCGCAGACGCATCTGGTCCTAAGCACCTTGACTACACTCTGACTCGTGCAGAGTTTGAGCGCATCACCCGCGATCTTCTCGACCGCTGCAAGGCTCCTGTAACCAAGGCACTCCAGGACGCAGGCCTTCAGCTCTCTGACGTCAGCGAGGTCATTCTGGTCGGCGGCTCCACTCGTATGCCAGCTGTTCAGGACCTGGTCAAGAGCATGACCGGCAAGCAGCCTAACATGTCCGTCAACCCAGACGAGGTTGTTGCAGACGGCGCAGCTGTTCAGGGCGGCGTTCTTACCGGCGATGTCTCCGGCATCCTGCTGCTGGACGTAACCCCACTGTCCCTGGGTGTTGAGACCCTTGGCGGCGTTGTTGACAAGGTCATCGACCGCAACACCACCATCCCAACCTCCAGCACAAAGGTTTACTCCACTGCAGCTGATAACCAGACCTCCGTTGAGATTCACGTCCTTCAGGGCGAGCGTGAGATGGCTTCTGACAATAAGAGCCTTGGTAAGTTCAACCTTACCGGTATTCCTGCTGCTCAGCGTGGTATCCCTCAGATTGAGGTTACCTTTGACATCGACGCAAACGGCATCCTGAAGGTCACCGCTAAAGACAAGGCAACTGACAAGTCCCAGGAGATCACCATTTCTGGCTCCACCGCTCTGTCCGACGAGGAAGTTGACCGCATGGTCAAGGACGCAGAGTCTCACGCTGAGGAAGACAAGAAGCGTAAGGACGAGATTGAGGTTCGTAACCAGGTAGACTCCTTGGCATACAGCACCGAGCAGACCGTCAAAGACCTTGGCGATAAGGTTCCTGAGGATCAGAAGAAGGCTGTTGAAGAGGCAGTTGCTGAGGCAAAGACCGCACTTGATGGCTCCGACATTGAGGCAATCAAGAAGGCTGGCGAAAAGCTCACCGAGGTTGGTCAGAAGCTCGCAGAGATTGTTTACGCAGATGCTCAGGCTCAGACCGCTGGCAACAACGGCGCAGCAAGCAATCCTTCTGAGCCAGATGTTGTTGATGCAGACTACGAGGTTGTCGACGACGATAAGAACCAGAACTAATCTGAGTTTCTCGGCATATGTGCTTGGGTAACTTGGCGCAGTAGCTGGTAGACAATGTGATATGACTCGGAGGCGGCTGACGGAAACGTTTGGCCGCCTTCTACACATAGGGAGGTGATGGCAGTGACAACAGAGAATCAGAACAAAGTTGACACTTCCTTTGATAACGAGAATAACGGTGAGAAAACCGTAGGCGCCGTTGGCGTTGTGGGAGATGGTTCCGCAAGTCAGACGCTTGATGGCAACGCGACCGCTGCCAACGGCGCAGCTGGCGCGGCGGGCGCAGGCCGTCCGATGACCGAAGAAGAGATGATTGCTGAGGCAATTCGTCGCGGAGAAGAGACGGCAGAGGCAGAGATTGCTGCTGACGCTCAGCGTGCAGCTCAGGAGCGCGACCGTTTGCAGAACGAGCTGGACTCGGTCTCTGACCAGATTGAGGCAGCAAAGCAGCAGGCAGCTGAGGCAAATGATCGCTTCCTTCGCCTGCAGGCTGACTGGGATAACTACCGTCGTCGTACCGCTCAGGAGCGTCTTGATGAGCGCCAGCGTGCAACAGAGAAGCTGGTAGTTGATCTTCTTCCTGTTATTGATGACTTGGAGCGCGCAATTGAGCACGCGGACAACTTGACCGACCCTGCAGCTCAGCAGTTTGTTGAGGGCGTCTCCGCAGTATGCAATAAGCTTGTAAGCGTCCTGAACAAAGAAGGCGTTGAGGTAGTCAACCCTGTGGGCGAAGCTTTTGATCCTCTATCTCACCAGGCAGTGAGCCAAATTGAGGATACCGAGGCATATGATGAGACCGTCGCCCAGGTGTACCAAAAGGGCTATCGCATGGGAGGCAAGGATATTCGCACGGCGATGGTTGTTGTTACTCACGGCGGTCCAAAGCGCCCAGCTGAGTCAGAAGCCGCTGACGGCGCTGAGGCAGACGCCGCAGACGGCGCTGCCGCAAATGGCGCAGCTGAGTAAGGCAGAGTAGTTTTAGAGAGGAGGCCGTGCTGAATGGCAGGTAGTAAAACTTTTTATGATGTTCTTGGCGTGAAGCGCGACGCCTCGAAGTCTGATATTCAAAAAGCGTTTAGAAAACTTGCAGCTAAATACCACCCTGATAGGGGTGGCGATGAAGCCAAGTTCAAGGAAATCTCGGAAGCGTATAACACGCTCTCTGACGATAAGAAGCGCCAAGAGTATGACCAGATGCTCGCATTTGGCGGTATTCCTGGAGGTGGATTTGGTGGTCGTCAGGGTGGGTTCACCTATACCACCAACGTAAACGGCGCCAACTTTGCCGATTTCTTTAACGGCTTTGGTGGCGGTGCTGGTGCGGGAGCCGGCGGCTTTGACTTTGCCGACATCTTTGGTGGGCGAGCAAACCGTCCCGTTGCAGGTAGCGACCTTACTATGTCTGTGAACGTATCGTTTGACGAGGCATTTAAGGGAACTTCTCGCAAGGCAACGTATCGCGTGCCTTCAACTGGTGAGGAGCAGTCACTGACCATCAAAGTGCCAGCTGGCGCTTACGATGGTATGAAGCTGCGTTACAAGAAGCACGGCGAGTACGGCGTTAACGGCGGTCCACGAGGCAACCTTGTGGTTACCATCAACGTTGCAGCTCATCCGGTCTTCTCGCGAGATGGCGCTGACGTGCGCATGAAGCTGCCAGTGAGCATCTATGAGGCAGCTTTGGGTACCTCAGTTGATGTGCCAACGCCTGATGGAACTACGGTGCGACTCAAGGTTCCCGCAGGTACACAGAGTGGAAAAACGTTCAGGTTCAAGAACTTGGGCGCTCCTCGCGTAAAGGATCCTGCAACTCGCGGCGCGCTGTATGTTTCGGTGGACGTTAAAGTTCCAACAAAACTTTCCAAGAAGGAGCGAGACGCTCTTCAGGCGCTGCTTGACGCCGACGAGCGCAGCTACCGAGAGGAGCGGTAATGGCTCGAAAGAAGGACGACGGCCGTAACAAGCCGCTCTACATGATTAGCGTTGCGGCTGAGCTCACGGGCATGCATCCGCAGACGCTGCGCGTGTACGAGCAGAAGGGCCTGATCAACCCCGGCCGCTCCAGGGGCAACACGCGCCTGTATTCTCGCGCGGACATTGACCGCCTTAATCTTGTCTCAAAGCTGACGGACGAGGGCATCAACCTCGCTGGTGTTGTGCGCATTTTGGATATGCGTGAACGAGCTCTCGAGAAGGACGATCTTATTGATGAGCTGCGTGAACGCATTCGCGTACTTGAGGATGAGCTCCACGAGTACCACATGCGCGAGCGCATCACCTCGCTTGTTCGTTATAGCGAGACCAGCCCAGAGATGGTGATGCAGCGCCTGCTTGGCATGCCAAGCTCCGCTCCTTCTGACGCTAAAGCCGAGGGCGACCCAACGCAGCCAAAGGAATTGTAAGACAACGAGGTAAGTGCTACTAGCAAGATGACCAGCTCTTCGTGTGTAAACGCGGGAGCTGGTTTTTTGTTTGGTTACCATTTACCGAATACCGAATACCGAATACCGAATACCGAATACCGAATACCGAATACCGAATACCACATGCAGTCATAACCTTTTTAAAACGAAATCTCTTTTAAAGGAGATGACATGCTTAAATACCTTTACGCTCAACAAAAGAGCAAACTAATATTCTTTGTAGTCTTCTCTCTTTTGAGTAGCTTGTTTGAAATTGCACTTTCATTTGTAATGCTTCAATCCGTTAACCTTGCCATGGATGGCAATTTGTCGGACGCATTGAATGATGGACTCTGGTTTGGCCTCTATATATTCTGCTATTTTATTGTCGACTTGATTTGCAGACGTTTGCGCTGGTCAGTCATACAGGGTTGTCAAACGCATCTGCGTGATGAGCTGATAAAAAAGATATTCAGTCGTTCAATTCCTGAGTTTCACTCATTCAATACAAGTCATTGGCTCTCGATCCTTACTAACGACCTTGATTTACTTGAGGAAACATACTTCCGCGTTTTTATTGATCTCTTGATAGATGTCTTTTCTGGTGTAGTAAGCCTAATAATTTTGCTGTTTATTTCGCCGTGGCTTGTACTGTTCATTTTATGCATGGTAGCTGTGCAGATGTTTGTACCTAACACAATGTCTGGAGTCATTTCTAACAAGCGAAAAGAACAATCTGAGTCAGCTGAGCATTTTATAGCTACAGCAAATGAGCATCTTGAAGGGTTTGATTTGCTTAGAAGCTTTCACCTAACAGAGGCTTCGAGGGTTGCCATGAGCAGTGCGAATCAGGCTTGGGAGAAGCAGAAATTTGGTGCTCGGTACTTTAGTTCTTTAGCTCGCTTACTTTCATTTACTGTGGGTCAAATTATTTACATTGGAATTTATTTTATTGGAGCCATTCTTACCCTTAATGGATTGATGACAGTAGGAATGATGGTGGCTGCATCTCAGCTTGTTGTCTACATAGCTAATCCTATTCAAAACATAAGTGATTCAATTACTGATATGAGAAGCGCAAAAGAGATTATTACTAAAATACAAACGCTTCTTAATGAAGCCCCAGCTACAGAAAGTGGGGCAGAAAATACCCCTGAGCACTTTACAAATCTAACGGTCAATCATGTTTCGTATGGCTACGACGAGGACAAATTAGTTTTATCGGATATTAGTTTTACTTTGGAACGTGGCGGAAAATATCTTCTTGAAGGAAGTTCGGGAAGCGGAAAGACAACACTAATCAAGCTGCTAACAGATGCTCTGAGTCCAGATAACGGAGACATTTGTTTGGATGGCGTGCCAATCAAGCAATTTAAAAGTGAGCAATATGCTCGATTCATAATCCCCTGCTCTCAGCAAACGTTTATTTTTAATGCAACTATCAGGGATAACGTAACATTGTTTTGCCATGACTTTACTGATGAAGAAATTATTGACGCTATTACGAAATCGGGCTTTTCTGAGATTCTCACCAGATATCCAGACGGAATTGATCATGTGATTGATCAAGCCGGAAGCAGTCTTTCTGGTGGAGAACGACAGAGGCTTGCTCTTGCACGAATCTTTTTGTTTAAGCCACAAATTGTGATTTATGACGAGAGCTTTGCTCATTTGGATGCCGATTCAGTTCAAAATCTTATCGAGTTGATTCTAAAAGATGAAGATAGAACGGTTATTATGACGTCTCATCAAGTGACCCCTGAAATAAGAAGGCGCTTTCACTCACTTGTTCTAAAGGACGGAAACGTCCAGTCAGAAACCGTTTAACTTTTTGCTTCTTGACCTAGTTGTAATACATGAATACAATGATATAACTAGGTAAAGGAGTGTATATGGACAGCATTGTAACCGCTCGCATTCCTGTTGAAGTTAAAAATCAGGTTTCCGAGGTTCTCGAATCGCTTGGGTCAAACACCACCCAGCTGATTAATGCTGCCTTTGAATATGTGCTGGTGACAGGCAGGCTTCCTGATGCTCATGAAAGCGCTTCGTTGGAATCTTCTGCCAAAGGATCTTCTCGCCAATTGAGCGAGAAGGACAAAGAGGAGCTCTCGGCGCTCTTTGGGAAGATTTCAGTTCCCGCGCCAGCGTCATTTTGGAATGATTTGGGAGGCAGCACCTACGAAGAGGCAATTAGTGAGTGGAGGTCAAATGACTATGAAGCTCTTGATTGACACTAACGTTTTGCTGGACGTCTTTTTGTGTAGGGAACAGTTTGTTGCTGATGCAAAAAAGCTTTTCATAATGAAGCAGTTTAGGGACGCTGAGCTATGGATAGCAGCTCAGTCATACACGGATCTCTATTATGTGGGTGCTAAGGCTCACGGCTCTGCTCACATGCAGGAAATACTAAAAGAAGTATCTCCGCTGATTAACATATGTTCTCTTGATGGAGCAGATATTTCAAATGCGCTTTCTGAGCAGTGGGAAGACTTTGAAGACTGTCTTATTTGGCGTGCAGCAAAAAAGATAAAGGCAGATTATATCGTCACAAGAAACACGGCAGATTTTGTCCGCTCGGATATACCAGTGCTTACACCTCATGAGTTTTTCTCGACAATAGAGACTGAGCAAAATCTTGTCTATGAAGAGGCTAAATTTTAGAAGCAATAAGGTGCGAAATAGGGCCGCAAAAGCTTAAAGCCGGGTGACGCAAAAGCTTAACATCTGGCTACGAAAAAGCTCAGTACAACTCAATAAGAAAATCTACTACAAACACGCTTAGATATGTATTAAAAGTCGTGCTTGGGGGTATATAGAATCCGATGAAGATTCAGTCCCCGGCACGATTTTGTTTGGGGTAGGAGGGTGATTATATGAGATTAGATAAATGGGCCGTAACCGCCCAGGAAGCACTGCAGGCAGCTCTTGGTATTGCTGGTGATGTAGAGGCTTCCGAGGTTGCACCAACACACCTGCTCAAGGCGCTGCTGGACAGCAATGAGCGTAACCTGCGTTCTATCTTGGAGAAGATTGGCGCAGATCCTGACTCAATTGCTGCACAGGTGGACCAGGCAATTTCAAAGGCTCCAAAGGTAAGCGGTGCACAGATTGGTATTGGCAACGACCTTCTCAAGGTTATCAACGAGGCTGAGAAGCTTGCCACTAAGTTGGGAGATTCCTACGTTACCTCCGAGCATCTGCTCACTGCGCTGGCAAACGACAACACTGATGCAGGTAGGATTCTTCGCGACGCCGGCGTTACTGCTAAGCGCGTGGAAGAGGTCTACAACGAGCTTCGTGGTGATGAGCGCGTAACCTCTCAGGATGCAAAACCGCAGTTTGAGGCTTTGGAGCAGTACGGTCGCAATGTGACCGACCTTGCTCGCCAAGGAAAGCTTGATCCAGTTATTGGTCGCGTCGAAGAGATTCGCCGTACCATTCAGGTTCTGAGCCGCCGCACCAAGAATAATCCTGTTCTTATCGGCGAACCTGGTGTTGGTAAGACCGCAATTGTGGAAGGCCTGGCAGAGCGCATTGTTTCTGGCGACGTTCCAAGTACCCTGCGCGACAAAGAGCTTGTTGAGCTTGACATGTCCGCCCTGGTAGCAGGCGCAAAGTACCGTGGTGAGTTTGAGGATCGCTTGAAGAGCGTGGTAAAAGAGGTGGCCAAGTCTAACGGCCAGATTATCCTCTTCATCGACGAGCTCCACACCATCGTAGGCGCTGGCGCTTCCGAGGGATCCATGGATGCTGGTAACATCTTGAAGCCAGCGCTTGCTCGTGGCGAGCTCCGTGCAATTGGTGCTACTACGCTGGATGAATACCGCAAGTATATCGAGAAGGACGCTGCTCTTGCACGTCGCTTCCAGACCGTACTTGTCTCTGAGCCTTCTGTTGAAGACACCATTTCTATTCTGCGTGGCCTTAAGGAGAAGTACGAGCAGCACCACCGCGTCCGTATTACGGACTCAGCTCTAGTTGCGGCAGCAGACCTCTCTAACCGCTACATTTCTGACCGATTCTTGCCAGATAAGGCAATTGACCTGGTAGATGAGGCGGCATCAAGGCTTCGCATGGAGCTGGATTCTATGCCAGCAGAAATTGATGCGGTTGATCGTCAGCTTACTCAGATGCAGATCGAAGAGCAGGCTCTGATGAAAGAGGAGGACGCTGCTTCTAAAGAGCGCCTGGAGAACCTTCGCGCAGAGATTGCTACAACTCAGGAGAAGCTTGATGGTATGAAGGCCAACTGGCAGAACGAGCGCGGCGCAATTGACCTGGTACAGGACTTGAAGTCCCAGATTGAGGACGCAAAGACGCAGATGGAACGCGTGACCCGCGAGGGTGATTTGGCGCAGGCATCTGAGCTTCGTTACAGCACTATTCCAGAGCTTGAGCGTAAATACGATGAGGCAGAAAAGGCCCTTCTCGCCAAGCAGGAAGACGGCGGAATCCTCAAGGAAGAGGTCACCACAGACGAGATTGCCGAGGTAGTTTCTTCGTGGACCGGCGTTCCTGTATCCAAGATGATGCAGGGCGAGATGGACAAGCTCAAGAACCTTGAGGACCAGCTTCACCTGCGCGTTATTGGTCAGGACGACGCTGTTTCCGCAGTTGCTGCAGCAGTCCGCCGTTCTCGCGCAGGTCTGGCAGATCCAAACAAGCCTCTGGGCAGCTTCTTCTTCCTGGGCCCAACCGGCGTGGGTAAGACCGAGCTGGCAAAAGCGCTGGCAGAGCTGCTATTTGACGATGAGCGTTCGCTGATCCGCATTGATATGTCTGAGTACATGGAGAAGTTCTCGGTCCAGCGTCTCATTGGCGCGCCTCCAGGATACGTAGGCTATGACGAGGGCGGCCAGCTTACCGAGGCAGTTCGTAGGCATCCGTACTCCGTCATCTTGCTGGACGAGATGGAGAAGGCTCATCCTGACGTCTTCAACATCTTGTTGCAGGTTCTGGACGATGGTCGCCTAACCGATGGTCAAGGTAGGGTAGTGAGCTTCAAGAACACCATCATTATCATGACCAGTAACGTTGGCTCTCAGTTCATTGCTGGTGCCGGCGCGGAAGGCTTCAACGAGGAGTCCAGAAAGCAGGTTATGGAGGCGCTGCGTAGCTCCTTCCGTCCTGAGTTCTTGAACCGTATCGATGACGTGGTAATCTTCCAGCCTCTGGGTCTTGAGGACATCGAGCGCATCGTGGACATTCAGCTCAAGGATGTTCGTAGTAGGCTTGCTAACGAGCGTATGACGCTGGAGCTTTCTGAGGCTGCTAAGCAGGCGCTGGCCCTTGACGGTCTGGATCCTGTTTACGGCGCTCGTCCTCTGAAGCGACTCATTCAGCGTCGCGTTGTAGACCAGGTAGCAAACTTGATTATTGCAGGTGAGCTGCATGAGGGTGATACTGTTCTGGTTGATACTGACGAGAACGGCAACTTGGTTGCTCGCAAGAAGTAAGTGAGGCTGCACATGTGCGATAAGGCTGGCAAGGCCGAGAAACCCGAGCTACAGACCGCGGCACGCGAGGACGTTGCGACGGCTACACCGCAGGTCACAGCTGCTGCAACGGCTACTGCGAAGGCCGCGACGCAGGTTGCCGCTGCTGTAACGGCTACGCCGCAGGTCACAGCACGCAAGGACGCCGCGCACAAGGACACGGATTCCAAGAAAGCGCAGGTTGTTGACCCGGAGTTTGCTCGCGCAGAAAACGAGGATGATGACGGCTACGACCCGTATTCAGATCGTCGTCCCGTGAGCGAGCCACTCTTTGAGCGCGATCCCTGGAGCTAGACCACCGGGTTTCTCGCCAGGCGCGTTCTTGCTGCGCGCTAAGCTCTACGAACAAAACCGCTGGTACACGACGTACCAGCGGTTTTTTGTGTGCGGCTTAGCGTTACGTTCATGATTGTGAGCCTGAAAAGTGCATCATGTCTGAGTAAACTTACTCAGACATGATGAGAAAACCGGCAAATCGCTCAGACTTGGCGCACTTTTCCGGCTTGAATTCTCATTGCAAGTGCAACAACAAAAGACAAGGTAGTGACCCATGGGTCTACAATGGCGCTTACGACAACGTTCATTGAAAGGATTTCCATGGGTCACTATAGCCATCTTAGCATTGAAGAGCGCGAAGACATTATGGTCTGGTGGAAAAATCATGAAAGTATAAGCCAGATTGCTCGTAAGCTCGGACGGAACAAATCAAGTATTTCACGGGAGATTAAAAGAAACGGTTGGTCAATCATTGGAGTGGCGCATCTTTGTTACAGAGCCTCGACTGCCCAGAGAAAAACCGATGTTCGACGCCAGGCTTGCAAGAAACGGACACTACTAGATGATCCAAGCCTTCGTGCACGTATTGTCTTTCTTATCTGTAGCCGCCACTTCTCACCTGAGCAGATTGCAGGAAGACTACACTTAGAACTTTCCTACGCTCCTGTCAGCTGTAGCACTATATATAGAGCCATACACTCAGGAAAACTAGACTGTGAACTTCCAGGTGTACAGTCTGTACGTAGAAGACTTAGACACCGAGGTAAACGACGACATACAAAACAGCTCATAGAGCGCAGAGGCAAAATACGGATAACATTAGACAAAAAATTATTCTATATCTATGAACTAACTTTAAGTAAAGAAATAATACGTCTATCACTAAATGATGAAGGATATATTACTAGGCTTTATTCCCACTCAATGATTGAGAAAGTCTGAAGTTTGGGCCTGCGTATGCAAGGTGCGCCATTTTTCGAGTGCCGCCGAGGTCGGAATCCCGTGACCTGGGCTTTTGAGCGCTTTTGGGGACAATCTCGGGACAAATATATAAACTCACGGGCAAACTCACGCCCTCTGAGTTTACGTTTTTTGTCCCCGAGGTCTCTCGTTTGCGTTTTCGCAGTTCAGAGCCTTGTATGATTTTGAAGACAAATCAAACTCATGAGCTACCCAGGGTTTTATCTTTCATGCAAAAAACAGCCATTTGGGGCGTTGCCCCTGGGCGAGTCACGCAGGTATCCATGTGCTATGTGACCGAACCCGGGGTCGCATCTTTTCAGGGCGAGGCAGGGAAGTTTCGCCGGTCACGGTAGGCCGCCCTGTGAGGAAACGGACAACTAGTTAAAGATCCTTTTCGCAGCGGTTGGCTTTAGATAGTTCTTTCTCAGGTTCCTCGCGTTCAGGAAGAACTCCGTTTCCGAGTTGCTCAAGCCCTCGTTCTCGAGCTTGGTTTCCAGAAGCGCGAGC
The DNA here is from genome assembly GCA_938028565.1 of uncultured Atopobium sp. Lineage (GTDB taxonomy): Bacteria > Actinomycetota > Coriobacteriia > Coriobacteriales > Atopobiaceae > Lancefieldella. The sequence continues at coordinate 15,350 of CALIZS010000003.1, read as the reverse complement.
GTACAGAACATGTCCGCGGCCTGAAACAGGCTGTAGTCCGATGGGAAGACCTTCCTGACGTCAGCCTCGAAGAACGCGTTGAAGAGTGTGTTGACCAGGTTGGTGATCTCCTTCTGGCCGTTGTCGTAGTAGACGATGATGCTGTCGAAGCTCTGGAGGAAGGGAAGGTTATCGCGCAGGAATATGCTCACCTCGCGCGATATCCTGGATACCATCTTGTCGTGGTCCGGGAACTCGGATTTCTTGAAGACGAACGACTTTTGCGAGATCTCGCACAATCGTATGAAGTTGAACAGCGACCTGAACAGCTTGCGCCGAGCGGTCAAGTCCATCCCGGAGTAGTCCTTCTCGCGCCTTATGAGCGGGGCGGAGTGTATAGCATGAGTCTCAGCGAAGCCCTGCTCGGCGAGGTGACGCCTCAGGTGCCCAATCTGCTTGGAGATGTCGACGCCCTGGTCGTGGAAGAGCAGGGTGATGATGTAGTAGGGGGCATGGGGCTCGTAGGGCCCGAAATCGCCCGACTCGTCGATGAAGACGCTCAGCTCGGCCACCGTTCTCCTTTGGATACAAAAATGGCGGGGAAAACGTCCCCGCCCTTGGGTGGACCAGGGCCTTTCGGCCAGCCCAGAATTTGAATCTTTTATACCATCAGATCCAAGTCCGGTCAAGGCCGCTGTGCGAGTCGATGCGCCGGATGCCTCCAACGCTCAGGAGCCGCGGCGGGTCCCGGTTCGCGCCAGCTGCGGCTGCGGTCCGCTGGCCGTTCTACCCGCGAACCCGCGTTGGGCAGGGATTCTCATAGGCCAGATCGATGGAGACCAGATCATACATACTTTCGACATGTCTGGAACGTTCCCTACTGATGAAAGAGGCCTTATGACCAGTTATCTTAGTACCGGAGCCTATTTCGATATCAGGACTGGTTGGGATGGCCGTGAGGTGCCGTACGAACACGTTGTCGATGTGACAATCTGGGTGCACAACGTGTTCGATTACATCAACCTCTTTGAGAACGGGGTGGATCTGCGGAAGCTGTACGAGGAGGACAAGCTCTATGAAGAGAATTAACATCGCGATAGACGAAAGAACCGGATAGTTCTCGCCATGTCAATCCTCCTGCCGTTTCCACCAGCCGCAACAATAACGTTGGAACTGTGGATATCATACTATGCCCCGATCTGGACAGTATCTTAAATTGAGTATTTGCAGCTCTTAGCACGCAGGATTGCCATACTCGCGCAACATAGCTTCACGGTCAACAATCCACTGCTTACCATACTTGCGAGCATCCACTCCTGAAACTATTTTGCCGTATGCAACAGCCTTACGCAGAGTTGACTCGCTTAAGCCCCAGAGCTCACTAGCGTCCGAAAAAGATATGAGTCCATCAAAGGGCGTCGCAACCTCTGCTCCGTTCTCCCACAACTCGTCGCAAGAGAGATCAAGGTCATCGTTCCAGATAATACCGTAGCCGCCCTGATCAACTTCTACCTCTCTGAACAGCAATTCGTTATCCTCCAATGTCTTGAAGACCGGGAAACGATGCATAAGTGGAGCTACATCGTAGATTTTTGTAGTTCCGTTAGTAAACTGAACGCTCAACTTTAAGCCAGTCAGGGCAGAGACATCTTTTACCTTATTAAATTTCATAGTCTGCCTCCTTTAGACGAGCGGATCGATTTTCTTAAATTCTTGCGTCTCCCAAATATCAAGAAGCTCAGTTTGGTGAATCTCTATCCACTCGCGCACCATACCAGCAGCGCGAGTCGGCAGACTACCATCAATCTCCTCACCCGAATTAATGTCAAAAGCTGCAGTATCCTCACCATAAATCGCATGGATATGAGGCGGATTGTGCTCTGAGCCCAAGAAATACATACGTATAACTATCCCGTAAAACCTTGCAAGTGTAGGCATCTGTGTCCTTTCTTTTGTATAAGTATATCACGATATCGTGATTTCATGCATGATTTATTATTAGTAAAAAAGCTCCTCGCATCGTAATCGAGGAGCTAATTTAAAACTGCAACTAAATAATACCTACTGGATCTTATTCCCACTCAATGGTTAGAAACTATCTCCAGTTTGTTTCGGTTTGCCGAAGTTTGTTCCGGTTTGTCCTATTTACACCCAGTCTCAAAAATTGCAGCAAATCCATAAGGTCAAATTTAAGTCACGGTTTTTCAGGCCATCCGAGGCTCTTTCGTGGGTCACAGTGGATCACGACAAACTGCTTGCAGGAGCTAATGACCACGTGGACATTATATTTCAAGGGAGGGCAGGGCAGAAGATCTCCACAGAACTCTCCCCTAGCAAGCTAGAACAGAGACTCGAGAATCCCCTTCGCTCTTTCTTGAGAAAGCTCATGTTGTTCGGTTTGCTTGTAGTAGTTGCAAAAGCGGCCATAGCAACACGTGTCCTCATTGCACGTGCAGGTCGAAACGATTCCGCTTTCGGTAACCACCTCGGGCATCAACGAAAAAGACAAGCGTTGTGAGCTGCTCGACGCTGTGGCAGATGCTGGAAGACTGGCGAGAGGCCTGGACCAGCTGCTTGAGTCCCTGGCGCACGCCGATCAGCTAGACCCGCTCGACGTCGAGGGGATTCTGGCCCTAAGGTCGATAAGCCAGACGTGTGCCGAGCGCATCGGGAACGCCGCGCAATCCTGGAGGCGCAGAACAAGGTTCTCTATGAGGAGGAGCGGGCAAACGCCAAACCTCGCGAAAACGAGAGATAAGGACCCAAACGAAAGCGGCCATCTAAGCCCAATCGGGGCTCCCCTCGCCGTCCACGCTCATATAAAGCCTGGACATCGGCTGTCCTCGCATTCCCAGTGCCACGTCGTACCGCTGCGTTATAATGCTGCAAACGCATTTGTATTGCATTTCGAGCGATGGGAGCGCAGATGCCCGACAGCTACAAGGAGCTCATCAAGAGCAATCCCGACGAGACCGAGATCAGGAGCTTCTTGGTGAACGGCGACCAAGTCTCCGTGACCCTGCGCATCCCCGACACCCTGCGCGACGCTGCGAAGGAGGAAGCAACTCTGCGGGGCATGAGCTTCTCCGCCTTCGTGCGCACGTGCATGATCGAAGAGCTCGCGAAGAAGGGACAATAGCCCGTGACCGAGCCAATTCATGAAATACCGGTCGAAGGCTTTATAGAGTCCTTTGACCGACGATACCCAACATTCATTCTCAAGACGTTGCTGTGCGACCGCACGACGGGGCGCAACATCATATGGGCCGACAACGAGTACGAGGCCCTGGGTGACGGCTATATGGGTGACGACGAGATAACCGTCGAGAAGATCACGGGCATGAACTCCGGCGTCATTAAGCCGCGCATCGCAAAAGAGCAGGAGAAGCAATCCCAACGCACCAAAAGCCGCGCCGAGGTGTTCACTCCATCCTGGCTGTGCAACCAGATGAACAATGACCTGGACGAGGTCTGGTTCGGTCGTCGTAATGTCTTCAATACCGAAGCCGTTGCGGATGATGGTACCAAAACGTGGACGGTCACGGAGGAGCCGGTGGTGTTCCCCAAGTTGAAAAGGCACGGCTGGCATGCCTACGTGGAGGCACCTCGGCTCGAGATTACGTGCGGCGAGGCTCCGTTTGTTTGTTCGCGCTACGATACTGTGACGGGTGATAAGTTGCCTGTAGGTAATCGTGTGGGCTTCCTTGATCGCAAGCTTCGCATCGTGACTGAAAAGAGCAAAACACGCAAGAAATGGGTATGCTGCGCCCTCAACGCGCTGCGAGCGACATACGCTTTCGAGTATCAGGGCGACAACTTGCTCATCGCTCGCATCAACGTGCTTGAGACGTTCGCCGAGCATCTACGCGACCGTTGGGGGTCGGACCCCAAGCAAGATGAGTTGGAGCGAGCGGCGTGGATCGTTTCCTGGAACATCTGGCAGATGAACGGCTTTACCGACGCTGTACCCACCAACAAGATGGGCGCCGAGGTGGAGTCAACCCTGGAGACGTTCGAGGAGCCTGAGCCTGAGCCTATACAACCGTCACTTCCCAACCTATTCGATGATGTATTCCCCGACATAACAACCGAAGAGACCGAAGAATGGAAGCCGAAGGAAACGGTTCCCCTCTGTGTGATATACGACTGGCAGAATGACGAACCCTTCGAGTTCGCCACATTGAAAGGTAAGGCAGCAGCTATGGGAAAGAAGTTCTATGCGGTAATCGGCAATCCCCCGTATCAAACTGAAAGCGCGAGCAACAATCAAGCAAAGCCCATATACCATGTATTCATGGACGAATCTTATAAGGTTGCAGATTGCGTTGAGCTAATTACGCCAGCTAGATTTTTATCTAATCAAGGAGCAACGCCATCGGCGTGGAATAAGAAGATGCTGAAAGACGAGCATCTAAAAATAATGGGTTTCTTCCCTAAGAGTAACTCTGTTTTCCCTAACACAGAAATTAAAGGCGGGGTTGTCATAACCTATCACGATGAGCACAAGAAATATAAGTGCATTGATACTTTCATCCCATTTGCGGAGCTTTCATCCATATACGCAAAAGTAAATCAGGCCGAAGAACTGCAGAAGTCAAATTTAGGTGATTGGATTTTTAGTCCGGACAGCTATAGGTTTAGCGAGGTAATGTTTCTCGAGAATCCCGAACTTGTCGGAAGAACCGATAAACAACATGCGAAAGCGGTGGCATCTAGCGTTTTTGGACGCTATCCAGAAATATTTCATCTCGAACGACCTGATGACGGTGATTTGTATGTTGGGATTTACGGACGTGAAAACAACCAACGCACACAGAAGTATTTAAAAAAGAAGTATCTTGCGCAGCATGCAAATCTGGAAAAATGGAAAGTGATCATTCCTGGAGCTAATGGGTCTGGCGCGCTTGGCGAAGTGCTATCAACACCCCTGGTAGGACGACCTCTGATTGGGCACACTCAGACCTTCATCAGCATCGGCGCTTTAAATTCAGGGTTTGAAGCGGAATCTCTCTATAAATATATTCAAACCAAGTTTTTAAGAGCCCTTTTGGGAATCATGAAGACCACGCAGAATAATCAATCAAAAGCTACGTGGTCAAAAATTCCCCTACAGGACTTCACTTCCGCCTCCGACATCGACTGGACGCAGTCCGTTGCCGACATCGACCGTCAGCTCTATGCGAAGTACGGCCTCGACGACGAGGAGATTCAGTTCATCGAATCCCATGTGAAGGAGATGAACTAGCCATGGCGAGCATCGACATCTCCCAGATCATCGAGACCACTGCTCCCGCGGTGCCGCAAATCTATGCCTACACCACGCCCGAGATCGCCCGCCACAACGGCTGGACCAAGATCGGCTACACCGAGCAGGACGTGCGCGAGCGCATCAAGCAACAGACGCACACCGCCGACGTGCAGTGGCACCTGGAGTGGAGCGGCAACGCCACGTGGGAGCACCGCGCGGGCACGTTCCGCGACACTGACTTCCACGCATATCTCGAGAAGCAGGGCGTCGAGCGCGAACCCAAGAAGGAATGGTTCAAGATCAGCGGCGAGGAGTCTCACCAGCAGTTCTACCGGTTCCGCGACACCGACGGCGTGCTGGACGCACCCAGCGCAGCCTCCTACACCCTGCGCGACGAGCAGCAGCGCGCCGTGGAGCAAACGGAAGCCTTCGCCCGCGCCCATTGGGACGAGGGCGGCGCGCACGGCGGCGAGTTCCTGTGGAACGCAAAGCCGCGCTTCGGCAAGACGCTCACCGCATACGACCTGTGCCGCGACATCGGCGCGCAGAAGGTGCTCATCGTCACCAACCGCCCCGCCATCGCCAACTCCTGGTACGACGACTACGTGAAGTTCGTCGGAGTGGAGGGCGGTTACCGCTTCATCAGCGGCGTGGATGCCCTGACCGGCAAGCCCTACTGCCTCAGTCGCGAGGAGTACCTTCGCGCCATCCGCAACGACCCGGAGGGCTCCAAGGGGTTCATCGAGTTCGTGAGCCTTCAGGACCTCAAGGGCTCCATCCGCTTCGGCGGCGTGTACCAGAAGCTCGACGAGGTGGCCGACCTAACCTGGGACGTGCTCATCATCGACGAGGCGCACGAGGGCGTGGACACTTTCAAGACAGACGTGGTGTTCGACCACATCAAGCGCTGCTTCACGCTGCACCTCTCCGGCACGCCCTTCAAGGCCATCGCCAACGAGAAGTTCGCCGACGACGCCATCTACAACTGGACCTATGCCGACGAGCAGCAGGCCAAGCGCGACTGGTCGGCCGACTCCGAGCAGCCGAACCCCTACGCCAACCTCCCCAAGCTCAACCTGCTCACTTACCAGATGAGCGACATCGTCGAGCAGGAGGCCCGCAGCGGCATGGAGATCGACGGCGAGCAGACAGAATTCGCTTTCGACCTCAACGAGTTCTTCTCGACCAAGCAGAACGGCGGCTTCGTGCATGACGCCGACGTGGACAAGTTCCTCGACGCGCTCACCACGCAGGAGAAGTTCCCGTTCTCGACGCCTGAGCTGCGCGACGAGCTGCGCCATACGTTCTGGATGCTCAACCGCGTAGACTCCGCCCGCACCCTCGCCAAGAAACTTCAGGCGCACCCCGTCTTCGGGGACTACGAGGTTGTTCTCGCCGCCGGCGACGGCAAGATCGACGCCGACGACGAGAACGAGAAGTCGCTCGACAAGGTGCGCCGCGCGATCAAGGACCACGACAGGACCATCACGCTTTCGGTCGGCCAGCTCACCACGGGCGTGACCGTGCCGGAGTGGACCGCCGTGCTCATGCTCTCGAACATGGCGAGCCCCGCACTGTACATGCAGGCGGCCTTCCGCAGCCAGAACCCGTGCCTATTTGACCTGGGCGGCGGCAACTACGCGCGCAAGGAGAACGCCTACGTCTTCGACTTCGACCCGGCGCGCACGCTCACCATCTTCGAGCAGTTTGCCAACGACTTGTACGGCGAGACCGCGCGCGGCGGTGGTGACGTGGAGACGCGCGAGCACAACATCCGCCAGCTGCTGAACTTCTTCCCTGTCTACGGTGAGGATGACGAGGGGCAGATGGTCGAGCTCGATGCCGAACAGGTGCTCAGTGCACCGAGGCACATCTATGCCCGTGAAGTGGTGAAGCGCGGCTTCATGAGCAACTTCCTGTTCCAGAACATCGCGAGCGTCTTCCGCGCGCCGGCAGAAGTCGTGGAGATCATCCAGCGTTTCGATCCCTATGAGCAGGGCAGGGCGCAGAACGCCGAAAAAAACAAGGTCGAGATCGACGAGACCACGGCCGACGAGCTCTCCATCAACGACGAGGGCGAGGTCGAGATCCCCGACGAGCAGGTCGTCGGCAAGGCCGTGGACATCTTCGGGCCGAAGGTCTACGGCGACATCACTGTCAGATTCTCGAGCCACGTGGACGACATCGCGAAGGCCCACGAGGCCGATGACGACGACAGAGCGATGCTCGACAACCTCAAGGAGGCCTTCAAGCAGAGCGTGACCACTCCTTTGGTGCAGACCGTCAAGGAGAGCTATGACAGCGAGCTCAAGCCGCGACAGCAGCAGCAGATCGAGCGCAAGGTCCAGGCGGACGCCGACATTCAGCTCAACCGCCAGGTCAGCGACTACCAGATCCAGGCGCGCCGCATCGAACAGTCGCGCAAGGACGAGCTCAAGGCGGCATCCAGCGAGGCTGAGCGCACCGAGGTGAACCAACGGCATGACGAGCAGAAGGCCGAGGCGTTCCAGGCGCTCGCCCAAAAGCTCGAGGACTCCCGCGAGGAGCTCGTGCAGAGCGCCGGCGAGACGGTGGTGCGCGAGATAGAGACGGCGAAGAAGGAAGACGAGAAGCAGGGCGTCGAGGACAGAGTGCGTGCCCATCTGCGCGGCTTCTCACGCACCATCCCATCGTTCCTCATGGCCTATGGCGAGGGGGACACGACGCTCGCGAACTTCGACACCGTAATCCCCGCCGACGTCTTCCTCGACGTCACGAGCATCACCGTGGACGAGTTTCGCTTCCTGCGCGACGGCGGCGACTACACCGATGGCAAGACTGGCGAGGTTAAGCACTTCGTCGGGCACCTCTTCGACGAGGTGGTGTTCAACGACTCCGTGAGCGAGTTTATCAAGCTGCGCGAACGCCTGGCAAACTACTTTGACGAATCCCAAACGGAGGACATCTTCGACTACGTGCCGCCCCAGAAGACCAACCAGATCTTCACGCCGCATAACGTCGTGGTCGAAATGCTGGACCTCTTCGAAAAGGAGAACCCGGGCTGCTTCGACGACCCGAGCCACACCTTCGTCGACCTGTACATGAAGTCAGGTCTCTACATCACCGAGATCATCAAGCGCCTGTACCGGAGCGAGGACATGAAGGCCGCCTTCCCAGACGACCGCGAGCGACTAGACCATATCCTGGAGCACCAGGTGTTCGGTATCGCACCCACCAAGATTATCTATGAGATTGCTACGCACTTCATCCTGGGTTTCAACGACGAAGTCGGACAAGGATGCGACTCGAACTTCGAGATCGCGGACTCTGCAGAACTTGCCAAGGAGGGCACGCTGGACACATACGTCGAGCGTGTCTTCGGGTCCAAGCTGGGCGAGGCGTAATACATGGCGGAAAAAGACGGCACCCTGCAGGGCAGGTGTGCGGAGGCGGCACGCGCGGCAGTGGATGCCGTGCGGCGCGACGACACCGAGCTATGTGCCCGCCTGATCTTCCGCGCCTCACGCAGTGAGCTGAGGCGTACGGGAATCACCACGCCCACCGCACTTTATAACGAGCTAAAGCAGGTCTTCTGGAACGCAGACGAGAGCGTCATCCTGGGCGACCATCTCTCCGTCGGGTTCGGCAAGGTTGACCGCCGCCGCCAGGTGCGCGCTTTCGCCGAGCGCCATGCGGATGAGCCTAGGAACGTCGTAGCGAAAGCATATGAGCGCGAATACGGCTTCAGCGCTGGCATCGCCGTGATATGGCTCGACCTGTTCGCCGAGCCCGCAGACGTGAGCTTCTCGGAGTGGATTGGCGTCGAGGTCGCTGAATGCTCGACGGACGCCCCAGCCTCCCGTGCGGATGTGCCCAAGACGAGCGACGCCGAACGCGAGGCGCTCACCGTCAAGGGCTTCCTCATCAGGGAGCTTGCCGGCTGCATCTGCGATGGATGTCTCGTGCGCCAACGCTTCGCCTTTGAGTTCCCCGACGAGCCGCCCGAAGCGCTTGATCGAGGCATCAAGGATGCAGGCTATTACGAAGACCACGACCTGCTCTTTCGAGAAGGGAGCGCCCCGAAAGACCACTTCGCGCGGTTGATTGTAGAAAACCCATCCTTTGCGAAGGGCGACGCCGGGTTCGAGGACGCCGTGTGGCAGCATCCCGCCTTCCGCCACGTACTGCGCCAGTTGCTTTCGGACCATCGCGTGCTTGTCTACGAGGGAGACAGCTACATCTTGTTCACGCGGTTGCACGATGTGCTGGGCGCGCGAATGGCCGACATCGAGTCGTACGCTTCCTCGGTGAGCGCGAACGCACCCGAAGGCAAACCCTTCACCGTGGCGAGCCTGCGCGCGGGCGCCGCCGCCACGCATCCGCTGTACGGGCTCGACATGCCCGACGACTTCTACGAGGGCCTGCTCGACGCAGGAGGGCTCCTGCGCAGCTGCACGCTCGCCGGAACAAAGGTGTTCATAGCTGGCAGCGAGGGACGACTTTCCGCAACTGACCTCATCGAGTTGATCGTCTCCCAGAATGAGGGGATCGAGCGCGATGACCTGCCAAGGCTGCTAGCAAGCGATTTGGTCATCACGTGCCCAACAACGCTTCTGACCACAACCATATACAACTCCGACGTCTACTACGACGACATCGGGGACGTATACTACTCATCCATGGAGGCATGGAAGAAGGAGGTACGAAATGAGCTTGCTTGAGGAAGGGATCGCAACCGGCAATGTCTTACCGACGGGGCGCAAGGAGAAGCACTCCATCGACAACGTGACGCGCGACTTCGACATCTACCGCATCAAGTGTGACCTTCTGTTCTACAACGATCAGAACGACCGGATCGCCACTTGGGTGAGCGAATACAACTCTGCGCAAGGCGCGGACCTGCTCGCCCTCGGCCTCGACGAGTACAACGACGTCATCGAGGACTTCATCGTCGAGAGCAACCCCGGCGCGCTCAGGAAAACCGAGAAGAGTATCGCCCTTCAGGGCCAGCTCAGGCCGGGCATCGTGCTCAACGACGGGCGTGTCATCGACGGCAACCGACGCCTGACCTGCGTCCGCCGCCTTGCGCGGAAGAACAGCGAGGCGGGCTGGTTCGAGGCCGCCATCCTCGACGACGCCACAGGCAGCGACCCCAAGCGCATCAAGCTGCTTGAGCTCGCCATCCAGATTGGCGAAGAGGAGAAGGTGACGTACGACCCCGTCGACCGCCTCGTCGGCGTATACCGCGACGTAGTGAAGAACCACCTCATCACTCCCGCGGAGTACGGAAACGCGACGGGCATGAAGGAGGCCGAGGTCAAAAAGCTCGTCAACCGCGCCCAGTACATGGAGGAGTTCCTCGAATTCTGTCAGGCTCCCGAGCAATACCACCTCGCTCGCACCCTCAAGGTCGACGGTCCCTTGGGAGAATTTGACCGCGTGCTGAAAAAGTACGACAGCAGACGCGACAAGCAGCTCGTCAAGCGACTCATGTTCGCCAACATGGTGGTGCAGCCCGAGGGCGACATCACCCGATACGTCAGAGACTTTGGAAGCGTGGCGGGCACGGACGCGGAGGCCGACTTCAAGGCCGTCGAGCAGCAGGCCATGTCCGAGCTCCTTGAGAAGATGGGTCCCGACGCCCTCACCCGCGAGAAGGTGAGCGAGCTGCGTTCGGATGCCAATCTCGTTAATAGCTTCCAGCGCGCAGGCGACCGCGCAAGGGAGACCGTGCGCCGCGTCAAGCTCATGGATACGCCCGCCAAGAAATCCGCCGACTGTCTCTCCGAGCTTGAGAAGATTCTTCCCGAGATGCTCGACGTGTTGGGACCCGATGAGCTCGAGAAGGTGCGCCGTAACCTCGTAGCCGTCGCCGACAAGGTGGAAGAGCTGATCGGTGAGATCGATGAGCGCGCCTAGGGTCGTCGTCTGCTACGACGAGGCACGGCCAGGCATGTACCTGCGCATCGAGGGACAGGACGTTGACGTGTTTATGGCCTCGACCGCATGGCGCGCCTGGTTATACTATCCAGCAAGCGCCGTCGACGGCACCGACCGTGACCGTATCCTGCTCGATGGCGGCATGGGCCTGCGCGAGTGTCAGAAGATGCTCGAGGCAATCATGGAGGCCGACAGCCACGGCGTCGAGGTCGCGGTGGACCAGAGTTTCGACGCCTTCGTGAATGCTGGTGAGACTTACATCCACGAGCGTTCCGAGGTGGGATTAGCCATCAAGGCGCAGACCGTCGAATGCATCGCCGACGACCCCAAGCTAGGACCGCGCTTCCGGGAATTCCGTGACGTGGTGAACGCCTCGATGGTGCGCTCCCTGCGCGACAGGCAGATGCTCGACGCCTTCTTCATGGCAACAGTTGGGCGCGCAGCGGACTTCTCGGTACCCGGTGCCGGCAAGACCGCGACGGTACTCGGCGTGTTCGCCTATCTGCGCCACCTAGGACTCGCGCGGCGCATCGTGGTGGTTTGCCCCAAGAACGGCTTCGAGTCTTGGGAAAAGGAATGGGTCGCCACCTTCGGCGAGAAGCTGCCGCTGCGTTGCTTCTCGCTGGGGGACCCCGCCATAGCGGCAATGTCGACCGAGCGCAGGCGCAACGCGCTATCACTCGATAGCGGCGCATGCAACCTATTCACGTTCAACTACGAGTCGCTTTCGGGCTACGTGCAGGAGCTGCATTCCATCATCCCCGACCAGACCCTGCTAGTGTTCGACGAGGTGCACCGGGTGAAGGCCATCAGCGGCAGGCGAGCGGAAGCCGCGCTCGAGGTAGCCGACGGCGCTAAGTTCGTGATCGCCCTTACGGGAACGCCTATCCCGAACACTTACCAGGACATCTACAACCTGCTGCACATCTTGTACCCCGATGATTACGATACGTTCTTCGGCTACGAGCCGGGCGAGCTCCGCTCGCCCGATGCAGACCTCCAGATAAGCCTCAACGACAGCTTGGCGCCCTTCTTCTGTCGAACGAACAAAGACGAGCTCGGCGTGCCACACCCGGAACCCGACGAGATCGTAGAGGTCGAGGCAACACCTGACGAGAACACGTTGCTGCGTGTACTGTACGCATCTTGTCCCAACGCGCTCGCAAGGATTATACGCACCCTGCAGCTTGAGAGCGATCCCGAGATGCTCTGCTCTGCCGTGGACCCAGGCGATCTCGAGTATGTGCTCGACCAGGTCGGCGACAACTACTCAGACATCGACTACGTCGACTTTTCGCAGACGTTCTACGAGGCGATCGAGCAAAGTCGCCCGAGCTCGAAGCTCATGGTGTGCGAGCGGCTGGTGGAGCGCATCGTCGCCGAAGGTCGCCCCGTCATCGTATGGTGTATTTTCGTCCGCAGCATCAACAACCTCCGTCGCGACCTCGCCGCCATGGGTATTTCCGCCAAGGCAATCTACGGCGCCACTCCTCAGGAAGAGCGACGCGAGATTCTGGACGACTTCCGTGCGGGACGCTTCAAGGTGCTCGTAACCAACCCGCAGACACTCGCCGAGTCGGTCTCCCTGCACAGTGTGTGCCACGACGCGGTATATTTTGAGTACAGCTACAACCTAGTGCACCTACTACAATCTAAAGACCGCATACACCGCCTGGGCTTATCTGATGACCAGAAGACACGTTACTACTTCATGCGTGAGAAATTCATGCTCAACGGCAGAGAACTATCCCTCGATGCTGTAATCTACGACCGCCTGAAGGAGAAGGAGCAGACGATGCTCAATGCAATCGACCGCGGCTGCCTCGAGGGTGGCTACCTCGATGACGAGGACCTGCGCATCATCTTCAATCGCCTTCTGGGAGAAGATGCTAGGAACCTGGAATACTAAAAGCAAGTTGACACGCAAGACGCTGATCGTTTACAACAGTGTGCTGGGCAAAATCGGATTGGGTGAATTAATGCTTGGCGATATCGTTAAAATTGTCTACTTCGATGAAGGGTCGGCGACGGATTACTGCCAGATAAGAAGTGGCGGCAACGTCAACATGGAAGCAATGGCGAGCGACAGCAAAGCCAAGGGAGTCGAGGGCGCGGTTGGAGCGAGTATCAGTGCCAGGCTCTCAGGCTTAATGCATTTGGAGAGTTGAGCGCTCGATGTAACTATCTTAAATGTCGCGTAAGCAATCATGTGCGCTCACAGGCTGACATTCCCGCTATTGTGCTGTGTCTGGATGGCTCACGTAAATTCGGAGGCGTTGACTGTGTAGACACTGAGTCAAGAACATCTTGGCGTGAGTTTCTCCTTGATCTGAGACGCTGTGGTATCACAAGTGTCTCCTGTACATCTCTGACGACCATAGAGGACTTATAGGAGCAATCTACGTAGACATGAACAATAAATAGCACAAAAGCGTTTTATGGATGTACAGGACAAAGGCAGATGGTAAGATATAGACGATAACCCACAGACCAGTTTCTCCTGAAGCTGTAGAAAAAGTACGACTGCTCATCCGGGAAGTCCTTATACCCGTGGCGTAAGAGAATACGCTAGAATGCTAGAAGATTCTAAAGGTGGCCTGATACCAACATTTAGGGCATGACTAACTTTTGTGTCAAAACAGTATTAGAAGTAATGCTGTTGTTTCTAAATTCACGTTAAAATTTTTGAAAACTTATATTTAAACTTTTATGCTAATTTTCCATTATTAATAGCCTTTAACGGCTTGATTCCATCTAATTGCTTATTTTTTTGTTGATTATTTTTTCCCTTGTAAAGCTCAATATAATACTTATCATCGCTTTGCATTTTATTCAATGTATAGAAAGTGCCTAATTCCCAGGAACACCATCCACGTATATTTCCACTACCACGAATAGAAAACTCACTATTAACGGTTCTCAAAAATAGCAATTGTTTTGACTCTGAAAGATGCTTTGACAAATTACTTTTTATATCCACTCCATTTTTAAAATTTGGAGAAAAAATCCAATCAACATATAAAAATATATGATTTTTTAACATAAAAATAAACAGAGACAGTGTATATAACTTGTCGTCATAGGCGTGAGATAAAAATACTTTATTTAAATCAGAAGAAGAAGACATTCCCCGGTTGCCGTTAGGAATGTTACCATCTACCTTGAATTGATTTATGATTGAGTTATTTATATCGCTTAATAGGTTTATTAATGAATTAAATGCATAATAATTATCTTTTGATTTATCGATAACATCTTTAAAACTTTCTAGCTTTTTAAGATTTTTTTCATCATCAAAATCGTATTCTGTATTAAATATATTTAAATTACTAATATAAAGTTCTTTTAAATCCAATTGATCAATTTCAATATTTTTTGAATTGATTAAAAATTTATCTTCAATTCCAATAAGTATAGTAATATTTAATTGTAGAAGTCGATAAAGGGTAAGCCTAAAAGATTCTTCAAATTGTTCAGAAATAAAATTTTGTAATTGATTATTGTCTTTATTCAACATACTTTGCACACTCCGATACAAAGTAACTCTATCAATTCCATTCATAAACTATCTCTCCTATACTTCCTACTAGAATTATAGCCAAGTTGATGGTTTATGTTCTATTCCATACTCGATTAACGCTTCAATATTATCTTTAATATCGCTATAAACATATTTACTTGATGAATAAGTTGAGTCAAAGCATTTAACATATCTTGATAATTTTTTATCACCTATTGATAAGTAATCAAACGGATTCTTACCTTTCTCATCTTGCATTCCGGATGAATTCTGCAGCTTGTGAATATAAATTCCCACAATACCTTTATCTAAGCTATATGCTTTTGTTATTTCATAATTTATCCACTTTCTGTTTGCAGTTTTCTCACCAATTAAAACAACTAAACATGACCGTTTTTGTAATTGTTCATCAATCCATTCTTTAATTTTGCTTTCAGTTTTTTCTTTTACTTCTTCCCAATCATTATCAGAAAAAGTAGAACTATAGTCCACTTCTCCCATGTTACGAACCAGTCCTGCTCTCCAGTTATCATTGTCATAATGAAAGCTAAAAAACACCTGTCTTTTCACCATTTAAAGATCCTCTCTATTTAATATCTTAACTGCCTGAATTATATTATTAACGGACATTTCGATATCTTTATTGCATTCTTTATTTGCCAGATGGATTGCATTCATTATATT
>CALIZS010000002.1 GCA_938028565.1 uncultured Atopobium sp. | reverse complement strand
TAATAAGCCCACGTCAATCAATATTTATCCTAAAGACTTTGCAAGCAAAGAGAAGATTGTTGAAATTCTTAATACGTACAACGCTGATGCAAAGGCTGCAGGTGAAGAGTCTAAGGTAGTTACGTATACCGACATTGTTGGTGCGTTGATGAGTTCTGTCACGCTAATTGTTGATATGATCTCGGCGATGCTGATTGCGTTTGTATCTATTTCGCTTGTTGTTTCCAGCATTATGATTGGCATCATTACGTTTATCTCGGTACTTGAGCGCAAAAAGGAGATTGGTATCCTGCGCTCCATTGGTGCTTCCAGGCGAGACATTGCCAACGTATTTAATGCAGAGACGTTTATTGAAGGCCTTATCTCTGGTGTTATGGGCATTGGCATTACACAACTGCTTATTTTGCCCGCAAATGCTGTGGTCAAAGCCATGTTTAACGTGGACAATTTGGTGATCTTGCCGATAAACGGAGCACTTATTTTGATTTTGATTAGCGTTGTCCTGACGCTTCTTGCAGGTCTTATTCCAGCAGGTAGAGCAGCTAAATCCGATCCAGTTCAGGCGCTGAGAAGCGAGTAAGGCCCCTGGCTGAGCGCACTGCTTGGCGAGAAGAACGTCTGGCTGCACCTCATACCTCACAAGAAAAGCCCTGTCATGTGTGTACATGACAGGGCTTTTGCGTTTTTGTTTCAGCTACCAGACCTAGTTCTCCTGGCCGCCAAAGAGATCGACAACCTCAAGATCAAGCTTGGAGGCTTCAATGGCCTCCTTAGCGCCAAAGACAACAACCGAAAGGTCGTCATAGCTTTGAGGCATGGTGCTTCCCAGTTCTTTGATGTCCTCAACCTGGGCGTGAAGGATTTTCTCGCGAAGCTTAAGAAGACGCTCTGGATCACGTTGGTTGAAGTACTCGATGTCTTGCCTGCGAGCAAGCATTCGAGCGGGAACAGGGGCGTCAACGCCTGCCACAGAGGCAACTACATAGCCCTCAAACTCGTCAGCGTCTGGAGTCCACTCAGAGAGCCAACTACCTGCGCCAACATAGCGGTCGAAAGTTGCGTCAAGCGCGGGGTCTCGGTAGGAGACAAAGCTTTGCAGGCCAGCGACGGAGTTTCTGAACATGACGCCATAAGCGCCACCCTTGACGCGAACCTCGTTCCAGAGATAGTCAAGACCCAGAACTCTGGTGGCAATAAGCCAGTTACCCTGCTGTTCATTGGTTGCATGGGCAACGTTTGGATAAGAGAGACCAACGTAGGAGACGTTTGAAGGAATGATATACGCCACGTGCTGCAGCTTACCCTCAGGGACAACAAGCGTTGGCGCAGCGTTGCCTGCCTGCGATTTGTTGCCATTCGTAAGGCCGAGGTCTCCCGCTGCTTGCCAGAATGCCTCGCGGCTCTGAGCGGAGCCAGTAAAGCTGACCGTAACGTTGTCTGCGCGGAACATCTTGCGGGTGAGTGCATCCAGGTCTTTTGCAAGTTGAGGGGCGCGCTCATCCCAGTTGGCAAGCAGGTTCTTTAGGTACTCATAGAAGCCAACGCCTGCTAGTGCATCGTTTACACGGCTAGCTGCAGAGTAGGCGGTCAAAGCCTTATTCTGCGCTGCAGTATGACCAGCACCAACAAAGTACTGCTCCTGCGCAATGCGACGCTGAATCAAGATGTTCTTTAAGCGGCTCAAATCATCAAAGCGCGTGCTAGACCAAACCTCGGAAGGAATGCTTGCAAGTCCCTGGGTTTTCTCGGCAAGGGCACTTGCGGCAACAATGAAGGCGGGATGTGCCTGGTCAAGCGTGTCTTGGTCGTAGATATCAGTGAAGAACGAGAGGTGACCAAGGTTGCTCTCAATAAGGATATCCAGCTCAGAGGCGGTGTGTGATGCTGTATCAAGCTTGCCGAGCGCCTCAGCAAGAATGCCCACAAGCGGCAGCTCTTCAAAGGTAACCGCACGGGTCAGATCAAAGTAATGGTAGACATAGTCAATGCCGTGAGTGTCCAGCTCATGCGCAATGCATGGCAGGGGAGCTTCAACCTCAAAGCCAGCAGGACGCTCTCTAC
>CALIZS010000001.1 GCA_938028565.1 uncultured Atopobium sp. | reverse complement strand
GCAGGTCAGCGTCGTAGACTCGGTAGCACGAGACGTCGTTTTTACGAGCCCACTTGGCGCGTTGCTTGGCCACCTTAGTAAGGCGTGCAGCAAACTGATCAGATGCAGGAACCAGTACGCTTACCGGCTGGTTGTTAACCATGACAGTGGGACCTGCGGGAACCGAGGTTGACTCAGAGTTGCTTGCTGGTGCAGTGGCATCAGCTTCGCCGTCACCTGCTTCCTCTGCGATTGCGGCTGGGTAGGAGCGCATAGTAGCAATGGAGTTACCCACATAGACGGAGAGAGTTTGCGATGGAGTTGCTCTGAGTACCGTATCGGTATTTGTATCGCTGGTAAGAAGCGTGCTTGCCTGTCCCGCAAAAAGTCCAAGCGTGGAGTAAGCAGAGCCCTGAAGTGTAGGCTCTTCTTTGGTCCACGAGAGATCGGCAACAATGCCCGTGAAGTGCTCTGCATGTTTTAGCAGATCAGAAGCTGCCAAGAACTGCACGTCCGCCTTAAGACCGCCTGCACGAAGCGTATAAAGCACAGCCTCCTTGGCCTTTGGGCGAGGGTCCGCTGCATAGAGAGTGACCTGGCGCTCTTGGCCCTTCTCGGCACGTTCATCGGCCTCGGCAAGCAAATCCTGCCAGGCATCGTCGTTGTGGCCAGCCCAACCCGTCATGCCCCAGCGAGCGCGCAAGATGCCCGGAGCCACGTCCAGCGCCATGCCCGCTGCCTCCTGTGCAAGCGCGCCCGCTCCCGGGAACAGCAGCGCCGGCAGCGGCGCGTCTGGCGAGAAGAGCGATGCACTCGCGGCAGTTTGCGCCTGCAGGTACAGAAGGGCAGCAGCGTAGTCCAGCCTGAGCGGCGCAAACTCACGTGCCGGCCCTCGACCGCCAGTCAGACTGCGCTTAAAGAGCGCCTCACCAGCAAAGTCAATGCCAACTGTGGCACGGTTGCGTGATACGCGCACGACAATAGTTACGTCAGGCGCAAGCGTGTTGACCATAGGACGGCTTCCGCGCTTTGCTGCAAGTCGGTCTACAATAGCGTCTTTTGTTCTGACAGCAATGAAGTTGGTGTTTCTGAGCTGGTCATTTGTGCCGTGAGCGCTGACTGCAATGGTGGCATGCGGACCAATATGGTCTTCCCAAGCAATGTGAGAGAGGTCTTCGTAGAGAGCGTCTGAAGTTGCAGCGCCAACGCGATCAAGCACCAAAATGACGCGAGACGTGAGGCGAGACCATAAACAGACGCGGTAAGCATCGGCAAGTGAGCCGTAAAACGCAACCTGTCCGCCAAGAGGGCGCACCTTTTTAATGCGCAGGCCGTCTAGCTCCTGTGCAAGAAGCTTCTCAAAGCCTTTTGGACACGTTGCAAAGAACTCAAGTTCTTGAGACATCGGGACACCTTTCGCCCGTAGGAATCGAATACATACTGACGTAACATTTTCCCATGTTTTTCTCGCCAAATGGCTGGGGAAAAGAAAATACATCAAGAACCCGTGGGTGCTCGGCTGCGTGTTTCCCGGAGACGTCCCTCGGCCGTGCGTGGCTGTGAGCAGCGCGTCTGCAGCCCGCACCACCCTCCACTCACCGAAGAGCGGAAGTTCATACATAATGTCCTAAATCATCTGTTATTTTTCGCTTAAAATACGCGTAGTATCTTTTATAAGGAAATACAGAGAGCTGTTTGAGGTTTGGGAGTCATTATGGATGCAAAAGTTATGGAAGCATTTGAGTCCTGGCGTGCAAACGTCACCGAAGAAGACCTGGTAGAAGAGCTCGGTGAGCTTGCTAAACCAGAAGCAGAAGATAAGCTCTACGACGCATTTTATCGTTCGCTTGCTTTTGGTACCGCTGGCCTTCGTGGCACTATTGGCGTTGGCACCAACCGCATGAATGTCTACGTTGTTGCTCAGGCAACCCAGGGTCTTGCGGATTACCTCAATGCTCACTACCAGAATCCTACGGTGGCTCTTGCCAGGGATTCTCGCCTAAAGGGTGAGGATTTCCAGAGGGTCGCAGCCGGAGTTTTGGCAGCTAATGGTATCCGTGTATATGTCTACCCACGTATTGAGCCTGTCCCAACGCTCTCGTTTGCCGTCCGCTACCTCAAGACTTCCGCAGGTATCGTGCTTACTGCAAGCCACAACCCTGCGCCTTACAACGGCTATAAGGTATACAACGATAACGGTGGTCAGATAACTGACGAGGCTGCAGCAGAGATTTCTGCAAACATCGCACGCGTTAATCCTTTTGACGTCAAGCCTATGGACTTTGAAGAGGGCCTGGAGAAGGGCCTGATCATTTGGACTCCAGAAGAGGTTCTGGACAACTTTATTGAGGCTATCAAGCGCGTTTCTATTCCAGGATTTAAGGCTGCCGACGGCTACAAGGTTGTATACACGCCGCTCAATGGTACAGGCATGGAGTGTGTCACGCGCATTCTCAAGGAGATTGGCGTCAATGACGTTGACGTTGTGCCAGAGCAGGCAGAGCCAGACGGAAACTTCCCCACATGCTCCTATCCAAATCCAGAGTTCCGTGAGGCACTTGAGCTGGGCCTCAAGCTTGCTGACAAGGTAAAGCCAAATCTTCTGGTTGCAACCGACCCTGACGCAGACCGTATGGGTACTGCAATCCCTCATAACGGCGATTACGTGCTGCTTTCCGGTAACGAGATGGGTGTCCTGCTTATGGACTGGCTCCTTACCATGGCTGAAGAGCGTGGCGAGAAACCCCAGGATAAGGTAGCTGTTTCCACCATCGTATCGTCCGCAATGCCCGACGTCTTGGCACGTGCCCGCGGCTTTGAGATGCGCCGTGTGCTCACGGGCTTCAAGTACATCGGCGACCAAATTGACCAGCTCAAGGATGCCGGCGAAGAGGATCGCTTCCTCATGGGCTTTGAGGAGTCCTACGGCTATCTTGTTGGTACACACGCTCGCGATAAGGACGCAATCGTTGCCACCATGCTTTGCGTTGAAATGGCTTCTTGGTACGCCGCTCGCAACATGGACCTCTACGAGGCAATGGATGCCCTGTACCAGCGCTATGGCTACTACCTCAATGGCGTTGTCAACGCTGCCTATCCAGGCGCTGAGGGCGCTGCAAAGATGACTCAGATTATGAGCAGCCTGCGTAAGAATCCACTGGAAACGGTGGGCAATTACAAGGTCGTTGGTGTAACTGATTATGCTGAGTGCGCAGAAATGCCTCGCGTCTCGGGCCTGCAGAAAGAGGCTCCTCAGACACTGCCAGCATCTAACGTTATTGAGTACAGGCTTGAGGGAGACAACAAGGTCATCTTCCGCCCATCAGGCACTGAGCCAAAGGTCAAGGCCTATCTCTTTGCCAACGGTAAAACTCGCGAAGAGGCCGAGGCACGCATCGCCGAGCTTATCGAGGCTGCACAGAAGGTGCTTTCATAGTTCGCCTTAACCTCTAAAACGTTTTTCCACGCAATTCTTTGGCGAGAAACCCGTCCAGCCCAGCATTCACCTTTTGTGGATGCTGGGTTTTTTACTCCGCGGCCTTTACCGTCACGGTATATAGGGCGTTTGCAGCGCTGGCAATAGTTTCTGCCGCCCATGGACGTGCGCTTACCTCAGGAGATAGAGGATCGTGAACGTTTACAGTGCCGTCATCGTTCTTGCTGGTTACCAAAATCCAGTGAGCGCCATCTGAACTTAGCGTATTACCCTTAACCTCAACAAGTAGGTAAGTTTCGGCGTCAAGAAGCGTGGTAATATTGCCGGCCGAAATACTATAGCTTTCGGCAACAAGACCAAGGTCACCCAGGTTCTTCTCGAGAAATGATCTGTTCATTCCAGAGTCGGTGTCCGCTGCTTTAGCTGTTTCAACAGCGCCCGCAATATCTGCTGGAGTCCAGTTGTTCTTTCCAGTAAGGCCCATGTATGCCATAGAGAGTGCAGTGGGACCAGAGCCCTTGGTGGCAATTACAGAGCCGGCATATGAGACTCCGCCCCACCTGGAATCCCAGGTATAGAGCTGTGGAGCTGTGCCTTTGGTGATTGAATCGTCGTAGGTTTTGGCTTTGTCGTCAGAATCGGGATAGTTTGCAACAAAATCAATAGCCTCAGGGTGGGCGAGCGCCAGCTCAATGAGGCTTTTATCGCTATATTTATCAGCGTGTTCTGCAATCCACGCAAGGTTTTTGTTCTGATCAAGCTTTGCTGCAAGTGCTTTGGTTAGCTCCTCTGAAGTGCCCACAGCAACACGAGAATCAACGGAATTGACCTCTACCTCTGGAGTAGATTCTTTAGCGCAACCACGCACGCAGCTCGACACAATAAAGACCAGTAAAAGTGCTGCAATAACCGCCAGTCCAATAACAATATAGGTTCTCGTACGAGAATCAATGCGATGTAGTAGAGACTGTCTCTTAAAAAGAATGGCCTGCGAACCAAGGGTATTTCTCTTGCGACGTCTTGCCTGCCTATCAGAAAAACCGCCATCACGAGGAGGACGACCATTTTGTGGAGGACGGCGACGCATTGCAGGATCTCCGTAGGAGCCTTGTTTTCTATCAGGTGAATCATTCAGGGGCATGGCGGCCTCCAAGCCGTAAAAATAGTTTCACTCATGATGAATCATACGGCGAGAAGTGCATAAATACTTTTAGAAAACGGTGAATGCAATATTCCGACCGACGAGCGGGTTATTTACACCGTTTAGCGGTTTGGCATGCGCATAAGGGTTGATTAAGGATATTCTTTTACTCACTATCATTTGTTTTCAAAAGTGAGTGAGCCGCATAAAGAAAGAAGGCGTCGTGAAGCATAGAAATGCTCGACAGGACGTGATTCGTGAGCTTGTTCGCAGCGAGTCCATCCGTACGCAGCGCGATCTTGTTGACATGCTTAAAGATCGTGGCTTTGCCTGTACTCAAGCAACCGTTTCTCGTGATACAGCAGAAATGGATTTGCAAAAGCTTCCCGAGGGCGCCTATGTGCTTTCTGAAGATATGCA